>JAGUYC010000175.1 GCA_020061515.1 Gemmatimonadota bacterium
CAAGAAGCGGGTTCGGGGCGAAGCCGCTTCGCCGCAGGTCTCCGCTCCCTCGAACACGCGTTCCGCGGAGCGGATCGCGCCGAGCCGGTCGCACGCGACAAGGGGATCCGCGCCGGCGACGAGCGGGTCTCGATCTTCCGCGCCGCCTTCTTCGAGCCGGTCGTCCGGCTCGGCGGGGGCGAAGCAACCGAGAGGACGTTGAAGCGCGCGCCTTTGTGGGAATCGGCCGGAGGGCTTGACTCCGGCCGATTCTCTTATTAAGACCGAACCATCGGAGCACGGTCCGGCGGCCGAACCCCCCTGGCCGGCGGACACTGGAATCCCTGACAACAAGGAGAAAGATTCATCATGAAGTACTTCGCGCGTCGAACGGCATGGTCGGCGGTTGGAATTGCGGTTCTTCTCGTCGCCGGCGCGGGGCCCGCGGGAGCGTGTGAGGGAGCAAAGGCCGGTGTCCAGAAGGCGAACGCTTCGTCCGGCTGCGCCTCGATGACGAAGGCGAGTGCCGCTCCCGGATGCGCGGGAATGCAGGGAGCCTCCGCCCACTCGGCGTCCGGGTGCCTCCACGCGAGCGGCGAGAAGGCGAAGTCCGGCCAGGCGATTCTCTGCCCGACCTCGGGGAATGTCCTCTCGACGGTCCAGGTGGTCGAGACGAAGTCCGGCTTCCGCCTCTATGCGCTCGGGTGCAAGGAGACGGGGCGCGGCTTTCTCGAGAAGAGCGCCGGAATCCTCGACACCGAGCACCACGTGAAGAGTTCGATCCGGGAGTCGACCGACGGTCTCTACATGGACGTCGAAGGGAAGAACGCGAAGAAGATGGTCCACTCCTGGCAGGAGACCGCGAAGAAGGGGGAGGGGGGATGCCTCCTCGCGACGCCGGAAGGGGAGTGCCTCTTGGACGCCGTTTCGCTCACGGCGGCCGTCGGCTAGCGATCGATATCGAAGCACGGACACGAACGACCTGAGCCCGCCGCCGGCGGGCTCTTTTTTGGATGAGAGCGAGAAAGGGGCTCCATAGGCCTTCCTCCCGCTCGAGCCGAAAGAAAGAGTGGACCCGCGCGCTTCGGGATGGCAGAATACGGGCGTCGATCGAGTGCGGGAGGACACGATGCCGAAACATGAGGAGCGGAGAAAGCACCGGCGGGCCGACTCGCGGTTCGGGCTCCGGCTCGGCGCGGAAGGCGTTCCCGGGCGGGACACGATCGCCGCCGAAGGGCTCAACATCAGTCTGGGAGGAATCTACTGCCGAGTCCCGCATTTCGTCCCGGTGATGACCAAGCTGAAAGGAACCCTCGTCCTGCCGGTCCCGCCCGCCGAGGGGGGGACGCCGGTCGAGGAGATCCTTGATACGGAAATGATCGTGGTCTGGACGGATCCCGAATCGGAGATCCCCGGCTGCGCCTCGTATCAGATCGGCTGTTCCTTCCTCTTCCTGGAAGAGTCGAGCAAGCTCCTTCTTCAACGCTACCTAGGCCACGCCGGCCAGGGCGCTCGCGCGTAGACCCGCAAGGCCGGGCCCGGAGGCGGCTTGATCCCATCCGCCCGCCGCTCCGGCCGCGCGATGTCCCAGCGGGAACCGATCCGCCAAAATGGCATGAAAAGGGTGAACATTGGGTTCCGGGTGAAGAGGAGTCCCGGGCGCGGATCCGCAAGTCAAAGAGCGGCAAACGGATAATAATTTCCCTCTTTCGATCGATGTTGGTACGAGTCTTGAGAGAAAGAAAAGGACCCGGCGAGAGCCGCCAGGGGATCAGGCGGGAGGAGAACGAGGTGAACGGAAGGGCAGGAGGTTCGATGGGCGGGATGGACGAGGATCGATCCCTCCGGGTTTACCTCCGCGAGATCGCGAAGGTCCCGCTCCTCGATCGGGAAGAGGAGGTCGACCTGGCGAGGAGGAGCCGGGAGGGGGATGCCGAGGCGCGCGAGGCTCTCGTGCGCGCGAACCTTCGTTTCGTCGTCTCCGTCGCGAAGAGGTATCGGAACCAGGGGCTTTCGTTTTCCGATCTGATCGACGAGGGGAACTTGGGGCTTCTGGAGGCGGTGCGCCGTTTCGACGAGCGGAGGGGGAATCGGTTCATCTCGTACGCCGTCTGGTGGATCAAACAGTCGATCCTGAAGGCGCTCGCGGAACAGGCGCGGATGATCCGCATTCCCCTGGGACGCGCCGGAACCGTTCAGAGGATCCTTCGCGAAACGGAGAAGCTTCGGCAGGCGTTCGGTCGCGAGCCGACCGACCGCGAGGTCGCCGAGGCGGTCGCCCTCTCGGAGGCGGAGATCCGCGAGACGCTGAACGCGGCCGCCCGCATGCGCTCGCTCGACTCTCCCGAGTGCGGGCCGGACGGAGAATCCTCCCTGCGCGACTTCCTGGAGGACACGCTGAGCCCGGCGCCGGACACGGAGCTGATCGAGACGGGGCTCCGGCGGGATGTCGGGCGCGCTCTCCGTTCCCTGGGACCGCGCGAGGAGGCGGTTCTCCGTTCGTACTTCGGCTTCGATTCGGATCGCAAGCAGACGCTCGAGGAAATCGGTAAGCGGATGAAACTCTCGCGTGAGAGAGTACGACAGATCAAGGATCAGGCGATCCGCCGGCTGCGGCAGTCGAGCCGAGGAGACGCCCTGAAGAGCTACCTCGCTTCTTAGCCTAGATCCGGGAGGCGTCCTCCGGGTTCGCCCGGATCCCGCGGCGCGCGTTCGCTTCCGACCGTTCCCGCCCCTGACTCCTCCTTCTCTCCCCGTCCGGCCGGAAGGCGGCCAGAGAGAGCGGCCGTTTCCGTTTCGCCGGCCAAGAACCGGACGGGCTCCCGCGCGGTGCGCGCGGGGGACATGCACGTCGTTCCGTCGCAAGGCGCGGAAACCGTGTCCAGTTCGCGCGAACGCGCGCGGCCCCGCGCGGGGGAAGCGGAGCGCCCGTTGGTGGCATGCCCCATGCAGTGTGTGGGGCGGGAAGAGGAGTCGCGCGATGCCGGCCGAGACGAACGAGAGAGACGATTCCTTGCGCTCTTCGGATGTGCAAGGCCCTTTCCGGCGGGCGCTCATCGAGTACCGCGCGGCGCCCCGCCTCCTTGGAAGCCTCTCCAAATGCCTCGCGGCGGAGGGGCGTTTCGAGGAAGCGCTTGAGTGCGTCTTCGAGAGCCTGACGGTCGATCCCGCCCAGCCGGCGCTCCTTCTCCGGGCGGGCGAATGGCTCGCGATCCTGGGCCGCTACGAAGACGCCGTTCGTTTCTGCGAGCGGTATCAGGCCCTTCGCCCGACGAGCCCGCGCGGATACGTCCGCATGGGGGACTGCCTTCTTCGCCAGGGCTACCTCTGGTCCGCCGCCGACGCGTACATTCGCGCGCTCTCCTGCCGCCCGGAAAGCCGCGTCCTGAAGAGCCGCGTGCGGAGGGTGATGCGGCTCTGCGAGGGGACAGGGGGCTGACCGATCCGCCTCAAGCATTTCCGTTCTCCGACGATGCTCCGGTTGGGTAGCTCTCCCCGGGTGGTGGAGGCCGCCGCCGCTTTCCGCCCGTTCGGGGTCCGCAGTGCGGACGGACGGGCGCGGGACGTGGCGGAGCGGCCCGCTCGAATCCGCGAGCTCGCGAGGGGAACATCATGGCGGAAGCGGAAGCCCGGCTGAGCCGGAGTCGGAAGGCGAGAGAGACCCTCTGGCGAATCCGTCGAATCCAACGAAGAATCGACAAAGGCTACTACGACCGACCGGAGATCCGCGCCGAGATCGTCGAGGCGATTCTGGACGCGTTTCTCGGGAACGGACCTCGCAGGGTGCCCTGAAGAGCCTTCCCGGCGCTTCGTACCAGGTACACTCGCGCATTGTACCAGGTACGCTCACCGGATGCTCTGTGCCAGGCACCAGATTCCCGTTGACCCGCGGATGGCCCGGCACTAAAATGCCGACAGGCGGCGTCCCCCCAACGAGGTCGGTAGGAAGATGAAGCGTGAACCGTTCCATACCGGCCAAATCCTCGAGATCGCGGTCGGGGAGCGAATCGACAATCGGCTGTATCGAGCCCAGGTCGCGCAGGCGGACGGTCATCATCTGGTCCTTCACGTCCCGGGTTTCGATCCGCTGGGGTTCGTCGATCTCCTCAAGGGAACCGGCGTGACGCTTCGCACGACATGGAAGGGCGAGCCGCACCTCGGCGCGTCGAAGCTGGCCGAGCATTTCAAGGATTCTTCGCCGTATCTCGTGATCCGCCATCCCTCGAACCTTGAGCCGCTTCGGAGAGAGGCGCGGGCGCGTGTGCGCACGGAGCTCCGGGCCAAGTACGTCCTCAAGACGGCGCCGCCGATCCGCCCGGCCGATCCGGATGAGGCGAGCGAGGAGAGCCTCCTCGCGCTCTGTCGGATCCCCGAGCCCTTCGACCCGGGCACGTGCCTCCGGATCGAGATCGAGGACTGCGACGGGAAGCCTTTGTCGCTTGAGGGGCGGGTCCGGCATGTGCGGCGCGATCCGGAGGACGCGTCGCGATACGCCGTGGATCTAAAGATCGAGAACCTGGACGGGGCGACCGAGCGCCGTCTTCTTCGCACGCTGCTCAGTCCTCGCGGAGCCGAGGCCGAGGAGCGCGGGGGCCTCGGCTCCGAGGGGGTCGAGTGAGCGGCGCATCGTCGCGTGTTCTCCTGATCGGCGGCGAGAAGAGACTTCGGTGGGCCGTGGGGTCGGCGCTGATCGAGGCCGGCTACTCGGTGGAGGAGGCGCAGGGAGGGAGCGAAGGAGTCGCGGGCGTCCGTGATCATTCGACCGCCTTGATCGTCCTCGACGCGGAGCTCGCCGATCTTCCCGTCATGGACTGCGTCCGGCAGATCCGCGAGGCGGATCCGGATGTCCTCATCCTTCTTCTCGCGCCGCCTCGCTTTCGCGAGACCGTTTCCGAGGCGTCGCGCCTCGGCGGATGCCATTCCCTCGAGAAACCGATCAACCCGCAGCGGCTCGCCGCTATGGCGATGAACCTCCTTGCCGATACCGAGATCCGTCAGGAAGTGCAGCGGATTGAGCCGATCGTTGTCGGGAACCGCCAGAGCGACCGGCTCATCCTCGGCCGAAGCAAGAAGATGCAGGAGGTCTATCGAATCGTCGAGCGGGTCGCCGCGAGCCCGCGCGCGACCGTGCTGATCGAAGGGGAGAGCGGAACGGGGAAGGAGATGATCGCCAAGGCGATTCACCACGGAACGCCGGGGCGGACCGGCCCGTTCATGGAGATCAACTGCGGTTCGCTCCCCGCCAGCCTTCTCGAGAGCGAGCTCTTCGGGCATGAAAAGGGCGCTTTCACTGACGCGAAGACCCTGAAGAAGGGGCTGATCGAAACGGCGATGGGGGGGACGCTCTTCCTCGATGAGATCGGAGAGATGCCGATCGAGCTGCAGGCGGTTCTTCTTCGCGTCATCGAGACCAAGCGTTTCAAGAGGGTCGGGGGAACCGAGGACATCGAGGTGAACCTCCGCATCATCGCGGCGACGAACCAGGACCTTCGAAAGGCGGTCGCGGAGAAGCGGTTCCGCAAGGATCTCTACTACCGCCTGAACGTCGTGCCGATCCACCTTCCGCCTCTCCGGGAACGGCCCGAGGATCTTCCGGTTCTTGCGAGCTATTTCATCGATTTCTTTAATAAAGATCTCTCAAAGAATATTCGCGGCCTTTCCCCTTCCGCACGGGCCCGGCTCCAGGAATACAACTGGCCGGGAAACGTGCGCGAGCTTCGCAACGTGATCGAGCGCGCGATCCTTCTCGAGAGCGAGGACCTCATCCTCCTCGAACATCTCCCCCTCGAGATCTCCGCGGGGATGATCGAGTCGTTCGAGATGGAGGAGCCGGAGGATTTCGTCCCGATTCCGCTCTCCGAAGCCGAAAGGGTCCAGATTCTGAAGACGATCGAGTGGGCCCGAGGGAACAAGACGAAGGCAGCCCGCACGCTCGGGATCTCGAGGCAGACCTTGCGGGAGAAGCTGCGCCAGTACGAGGCGGGCCGCACCTCGATCTGACCGGGTTTCGAACCGCGTCCCGGCCAAGCGCGGAAGAGCCGCGGCTCCTTTCTTTGCGCTGGTCGAGAACTGATCAATCCGATCTTTCCATGTATCTTCTTCGATTGTAACGAATTATTCAGTTCCTTCCGATCAACTGCTCGGCTCCTTCCCACTCGGGTCTCGGGCAGGCCCCGAGAGGACTTCGTCTAATTTCTTATTTCACAATGGGTTCATTCGGATCCGTTCGCGCCCGAGCCGTGGCATGCCCGTTGCTCTTGCCTGTCTCGCCCCGTGAAGCCGGGGAACAGGTGGAGAACATGCCCAAGACGACGCGAAGACCCCTCCGCACAAGCGAGCCGGATGCCGGGGCGAAGGAGCGTTCCTCGCCGGGAGCCGAGCGCCTCTTCGTCGAGGAGGGGGGCGCGGATGCGTCGGGGGCGCGGCCAGGAGGAAACCGGATGGATTCGATCGAGGTCGTGTGGAGGAAGTACCAGAATCGCCGGACGAAGAGGGTCCGGGACCGGCTTGTTCTCGAGTACATGCCTCTCGTCAAGTACGTGGCGGGGAGGCTCGCCGTCGGGTTGCCGTCCAGCGTCCAAATCGACGATCTGATCGGTTCCGGAACTCTCGGGCTGATGTCCGCCGTCGAGCGCTACGACCCGAGCCGCGACAACAAGTTTTCGACTTTCGCGATCTCGCGGATTCGCGGGGCGATGCTCGACGAGCTTCGCGCGATGGATTGGGTTCCGCGCTCGGTCCGCCGCAAGGCTCGGCAGCTCGAGGATGCCCATGCGCGCATCGAGAGCGTCCAGGGGCGCCCGGCACGCGACGATGAGCTCGCGAGCGAGATGTCGATCGAGCTGCGCGAGTACTTCCAGCTCCTGGAGGACGTGCGCGGGGCGACGCTTCTCTCGTTGAACGAGCACTGCTCGACAGGGGACGAGGATTCGTCGAGCGAGATCCACGAGACCGTCCAAGATACGAACTGCATCGATCCCATCGCGGTTCTTGAAGTCCAAAAGATGCGTAAGGTGCTCGACGAATCGCTGGATCACCTCCCGGACCGCGAGCGCCTCGTGCTCATTCTCTACTACTACGAAGAGATGACGCTCAAGGAGATCGGCGCGATCCTCGGCGTCTCCGAGTCCCGCGTCTCCCAGATCCACACGAAGGCGGTCATCCGCCTGAGGGCTCGGCTCCGGCACGACACGGAGGTTCTCGCGGCGGCCCAGGACGAGCAGCACGCGCTCGCAAGCCTGCCGAACGAACGCGAAGAGAAGAAGCGGGAGCTGGCCCGCGCCGCGTTGGGGATCGCGTGAGCGAGGACCACGGCTTTCGCGATCTTCGGCTGATCGATGGGGGAGGACGCCCCAAAGGCCGGCGGGGGAGTCCCCGCCCTCGGCCGGTCCCCGGCCCGGCGCCG
>JAGUYC010000104.1 GCA_020061515.1 Gemmatimonadota bacterium
ATCGCGGGGCATGTCTGGACCCCGTTTCTCCGCTTTCGCGGGGGCAAGGGCGTGGCGACGGCGGCGGGCGTCTTCTTCGTTCTCCTTCCGCTCGAGGCGGGAATCAGCCTCGCGATCTTCCTCGCGGCGGTCCTCTCGACGCGGTACGTCTCGCTCGGCTCGGTGCTCGGCGCGGCCGCGCTCCCCGCTTCGGTCGCCGCGATCGACCGCATCCGGGACGAGCCGATTCGCGTCGGGGCGCTCCTCGTCTCGCTTCTCGTCGCGGCGCTCGTCGTCTGGAGGCATCGGGAGAACGTGCGGCGCCTCTTCTCGGGAACGGAGAACCGCTTCTCTTTGCGAAAAGGAAACGACCGATGAGACGGATCGAACGGAGAGACGATCGGAAAGGGACCGCGCGGGAGGAGAGGATGCTCTTTCGACGCGACCGAGACCCGACGCGCGCGATCGGCGCGCGGGGGGAGGGCGAGCCGAGGACGTTCGACAAGGGCGCGACCGGAAGGAACCGGGCATGATGAAACTACCGGAAGGAAAGGTTTACTACTCCATCACCGAGATCGCGGATCTCACGAAAGTGAAGCCGCATGTCCTCCGCTACTGGGAGTCGGAGTTCCCCGCCCTGGCGCCGAGAAAGAACCGGGCGGGGAACCGCGTCTATCAGGAGAAGGACATCAAGCTGATCTTCCTCATTCGGCATCTTCTCTACGAAGAGGGATTCACGATCGCCGGCGCGAAGCGAAAGCTCTCCAAGAAGGGGATCCTCGACGATCCGAAGGAAGAGGCGTCGGTCGAGACGAACGCGAACAGCGCCCTCGCCTCGATCGAACAGGACCTCCAGAAGATCCTGAAGATCCTTTCGTGAGGTCCTTGCCGCGTCTCGAGCGCTTTGCTATACTGCCGCTGCGAAGAGCACGCTCGGGCTCGCGCCGCCGAGAGGAGCCCGCGTCCGTCACGGTCGGGGCGTGGGGCAGTCCGGTAGCCCACTAGCATGGGGCGCTAGGAGTCGCTGGTTCAAATCCAGTCGCCCCGACCATCTCCTCTCGCGCCTCCGCGGAAGCCGGGCCGCGGTCTCAGGGAAACGAACCGCGATGCGCCTTCTCGTTCTCATCCCCGCCTTCAACGTGGAACGATCGCTCGCCGCCGTGCTTCGCGAGATTCGCCGAGCGGCGCCGGGCGCGGACGTTCTCGTCGTGGACGACGGATCGACCGACCGAACCGCCGCCGTCGCGAGCGAGGAGGGAGCGCGCGTTCTCTCCCACGGGGCGAACCGGGGGAAGGGAGCCGCGCTTCGAAGCGGGTTCGACGTCGCGATCCGCGAGGAATACGAGGCGGTCGCGACGATCGACGGAGACGGTCAGCATCCTCCGGAGTGGATCCCGCGCTTCGTGCGGCGGGCGGAGGAGACCGGAGCGGATCTCGTCGTCGGATCGCGCCGCGGCGATCACGAACGGATGCCGCCCCTTCGGCGCCTCTCGAACCGTCTCACGACATGGCTCGCCTCCCGCGCGGCGGGCGCCCGCCTCCCGGACAGCCAGTCCGGGTATCGCCTGATCCGGACCGGCGTGCTCCGAGCGGTCCCGCTCCGGACCTCGCATTACGAGACCGAAACCGAGCTTCTCGTCGGCGCGGCACGGAAGGGCTTTCGCATCGACTCGATTCCCATCCCCGCGATCTACGCCGACGAGACGAGCCATATCTCCGTCTGGCGGGACACGGGCCGTTTCCTCAAGCTGCTCGCCGCGATGCGGAGGAGAGACGATTGGAAATCCTGATCACGAACGACGACGGCCTCGATTCGGAAGGGCTCGCGGTCCTCGCGCGCGCGGCCGCGGCGCTTGGGAACGTCACCGTGGTCGCCCCCGAAAAGGAACAGAGCGCCTCGAGCCACGCGATCACGCTCGGCGCCCCGCTTCGGGCGCGAAGACGCCCCGACGGCCGGATCGGCGTGAGCGGCACGCCGACCGATTGCGTTTTCTTGGCTATGAACGGTCTCGTTACGAAACGTCCGGAGCTCGTCCTTTCCGGCATCAATCACGGCGCGAACATGGGGGACGACATCACGTACTCGGGAACCGTCGCCGCCGCCATCGAGGCGACCCTGATCGGCGTCCCGGCGATCGCCTTCTCGGTCGCCGCGCAGAGCGGGCATCTCTTCGAGGCGCCCGAGCGCCTCATCGGAGGGATCGTCGAGAAGATGATCGCCGATCCTCCTCCCCGAAGGACGTTCTGGAACGTGAACTTCCCGAACCTTCCGTTCGAGGAGATCCGCGGGATCCGCGTCACGGTCCTCGGAACCCATCGCTACCAGAACGCTCTCGTCCGCGAGCCCGGGTCGGCGGGCGAGGAGATCTACCGCGTCGGGGGAGGGGAGCTGATGTGGGAGGAGAACCCGGAGGCGGACTTCACCACCGTTCTTCGCCACCGCTCGGTCTCCGTGACCCCTGTTCATTTGGACCTCAATCATTACGAAATGATCCACGAGATGCGCCGCTGGCGGTGGGACGGACCGGAGCGATGAGACCCTTTCGGGGCGCGGAGGAATACCGGACCGCGCGCGAGCGAATGGTGCGGACGGAGGCGATCGAGAAGGGGATTCGGGATCCGCGGGTGCTCCGGGCGCTTCTCGAGGTCCCGCGCCATCTCTTCGCCGACGAGGCGCTCGCCTCGCGCGCCTACGGCGCCCATGCGCTCCCGATCGGCCGCGGGCAGACCCTCAGCCGGCCGTACATGGTCGCGCGGATGACCGAAGCGCTCGAGCTCCGGGGAGGAGAGAAAGTCCTCGAGGTGGGGACGGGGAGCGGCTACCAGGCGGCGGTGC
>JAGUYC010000058.1 GCA_020061515.1 Gemmatimonadota bacterium
CGCGCTCGCAAGGAGAACGATCGTGCTCCTCGGGCCCGCCCCATCGGCGAGCGACGCTCCGGAGAATGCAATCGGGGGCTCCCTCCGCGCACGCGGGGCACCGAACGTCTTGACGCGCGGATCTCTACGAGGTAAGCTGATCACGGTCGATCGATTCTCCGCACTTTTCGTCCGCGCCGCGTGAGGAAGACATGAAACGATCCTTCCTCGTCTTCCCCTCCCGATTCACGACGGCGATCTCCGGTCTCCCTGTCCTGCCCAACGACCCCGGCGCAGGGGGGCACCGGGAGCGAAAGAAGGGACACGCCCTTCAGGAGGTTTCCGCGATGAAAGCGACACGTTTCGTGCTGTTGGCGTTCGCTCTCTTCGGGTCGCTCGCGACCGCATGGGCCGGCCTCCCGTGCGCGGCGTACTCGAGCGCGGGGATGGAGCTTGTCCGTGTTTCCGGAACCGGTATTCCCTGCTCCACGTGCGACCTCGTGTGGGCTCCGAGTGGGAACTACGAGAGGATGTGGATTCGCGTCACCGTTCGCGATTGCCTGAGCGAACCGGTCCCCTCTTGCGAGGTTCGGCTCGATCTCTCCGGCCTGTTCGACCCGAACAACGATCTTCTCAACCCGCAGAACCTCAACGGGCGAATCTGCGGGACGCCTTCCCGCACCGCGGTCACTGGCGCGGACGGGGCGGTCGGGTTTATGATCTCCGGAGGGGGCGCGGGCCGACACGCGCTTCACTGGGTCGTGACCGCCCTTTGCGCCGACCCGGCGGTCGAGCTCGCGGCGCACGACGATACGCTCTGCATCAAATCGTTCGACTTCAACGGGACCGGATCGGTCAACTTCCAGGACACCTACTATTTCGCGCCTGCCGTCTATCGCGGCAGTGGATACTCCGCGGACTTCCGGCACTGCAGTGTTTCAGGTAACATAATAAACTTTGCCGACTCGTTCATCTACGCACCGAGGGTGAACGGGGGGGACAAGTGCCCGGGCGGCGCGTCGGAGAGCTTCCTGCTCACGAGGGTCATCGACGGCCTTCTGCCGGACTGCGACGACATCCATTAGGCGGGGTCCGATCAAACGATCCGCCGGACACTCGCCCGAGGCCGGGGAGACGCTTCCTGATTCGAAAGCAACGCGGCGGCCGAAGGGGCCGCCGCGCCGCGTGAAAGTCTTACGGTTCCATCAATCCTACTTCACGTTCTCCGCGAGCCACTTCATGCTCACCGACTTCGGCCGCGTGATCGCGGTCCCGACCGCGCGGTTCCAGATAAGCTGGGCCAGCATCCCCATCGCGCGCGAGACGCTGAAGAGGACCGTGTAGTACTCGAACTCGGTCATGTCGTAATGATAGAGGAGCGCTCCCGAACCCGCGTCCACGTTCGGATAGAAGTTCGCGATCGGTGCCTTCCCCTCCTTCACCCGCTCCTCGGAGAACCGCTGGAGCACCTTCGGCACCACGTTGAACACGCGGTCGACCGTGAGGAACACCGGATCCTCGGGGATGTATTTCTTACCGAAACGATTGAACCCGATGAACCGCGGATCGGCCACCCGGAGAACCGCGTGCCCGTAGCCCGGGATCACCTGGCCGGAACGGAGCGTCTTGAAGGCGTACGCCTCGATCTCCTCCTCGTTCGGAACGCCGCGGAAGAGCTCGATCGTGTCGAGCACCCAGCGGAGGCACTCCTGGTTCGCGAGCCCGTGAAGCGGGCCGGCGAGGCCGTTCAGGCCGGCCGACACGGAGTAGTACGGATCGGAGAGAGCGGATCCCACCGTGTGGCACGTGTTCGCGCTGACGTTCCCGCCCTCGTGATCGCAATGGAAATGCAGATAGAGCCGCATCAGCTCGGCGAACTGCCCGTGCGGATCGGGGATCCCCAGCATGTTGGCGAAGTTGCCGCCGTAATCGAGCCCCGACGTCCAGCGGATGTAGTCCCCCTTCTTGTAGCGGAGCCGATAGACGGCGGCGGCGAGCATCGGGATCTTGGCGAGGAGGTTCAGCGAATCGTCGAGCGTCGCCTTCCAGTAGTCCTCTTTCCGCATCCCCTTGTCGTACATCTTCCGGAACGTGCTCTCCCTCTGCAGCACGAGAATGCCGGTGTCGAGCATGCACATCGGATGGCTGTCGTCGGGCATCGCTTCGAGCACGTTGTACACGTATCCGGGGAGCCATGCGCGCTTGTCTATCTCCGCGCGGAACGAGCGGATGAGGTCGCTCTCCCGCTCGTGGATCTCGCCGGTGAGCAGGAGGACGAAGGTCTGTTCCGGCCAGAGATCCATGATGTCGAGAAGGAAATGGTCGCGGATGAAGAGGCCCTTGTTCGGGTCGACGACCGATGTGTCGCAGATCATCCCCTTCACGCCGCGCATCCCGCCGAAAGTCTGGGCCACGGTGACCTCGCTGATCACCTTCTGCCCCTTCTCCTTGAGAAGCTTGGCCCTCTCGGCGCGCCACTTCGGAACCAGCTCGTCCAGTCTCTCCTGCAGAGTCGCCATGCTCATCCCCCTTGCAATCGAACGGCTTCCGCTCCGATCGAACCTCTTGAACCCGGAGATTCCGGCGGGGCGTCCGCCCATCGGCAACGAGCGATCGGACACGAACTTGCGATAAGCCGACCGGGCTTCGTGAAGAGCCCATCCCCAACGTGAACAATCTCAAACGCTTCGCCCTTGTGTCAAGCGGATTCCCTGCGCCCTCGGCCGCCTGCGGCGCTGGAGAACCTGCCCCGAGCCGGAGCGACGGGCGGAAGCGACGCAGGATCGAGGGACCGCGAAAAGACTTGCGGAACTGGTCCTTTCGCCGTATCCTAGAGCCTTGTTTTGCCGCCGGCCCCCGCGGGCCGCCGATGAACCGGCCGTCGAACGAACCCGGCTCCCTCACCCCAGCGATCGCAGGAGACCGAGGCCGCTCGAGCCCGGGTTTCCCGGGCGGCTGAAGCGCGAGACGAGACTATGACTATGAACACCGATCGGATTCGCAACATCGGGATCAGCGCCCACATCGACTCGGGGAAGACCACGCTCACCGAGCGGATTCTCTATTACACCAAGCGCATCCACGAGATGCACGAGGTGAACGGGAAGGACGGCGTCGGCGCCACGATGGACTCGATGGAGCTCGAGCGGGAGCGCGGGATCACCATCCAGGCGGCGGCGACCAACGTCCGTTGGGCGGGCCGCCAGATCAACATCATCGACACCCCGGGACACGTCGATTTCACGATCGAGGTGGAGCGCGCGCTCCGCGTCCTCGACGGCGCCGTCCTCGTTCTCTGCGCCGTCGCGGGGGTCCAATCCCAATCGATCACCGTCGACCGACAGATGCGGCGCTACCGCGTCCCGCGCATCGCCTTCATCAACAAGTGCGACCGCTCGGGGGCGGACCCGAGGCGCGTGGCGGAACAGCTCCGCTCGAAGCTCGGCCACAACGCCGTTCTTCTCCAACTCCCGATCGGTTTGGAAGTGAATCATCGCGGTCTTATTGATCTTGTCGCGATGAAGGCGGTCTCATTCGACGGCGAGCGCGGCGAGATCGTGCGCGAGGAGGAGATCCCGGCGGAACTTCGCCCGGAGGCCGAGGCGGCGCGGGAGAAGATGATCGATGCCGTCTCGCATTTCTCCGAGGAGCTCACGATCGCCGCCCTCGAAGATCGCGCCGACGAAGACCTCATCCATGACGCGATCCGCCGCGGAACGCTCGCCATGGAGATGACGCCGGTTCTTCTCGGGTCCGCGTACAAGAACAAGGGGATCCAGAAGCTCCTTGACGCGGTCGTCCGCTATCTCCCCGCCCCCACGGACATTCGGAACGAAGCGCTTTCCCTCGACGCGCCGGAGGAACGGATCGCGCTCTCGAACGAGCGCGAGGACCCCTTCCTCGCTCTCGCGTTCAAGCTTGAGGACCGGTCGTACGGGCAGCTCACCTACGTCCGGATCTACCAGGGCGTCCTTCGAAAGGGGGACAACGCGGTCAACGCGCGCACGAACCGAAAGGTCCGCATCGGGCGGATCGCGCGGATGCACGCCGACGAGATGGAGGACATCGGCGAAGCGGAGGCCGGAGACATCGTCGCGCTCTTCGGCATCGACTGCGCGTCCGGCGACACGTTCGCCGCCGAGGGCTATCGGTACAGCCTCCTCTCGATGCACGTCCCCGATCCGGTCGTCTCCCTCGCCGTGCGGGCGAAGGACCGCGATTCCCTCGACCGGCTCGCGCGCGCCCTTCTTCGCTTCACGCGCGAGGACCCCACCTTCCGGGCGCGCGTCGACGAGGAGAGCGGAGAGACCGTGATCTCCGGAATGGGCGAGCTGCACCTGGATGTTTATGTGGAAAGGATGCGGCGCGAGTATCAGGTCGAGACGGAGACGGGGCAGCCGCAGGTGGCTTATCGCGAGACGATCACGGCGAGGGCGGACTTCGACTACACGCACCGAAAGCAGACCGGAGGCGCGGGGCAGTACGGACGAGTGCAAGGGGCGATCGAGCCGGCGCCCGGGACGGAGTTTGAGTTCGTGGACGCCGTGCGGGGGGGGAACATCCCCACCGAATTCATTCCGGCGTGCGAGAAGGGATTCCGAGCGGAGACGACCGAGGGCCGCCTCGTCGGTTTCCCGGTCACCGGGATTCGCGTGACGCTCGCCGACGGCGCGCACCACAGCGTCGACTCGTCCGAAATGGCCTTCCAAGCCGCCGCGCGCGGCGCGTTTCGAGAGGCTTATCCCAGGGCGAAGCCGATCCTTCTCGAGCCGATCATGAACGTCTCCGTCGAGGGGCCAACCGAATTCCAGGGGGAGATGCTGCGCACGCTCCTTCAGCGGCGGGGGATCATCATCGGCACCACGGACGAGAACGAGTTCGTGCGGATCGACGCCGAGGTCCCGCTTGCCGAGATGTTCGGTTACGTGACCTCTCTCCGATCCACCACGCAGGGGAAAGCGGAGTTCACGATGGAGTTCGCGCGCTACGCGCCGGTGCCGAGGGAGATCGCCGAGAAGCGCATCGAGGAGCTTCGGAAGAAGAAGGAGGGGAGAACGCATGTACCGTAAGGACGTGAACGAACGAAGCCCCTTGAGGATTTTCGAACGGTCGATCCACGGAGGCCTCGGGCGCGGCAACCTCGGGGTGGTCATCGCCCGCGCCGGCGTGGGGAAGACCGCGTTCCTCGTCGACGTCGCCCTCGACGATCTTCTCCGCGAACAAAAGGTCCTCCACGTCGCGATCGGCCACGCGGTCGAGCACGCGCGGAGCTTCTACGACGAGACGTTCCGCGAGCTCGTGCGACCCGCCGATCTCGCCGACGCGGCCGCCGTGCGCCTCTCCGTCGAGAAGAACCGCCACATCCACTCCTACCAGCCGGGGACCTTCACGGCCGCCAAGCTCTGCGCCGAGGTGCGCTTCCTCCGCGAGCACGCCGACTTCGCGCCGGACACTCTCGTGGTGGACAATTTTCCGTTCGCCGCTGCCGAGGAGCAGGACCTCGCGTCGATCCACGCGCTGGCCCGCGAGCTGAACGCCGAGATCTGGTTTTCCGCCCTCTCGCACCGCGACACCCCGACGCGCACCGCCGGCTATCCGGACCCGCTCGTCCGGTTCGACCGCTTCCTCGCCGTCAAGTTCTTCCTCGAGTCGGCGGGAGACTCGGTCCGCCTTCGGGTCCTGAAGGACCACGAAAACCCCGACGTGAGCGACATGTCGATCGAGCTCGACCCGCGGACCCTCCTCCTCAAGGAAACGGCGGCGCGCTGATCGGGCCCGCGGTTCGGCGCGGCGACGGCGCGGCCGAAGGCTCCCCCGCAGCCCATTGACACTTCGTCGGGAACGTGGTTAAGTGAGGTCGGTCCCCCTGGCGCGTTTCACCCTCCCGCAGGGGGTGTGCGAATGACACGCCTCTTCAGATTCTCGGGCCGGCGCGGGATCGGTCCCGCGTCTTGGGCGCGACTCCCCGTCGGATCCCTGCTTCTCGCCGTGTTCCTGACCTCGTTCGGCGGACCCGCCGGCGCGGACGACGCCCTTTTGTTCCTTCACGTATCGAACATCGACGATCTTTGGGATTTCGTCGATCGGTGGGAGCGCGAGGGGGCCCGTTTCCCCCACGCGTATCCGCCCGACGCCGTCGCCGGCGAGGTCCCGGCCGCGTTGGAGAAGGCGATCCTCGGGGATCCGCGCGTCCTGGCGATGCACCGGAGGCCGGTCGCCCGCGCGCCGGCGAAAGACGGCGGCCCGCGCGCGATCCTCCTCGATTCATGGCGTGAAGGGGTCCGCGCGGAGGACCTTCCCGTCCTCCCCGAGGCGAGGACCGAGTTCCGCTCGCTCGTCGTTCCCCCTTTCGCGCCGGGGAAGCACTCGCCTCCGTTCCCCGACATCGGGTCGAAGGTCTATGGACGGGCGTTCGGCGCGAACTTCATCCAGACCTCGGAGTGGATGCTCGGGAGGGTCGCCGTCGGAGTGATCCTCCCCAATTGCCCGGGCTTCACGTACTCCACGAGCGAGATCGCGTCGGTCGTCGAGGCGGTTCGGTCGGCGATGGATTTCTGGGCGTCGCGCGTGAAGGTCCTCCCCGGCGTGCGGTTTGTGTACGAGATCCATCACGGGATCCCGACCGCGATGGACTTCGCCTCCCGGCCACCGAGGATCGACGAGGAGATTTGGATCCCGGAGATTCTCGGCTCGCTCGGCTACCGGCTTCGCATGCAGGGAACGACCGCGGGACCGGTGTATGAAATGATCGACTCGCTCCGGACGCGGCTCCGCGCCGAGTGGGGGATTTGCATGATCCTCCCGAAGGTCCCGAGCTTCCGCGCGGGATACACCTCGTACTCGCACTTCGGCGGTCCTCTCCTCGCGGCGCCGGCGGGCATCAAGAAGGACAGCGGCCGTCTCGTCGCCGGCACCGTCTGGCTTCCTCATCTCCTTCTGCACGAGACGGGGCATCTGTTCTGGGCTCTGGACGAGTCGTGCGAGAGCGGCTTCTGCTCCCCGTGCCACGTCGGTTCCGGATATCTTCACGTGATGAACCGGAACAGCACGAACCATGACTACTGGTGCGACCGCCGCGTCGATTGCTGCATGGACATCCCCGGTCCGTTCGTCTGCCGGTACACGCTCGGACAAATGGGGGTCCAAGACATCGACGAAGACCTCATTCCGGATGTTCTCGACACGCATCCGTACGTGGCCCTCGACTCTCTACCCGACACGGTGGACGTGATCGACCCGCTCCTCACAGGCCTCGCCGCGGAGATCCCGATGGTGAACCGCGCGATTTACTCCGGCTCGGGGAAGGAAGATGCATCGACGATGCTCTTCCCGCGAAACAACGTCACGTTCAACTCGATCGAGCACGTGATCTATCGGATCGACGGGATCGTCGACGAGAACGGGCAGGATCTCTGGCTCTACGCGGACCCGCCGGGGGGTTGGGAGAGGGACACGACCTTCCAGCGGTTCGCCTTCCGGCCCGACTCGCTCACCGGGGGCGATCAGACGATCACGATTCGCGCGGTGAACACGATGGGGAACCGCTCGACGTGGGGCGAACAGCGCCTGCGCCTCTTCGTGAAGGCGATCGCCCTTCACGACTTCGCGGCGCATCCGGACTACGAGGGGGAGGTTCGTGTCGGCTTCCGCGTGCGGGGAGGAACGTTTGGAGCGACCGCGCGCCTGTATCGAGCCGATGCGGGCGGCGTCGAGACGCTGGTGCGGACCTTCCCGCTCCGGCCGAACGCGCCGGAATCGCTCGTCGATTCGCTCTCAACGCCGGGCGCGATCGTTCGCTACCGCCTCGAGGTCTCCGCCCTCGGCAAGAGCTGGAACTACGAGACCGAGATCACCTCGCCCGCTCCTCTCGCGCGCGGGACCTTTCTCTCGCGCGTGACCCCGAACCCGTTCCGCGACCGAACGGTCCTCACCTACCGCATCCCGCGAGGAGAACCGACGCACCGACCCTACGACGGCGGGAAACCGAATCCGGGAACGAACCCGCCGCCGGCCGGCGATCTCGCACCGCAGCGCGCGGAAGCGGCCGCCGGCCGGTATAAGATCGTCCGCGCGGAGATCGACATCTTCAACTTGGCCGGACGCAGGGTCCGCTCCTTCCCTCACGTCCACTCCTACGAAGGGATCTACGCGGATCCGGTCATTTGGGACGGGAGGGACGACTCGGGGAGGCGCCTCCCCACGGGTTTCTACTTCATCCGCCTCCGTGCGAACGACGTCTGGGAATCGCGAAAGGTGCTGCTGTTGGATTGATCGGTCCGCCGGGATCGAGATCTTCGACCGCGCGTCCTCGCGCGGGCCGAGCATTGACGCCCAAGCCTCGCTCGCTTACGCTGAACGTGTTCAGCGCGATCCGTTTCCTCCCCGGGCGGAGGCATTCGCATGACCCGCGGTTCGTCCCCACCCTCATCTTCTCCGCTCCGTCTCCGACTGAGAGGCGTTCTCGTTCCGCTCTTCGTTCTCTCCGCTCTCCTCGTTCCGCCTCCGATCGCGCGAGCAAACGAGCGTTCGACCGGCGACGCGCTGGTCCACCTTCGCGTCGGATCGATGGAGGAAGTACACGCCTTCATCGACGAATGGGAAACGAGAGGCGCGCGTTTTCCCCATGTCTATCCGCCGGACATCTTGATCGGCGATGTGCCGGTCGATCTCGCGCGCGCGATGGCGCGCGACCGGCGCGCGCGCGGGCTGTACCGGAAACCGGCCCTCCTGCGGGAAGCGGACGATCCGCATCTTCGAAGGATCGCGGATTCATGGAATCGGGAGCGATCGATCGGCTCCCGGCCCGAAGAACCGGTTCTCTCCCCCGTCCTTCCAAGCCTCGCGCTCCCCCCGTATTCCCCGCCGGGCTCCGAGCGAAAGCGGGCGGATCGCGTCGATGCTCCGGCGCGCTACGGCCGGGCGCACGGAGCCGGCTACCGCCAGACCTCCGAGATCTTCATGGGGCGCATCGCGGTCGGCATCATCCTCCCCGATTCGCCCGAGGCGGTCTACGCGGAACACGAGGTCGAGGCGGTTCTCGACGCGGTGCGAGGGGCGATGCAGTTCTGGATCGAGAAGGTTCCCTATCTCGGCGTCCGATTCTACTACGACGTTCGAACCCGCGTCTCCTGCGCGAGAAACTTCGCGACGACGCAGCCGCGCTTTCTCGATGCCGAGTGGATCGGGGAGATTCTCGAAGAGATGGGATACGAATCCTCGGGCGACGACGCGGCCGCTCTCGTGTATCCGTACATCGAGGACCTCCGAACCGGGTTCGGGACGGAGTGGGGCATCTGTTTCTTCATTCCAAAAGTATCCGTGTTCAGCGCAAACTATCTCACGTACGGGAGGACCGGCGGACCCTATTCCGTGCTCCCCGCCGGAAGCCCGCGCGAGGGGAACCGCTGGGTCGCCGGGAGAGCGTGGCTCTCCCACCTCGTGATCCGCGAGACCGCTCGGCTCTTCTGGGCGCAGAACGAGTACCGGGAAGGGGACGGCGCGGTCCCCTGCAACACGCGCTCGGGGTACCATGGCGCGCTCAACCTGAACAGCCGGTTGCAGGACTACACCTGTCTCGGCATGCGGCGGGTCGCGTGTTGCATGGACAGCACGGAGGCGACGGTCTGCACGCACACGCTCGCCCAAATGGGCCTCCGCAACAGCGACGAGGACGCCGTTCCGGACGTCTTCGACACCGATCCGATCGTCGAGCTCGACCCGTTTCCCGACACGATCACGACCGTGCGCCCGACCGCCTCCGGACGCACGCGCGTTGATTTCCTTCCGAACCGGGCGGGGAACGGAACGCGAAACGCGATCACCTTCAACACGATCGAGCACGTCGACTACCGGATCGACCAGGCGCGCGATTCCCTCGGCCGCGAGCTCTGGATACGGGCGGATCCTCCGGAGGGCTGGGGCGACTCGACGAGCGTCCGTTTCACGATCCCCCTCGACTCGCTGACCGCCGGAAGGCACCGGGTCGCGATCCGCGCGGTGAACACGGCGGGGAACGCCTCCGACCACGCTCGCGAGAGCACGTTCGACGTCTTCGTCCGCGCGATCGCCGTTCACGACTTCCGCGCGGAGCCGGACTACGACGGGGTCGTTCGCGTCGCGTTCCGCGTCCGCGGAAAGACTCTGGGCGCAGAAGGCCGCCTCTATCGGCGGACCGTAGAGGGGAGCGAGACGCTGCTCCATTCCTTTATGTTTCAAGAGGCCGGCGACCACTCGCTCTTCGATGTCGGGACGAGGCCGGGAGAGGGCCTGGCCTACCGGCTGGAGGCGTCCATCGACACGCTCTCTTGGAGCTGGGAGACGTCGATCCTCGGCCCCGCGCCGATCGAACGCGGGAGAAATCTCTCCCTCGCCGTTCCGAACCCGTTCCGAGACGCCACCGTGATTTCCTACTATGTGCCGAGGGGGGACCCGATCGAGGAGACCGCGATCGACCGCGATCGGGACGGGATCCCTTACCCGATCGGGACCGAGGGCGCCCCCGCTCGTACGATGGGGACCGCGGTCCGCTACGAAGAGACCCGCGTAGAGGTCGACATCTTCGACGCGGCGGGGAGGCTCGTCCGGAGCTTCCCGCATGTCCATTCGCACGAGGGCTTCTTCATCGACCCGATCGTCTGGGACGGGCGCGACGACTCGGGGCGCCGGCTCGCCGCCGGCGTCTACCTCGTGAGGATGAAGGCCGGGCGAATCCGCGAGACGCGCAAGGTGATCCTGCTTCCGTAAGTCGTCACACAATCAAGGCGGGCGCAGCCGCGGAGAGGGAGTTCCGGTGACAGGCGACGCAACTCCGACGGGAACTTGAGTTCGGCAGCCTGTCACCGAAACTTGTCACCGCAACTTACCGAAACCCCTTACCGGACGAAGATCAGACGAGCGGTCTCATCCCGCGTCCCATTGGTGAGCCGAAGGAAATAGACTCCGGGGGCGACGCCTCGTCCTGCGGAATCCGTGCCGTCCCACGTCATCGATCCGGCGGCTTCTCCCAGCGCGAGAGAACGGACCAGGCGACCCGCCAGGTCGTAGATTCGCAGACTTCCCGGCGCGGGGGCCGTGCGTGCGAACCGGATGCTCACGCTGCCGCTCGCGGGATTGGGGTACGGCCGAACGAAGGGGCCTCCCGTGCGCCCGTCGCTCGCGCGCACGGAAGTCATGGCCAGGAGACCGTCATAGACGGCGACCACGCCGTCGCCCATGAACCACGCCAAGACCTCGTTGCTCGCATCGACCGGATCCAGGTCGGAGATCGCCGTGCCGTTGTCCGTGAACAGGTAGTCGACGCCGGCCAGCACGGGGTGGTCGCCTTCCAGTGGATACGTGCCCCGGTAGACGGTCATCGCCGAGGCGAAGTCCAACCCGAACGGATTCAAGAAGGAATTCAGGACGATCGCGTCCGCTGCGATCGAGCCGTAGTAGTTGGTTCCGCCGTAGAGGTAGACATTCCCTCCCTCTTGCACGTACGTGGTGAGCGTCGCCACATTGGCGGGCTTGTCCCCGAGCGGTTTCGCCCCGAGGAACACACCGTCGTAGTTCTGCAGCACCCCGAGATCGAGCGAATCGGCTTCCGAGCGGACGTACGTATGGCCGAAGGCGGCGAAAGCGCTGTATAGCTCCGGCGCCCCCAGGTGGAAAGAGCCGCCTAAGCCGAGGAACGAACCGGCCTCCCCGCCCGTGAACCACGCCGCGATGTTCCCGACGTAGATGCCCGGAGTGCTCGGGGCGTTGAAGCCGGTGCTGCTCACCGTCCAGTCGTCGTAGTTGACGACGATCCTCCCCGGGTTCGCGTACGCGAGACAGGGAATCAGGACCAGTAACGACGACAGAATTCGCATGGCGTTCTCCCTTCTTTCGAATGGCATTTCGGCCGCGCGCCGACGACCGGACGTTTCACACCAAGAGGATAGAATCCGGGCGTTACGCGGGCGTTCCGGTGACAGGCTACGCAACTCCGACGGGAACTTGAGTTCGGCAGCCCGTCACCGAAACTCGCCTTAACATTCGGAAGCTCCGGAGCCGGGGGACGGGGCTCGCTTGCTCAAACATGCCGCGCGCGGAGCGCGGCAACTCGCCGCTGAGCCCCGCCCCCCGTCTCCGGCGGGACGCAGCCCGCG
>JAGUYC010000250.1 GCA_020061515.1 Gemmatimonadota bacterium
CGGCAGATCTGCACGACCTCCGCCTCGGCGAGCCCCATCACCGCCGCCATCGTCCCCGGCCGAGCGACCCCCGCCTCGAACATCAGCTCGGCCCGCCGCTTGACCGCGGCGATCGCGTCTTTCGGCTCGAGAACCTCCGCCGCGACGAGCGCCGAGTACTCCCCGAGGCTGTGGCCCGCCACGATCCCGGGACGGATCCCCTCCTTCCCGAGAAGACGAAGAAGCGCGAGGCTCACCGTGAGGATCGCGGGCTGCGTGTAGCGCGTCTCGCGGAGCGTCTCCTCCGGACCCTCGAAGGCGATCTTCGAGAGAGGAACTCCCATGATCGCGTCGGCGAGATCGAAGACCTCGCGCGTCTCCGGATACTCGTCGCAGAGGCTCTTCCCCATGCCGACGTACTGCGATCCTTGACCTGGAAAGAGAAATCCGAGGCTCGCCATCACACCCTCGCGATCGCGGCCGCCCACGTGAACCCGCCGCCGAAGGCGACGAGGCCGATCAGCATGCCCGGCCGGCAGTGCCCGCCGCGGATCGCCTCGTCGAGCGCGATCGGGATCGACGCGGCCGACGTGTTTCCGAAGCGCTCGAGGTTCACGTAGACCTTCTCGCGCGGCACCTCGAGCCTCTTCGCCACCGCCTCCATGATGCGGATGTTCGCCTGGTGCGGGAAGAGCCAGTCGAGCTCCGGACCGGTGTGGCCCGCCTCCTCGAGCGCCCGAAGCCCCGCGCCGCTCATGTGGGTCACCGCGTGCTTGAAGACGTCGCGGCCGGTCATGTGGATCTTGTGCTTCTTCTTCTCCACCGACTCGACGGTCGCCGGCATGCGGGAGCCGCCGGCCGGTTGATGGAGAAGTTCCCAGAGCCTGCCGTCGCTACCGAAGTTGATCGAGAGGATCCCGCGATCCTCCTCGCACGCGCCGATCACGGCCGCCCCGGCGCCGTCGCCGAAGAGGACGCACGTGTTTCGGTCCTCCCAGTCGACGATCTTGCTCAGCGTCTCGGCGCCGATCACGAGCACCCGCCGCGCCTGGCCCGTCTCGATGAGCCCCTTCCCGAGCGCCATCCCGTAGATGAATCCGGAGCACGCGGCGCTGACGTCGAAGGCGGCCGCGCGGACCGCCCCGATGTTCGCCTGCACGATGCACGCGGTGGACGGGAAGAGCATGTCGGGCGTCGCCGTTCCGAGGATCACCGCATCGAGATCGGCGGGGGAAATCCCCGCCGCCTCGCACGCGCGAAGCGCCGCGGGGGAAGCGACGTCCGAAGTCGCCTCGTTCTCCGCGGCGATGTGCCGGACGCGGATCCCCGTCCTTGTCATGATCCACTCGTCCGTCGTGTCCACGATCTTCGCCAGATCGTCGTTCGTCAGAATCTTCTCCGGGACATACGCCCCGGTCCCCAGAATGCACGTTCGCCGCTTATTCAACCGCCACCTCGTCGTAGGCCCGGGTTCTCTTTGCGATCTCCCGGCTGATGTCGTACCGAACGAAACGGCTCGCCGTTCGCACCGCGTTCGCGATGGCCAGGGACGAAGAACGGCCGTGGCTAATAATGCAAACCCCGTCGATCCCGAGGAGAGGAGCCCCCCCGTATTGTTCGTAGCTCAACTGATCCTTCAAGTGGGAAAGAGTCGGTTTGAGGAGCGCGGCGCCGATCTTCGCCGTCGGGTGGCGCGCGATCTCCTCTTTCAGGAAGCCGAGGATCATGGCGACCAACCCTTCGGCGAACTTGAGGACCACGTTCCCGACGAAGCCGTCGCAGACCGCGACATCGACCTCCCCCTTGAACATCCCGACCGCCTCGACGTTCCCGGTGAAACGGAGGCGGCTCTTCTCGAGAAGCGGGAACGCCTCGCGCGTGAGATCGTTCCCCTTCGTCGCCTCCTCCCCGATGTTGAGAAGGCCGACGCGCGGGTTCTCGCGCCCCAGGATCTTCTCGGCGTAGACCGCGCCCATGTGGGCGAACTGGACAAGATCGGTCGGGCGGCAATCCTTCGTGGCGCCGATGTCGAGGAGAACGAAACCGTCCTTTTCATTCGGAACGAAGGCGGCGATGGCGGGGCGGCGGACGCCCGGCAGGCGCCCGAGCACGAGGAGAGACGCCGCGACGACCGCGCTCGTGTTCCCCGCGCTCACGAACGCGTCGGCTTTCCCTTGCTTGTGGAGCTGAAGCCCGCGCGCAATCGAGGAGTCGCGCTTCCGCCGGGAGGCGGCGGCGCCGTGCTCCTCCATCTGAATCTCCTCGCTCGCGTGCTCCACCGCCAAGCGGGGTCCGAGGCTCCCGTAAGCCGCGAGCTCGCGGCGAATGCGCTCCTCGTCGCCGACGAGGACGACCTCGACGTCCTCGGAGTTCTCGCGCAGGAACCGCGCGACGCCGGCCGCCACGGTTCCGACGCCCGAGTCCCCGCCCATCGCATCAACGGCGATCCGCAAGTCGCGTCCCCCGCGTTCTACTCGACGATGACGACCCGTCGTCCTCTGTAGTAGCCGCAATGCGGGCAGATTCGGTGCGGCGGCTTCGGCTGTCCGCAGTGGGAGCAGAGAGTCGGCCGCACCACGGCGAGCGTCTGATGTGTGCGTCTCTTCTTCTTTCGGGCTTTCGAGACACGTCTCTTCGGCAGACCCATGACTAGTCCTTCTTTCCGAGGTTCCGGCTCAGGTTGCGGAGGGCATCCCACGCGGGATGTCCCTCCTCGATTCGGCAACCGCAATCCCCTTGGTTCCGATCCGCTCCGCAGACGGGGCAGAGGCCCCGGCAGTCCGGGCGGCAGAGCGGCTGCATGGGAGACGTCACGAGAATCTCCTCCCGCGCGAGCTCGTCGAGAAAGAACGCGCCGGGCGGGCCGGGCAGAAATCCCGGATCTCCTTCGTAATCGGTATCGAATATACGAACTTTATCTACCTCAACCTTCAACGCCTCGTCGAGCGTGGCGTCGAGAACCTCCCGAAAGACGGCGAGACAGCGCCCGCAGGTCCGCTCCGCCTCGGTTCGGATCGTCCCGCGGACCCTGAGGGTCCCGCCGGTGCGCGCGATCTCGATCGCGAGGTCCACCGGCTTGGGGAAGAAGGTCCCCTCCTCCTCCAGATCGATTTCCTCGGGCCCGACCCGGAAGACGAACCGGTTCACCCCCTCCTTGAGGTCGGACAGCTCGATCCTGATCGAATCCACATTCCCTCTCCCGCGCTCCCGTCGACTCCGGCTTCTCGCTCTTCCTGGGTAACGGCTCCGGGGGGCCTCGATCCGGATCCCTTACGGTTGGCCTCGACCTCAAGGTCGGCAATATAGCGGACCCCGCCCCCCCTGTCAAGGATCGGGGTGGGGGGAGCGAGGGACGCCGATTTCGGCCGGTCGCCCCCCCCCCGCGCGTAACGTCCGCGTAACAGGCGACGGATAGAATCGCGACGTCTTCGACTGGACCCTGTCAGGACCCTGTACCAGGAACAACAGGGGATTGTACCCGGTACAGACGGATCGACCGAGCGAAAGAGAGGGGCATCATGAAGCGATCTTCGGTTGGTTGGGGCCTGGTTCTCGTCACTCTGTTCGTGCTCGGAGTCGGCGCGGCCCGGGGCGAGACGGGCGGAGCGATCCTCGGATGGGGGACGCAGGTGCTCGTCGAGCAAGAGGCGCTGGAGGATCTCGTCGCCGTCGCGGGAGCGGAGAAGCACAGCCTGGGCCTTCGGTCCGACGGGACGATCGTCGCCTGGGGCGGCAACTTCGACGGCCAGTGCGACGTCCCCGAGCCGAACGCCGGCTTCGTGGAGATCGCGGTGGGCCAGTTCTACAGCCTCGGCCTCCGGTCCGACAGGACGATCGAGGCCTGGGGATACAACAGCAGCGGCCAATGCAACGTGCCCGCGCCGAACGCGGACTTCATCGCCGTCGCGGGGGGAAGATCCCACAGCCTCGGCCTCAAGTCCGACAGCACGATCGTCGCCTGGGGATACAACGGCAACGGCCAATGCAACGTGCCCGCGCCGAACGCCGACTTCATCGCCGTCGCGGCGGGGGGCGATCACAGCCTCGGTCTCAAGGCGGACGGGACCGTCGTGTGCTGGGGAAGAAACGATCTCGGGCAGTGCAATGTCCCCGAGCCGAACGCCGATTTCCTCGCGATCGACGGGGGATCGAACCACAGTCTCGGGCTCAAGTCCGACAGCACGATCGTCGCTTGGGGATGGAACGGCCAAGGGCAGATCGAAGTCCCCGAGCCCAACGCCGAGTTCGTGGCCATCGCGGCCGGCTATTGGCACAGCCTGGGCGTCCGGGCCGACGGGACGATCGAAGCCTGGGGCCACAACAACTCCGGCCAGACCGACGTGCCCGAGCCGAACGCCGACTTCCTCGCGGTCGCGGGAGGGTCGGATCACAGTTTGGGAATCAAGGCCGACGGAACGTTGATCGCCTGGGGTTACAACGTCTATGGACAATGCAACGTCCCGGCGCCCAACGCCGATTTCCTCTCCGTCACGGCCGGCGGAGCGTACAGCTTGGGGCTCCGGTCCGACGGCGTGATCGTGGCATGGGGAGACGACGGCTTCGACGGCTGGAACGTCCCGGAGCCGAACGCCGGCTTCGTCGCCGCCGCGGGCGGTCCCTATCACAGCCTCGGGGTTCGCGGCGACTCAACGATCGCAGCCTGGGGAGACAGCAGCGCCGGCCAGTGCGATGTCCCCGCGCCCAACAGCGGCTTCCTCGCCCCGGCGGGCGGGTATTCTCACAGCCTGGGGCTTCGGGCCGACTCGACGATCGCCGCGTGGGGAGACAGCAGCTCCGGCCAGTGCGACGTCCCCGAACCGAACGCGGGCTTCCTCGCGATCGCGGCCGGACACTTTCACAGTTTGGGCCTCAAGTCCGACGGATCGATCGTCGCCTGGGGAGACTGCGGCTCCGGCGAGTGCGACGTGCCCGAGCCGAACGACGACTTCATCGCCGTCGCGGCCGGTTCGTATCACAGCCTGGGGATCAAGTCCGACGGATCGATCGTCGCCTGGGGATGGAACGGCGAGGGAGAGTGCGACGTCCCCGAGCCGAACACCGACTTCATCGCCGTCGCGGCCGGTGCCTATCACACCCTCGGCCTCAAGTCCGACGGGACGATCGTCGCCTGGGGCGGCAACTTCGACGGTCAGTGCGACGTCCCCGAGCCGAACGCCGGATACACGGCCGTCGCGGGGGGCGAGACCTTCAGCCTGGGCGTGAGGCGGTCCGTCGTCTCCGCCGTCGCGAGCCCTCTCCCCGGCGGCGCGCC
>JAGUYC010000099.1 GCA_020061515.1 Gemmatimonadota bacterium
CGCGTGGAGAAGCTGAACGCGCTCGACCGCGCCCGCGGGGCGCCGCCGGAGGAAGGGAGCACCGGACGATGAGCCCGAAGAAGATCCGCCGCTACCGCCTGAACGAGGAGTGGCGCGAGTTCACTGACCTCTACGTTCGCCGAATGCCGAAGACCGACCTTCATGTCCATCTCGACGGCTCGCTGCGCCTGCGCACCCTGTGGGACCTCGCCCGGGCGCAAGGAGTCCGCCTCGGCGCGCGCGATCTCCGCTCCCTCCGGAAGAAGGTTCAGGTCGGAGAGAACTGCCGCAGCCTCGGGGATTACCTGAGGGCTTTCCCGATCCTCCTCAAGGTGCTGCAGGAGGAGGATGCGCTCACGCGGATCGCCTACGAGCTCGCCGAGGACGCCGCTGCCGAGAACGTCCGCTACATGGAGGTCCGCTACTCGCCGCTTCTCCACGTGCAGGGAGGCCTCCGCATGTCGGATTCGATCGACGCGGTCCTCCAAGGGCTCAAGGCGGCGGAGCAGAAGTACCCGATCCGAACCGGAGTGATTCTCTGCGGGATCCGATCGATGACGCCCGACCGCTCTCTCGAGCTCGCGGAGCTCGCCGTCGCCTATCGGGCGGACGGCGTCGTCGCCTTCGATCTCGCCGGTCAGGAGAAGGACTACCCGGCCAAGAAGCACCGCGAGGCCTTCTATCGGGTGCTCAACGAGAACCAGAACGTCACCGTGCACGCCGGGGAGGCGTTTGATGTGCGAAGCATTCATCAGGCGGTCCACTACTGCGGAGCGCACCGGATCGGACACGGAACCCGTCTTCTCGAGGATGAGGGGCTGATGAACTACGTCATCGATCATCGGATTCCTCTCGAGGTGTGCCTCACATCGAACGTGCAAACACGGGTCGTTCGGCGGATGCGGGACCATCCCTTCCGGTTCTATCTCGACAAGGGGCTCCGGGTGACGATCAACACCGACAGCCGCCTCGTGTCGAACACGACGGTCACGAGGGAGTTTGTTCGGGCCGCGCGGGCGTTCCACCTGAACCACTACGAGTTCCGCCACGTGCTCCTGAACGGATTCCGCGCCGCGTTCCTCCCCTACGCGGCCAAGGTGCGGGCGGTGCGCGAGGCGCTTCTCGAGATCGACACGATCCTCGGCGAGCGGTTCCCGATGGACGATCTCGTCATCCTTCAGGATTGGAGACAGCTTCAAGGAAAGCCGTACGCGGAGAACCGGGCGGGGGGAAAAGCATGAGTCGCGAGGCGTTTGAGCGGATCGCGCTGGTCGGAAGGCCGGCCGCGGGCAAGTCCGAGGTGATCGACTATCTCAAGAAGACCGAGCACGAGGAGCGAATCCGGCGCTTCCACATCGGCGACTTCGTCGAAATCGACGACTTCCCGTTCATTTGGGAGCGCTTCCTGGACGACGACATCCTCTCGCGCCTTGGGATGGAGCGGATGTTCACGGACGCGAAGTATTACTTCAAGGACGAACGAATCTGGGACTTCTTCCTCCGGAAGATCGACGCGCGCGTCCTCGAGATCGAGCGCCAAGATCCTGGGTTCTTCCGGAAAACGACGGGGATCCTCGAGTTCGCCCGGGGAGGGGTGAGGGCTTTCCGGAACGCGTTCGAGCAGCTCAGCGATTCGGTGCTCGGGCGGCTCGGCGTCGTCTACATCGAGGTGAGCTACGAGGAGTCGTGTCGAAAGAACCGCCGCCGCGCGAGGCCCGGCCTCGAAGGCTCGATCCTGCACCACTCCCTTCCGGACGACAAGATGGAGTACTACTACCGCACGAACGACTGGCACGAGCTCGCTCCGGATCGGGAGGGGTTCTTCACGATCCGCGACGTACCGGTCCCCTACGCGGTCCTTCCGAACGAGCCGGAGGTGACCGACCGGCCCGAGGCGCTCGGCCCCGCGCTCGAGAAGACCCTCCAGGCCCTCTGGAAACTGCGCGGCCGATGAGTTGTACCTGGTACAACCGCGATTCGGTACCGGTTTTGCCCGAAAGAGGGGCGCCCCGCACGGGCGAACAGCCGCTGGGAAAAGGGCATCGGGGGAACGGTATCTGATACGAATTCGCGCCCGAGTGACCGCGCACCGCCTTCAAGGGAACACGCTCTTCCCCGGGCGACTGGCGAGCATCGCAGCGGACGGATGCCCGACGGGACCCGGCCGCCCGAATGCTTCGAGACGATTTCGGCTCGTACAGGTTCACAGGTTCAGGCCTGCTCGGCGACGATCCGCTGGGCGATGCGGGCGATAAGGGCCGAGAACGGCTCCGCCACGCGCGCCGCCGTCTCGATCACCTCTTGATGCGTGAGGGGGGCGTCGGTCGTCCCGGCCGCTCGGTTCGAGACGCACGAAAGGACGAGGATCTCGAACCCGACCTGCTTGGCGACGATCACGTCCGGAACCGTCGACATCCCGATGAGGTCCGCGCCGGCCTCTGCGAGAAAGCGGATCTCCGCGGGGGTCTCGTAGCTCGGGCCGGAGACCGCCGCGTAGATCCCTTCCTTGAGAACGCGCCCCAACCCTTCCGCTTCCTCGCGGGCGATCGCGCGAAGCCTCTTCGAGTACGCCTCGGAGAGATCGACGAAGCGCGGCTCGCCGCTCGAGGGAACGTACCCGATCAGGGGGTTCGTCCCCATCAGGTTGATGTGATCGCGGACCGCGACGATCTCCCCCGGCTCGAACGCGGGGTTGATCCCGCCGCTCGCGTTCGTAACGATGAGGAAGCGGACGCCGAGCCGGCGCACGACGCGGAGCGGGAGGGTGGCCTCCGCGAGCGGGATTCCTTCGTAGTAGTGGACGCGCCCTTGGAGAAAGAGAACCGGCGTCTCTCCGATCCGCGCCACGATGAGATGCCCCGGATGTCCCGGGACGGTCGACTTCGGGAAGTGCGGGATCTGCCAATACTCGAGCGAGAAGAGACGCTCCGAACGATCGGCGAGGGGCGCGAGGCCGGAGCCGAGCACGACCGCGATCTCCGGTTTCTCCGGAAGGCGAAGGTCGAGAAAGGAAACCGCTTCGGCGACACGCTTGTCGATTTCCATCGGGCTCTCCCCGCGGCGCGCGGACCGGGCCGGGCGAAAGATTCCCTTGTCGGGTCGCCCGGTGGTGTTTATAGTTGCGCCGACTCTAACCCCCGCTCGCGGTCCGAGTCAACGACTCGCGCGTGGCTCGGCCGAAGGCCATGAACGACGGAGAGCGGGGTGACGGTTCCCATTCCGCGACCGAGGAGCCGGAGAACGGCATGACGCCGATTCGCTCCGCAAACGGATCGACTCTCGGACCGCGCCGCGGCCCCGCTCTCCGTGCGCTTCCGCTCCTTCTTCTCGCAACGCTGATCGCCTTCGGCGACGCTTCCGCGCAGCAGAAGCCCGCGAAGCCCTCCGGCCCGGTCGGGTCGATCCAAGGACGCGTGTACGACAAGGAGACGAGAGACCCGATCCCCTTCGCCGACGTGATCCTCGTCGGCACGGGAAAGGGGGTCATCTCGGGGACGGACGGGACCTTCCGGTTCGTCCAGATTCCGGAGGGGATCTACCAGCTCCGCGTGAACCGGATGGGCTATTCGAGCGAGCTGATCGATCAGGTGCGCGTCGTCGGAACGTACGCGATCAAGGTCGACGCCGGCCTCTCGCCCATCGAGGTGCGCGAGATGGAGCCGATCGAGGTGAGCGGCCTTCGCGAGATCGTGGACGTCGAGGTTGCCAAGTCGTCGCAGTACGTCACCGCCGAGGAGATCCAAGGGATGGCGGTCTCGGTGGTGAGCGACGTGATCGGAAAGCAAGCGGGCGTGGTGCAGGAGGACGGCGGCCTCTTCGTGCGCGGCGGGCGGGCGGAGGACACGGTCTATCGTATCGACGGGGTGATCATCCGCGACCTCATCACCGGGCAAAGCTCCGCGGGGAACATCAGCGCGCGCGCCGTGAAGAGCGTCGAGATCATGACCGGCGGGTACGAAGCCGAGTTCGGCCAGGCCCTTTCCGGCGTCATCGACATCGAAACGAAGGAGGGGAGCACCAAGTTCCAAGGATACGTGGAGTACCAGAGCGATCACCTCCCCCTCTTCGGGGACATTTACCGGGACACGCGGCTCGACAATTTCGAGGTGCAGGCCGAGGGAGAAGAGCCGATCCAGAAGTTCGTGCTTCGCCCGCTCGGCGCGGAGCTTCCCGGGAAGATCACCTATTTCGCCGACATCGCCGGTTCCTTCGACGACACGTACCTCCCCGTGCGCGCCGCGGACGGAAGCCGGAACACCCTCCGATCCGACTACGTCGACCGTTTCCTCGGAATGGACATCGACTACGGAAAGAGCTTCTGGACCCCGCGCGCGGAGAACCGCTGGAGCGGGCTCTACAAGATCTCTTGGCAGCCGGACGGAAAGCACAAGCTCTTTCTTTCGTTCCAGAAGAAGCTCGAGATCGACCACGGGTTCTTTCGGCCGCCGCTCACGCGCGCGCTCGATCCGACCGACGTGACCTCCTCGTACAACTGGGATTGGAGCCGACGCAAGGACCACGACTACACGATCACCGACGACAACAACACGATCACGCTCGACTGGCGCTATCTCTGGAACCGAAAGACCCGGACGACGGTCCGCCTCTCCCGCAGCTTCAGCGCGTCTTTCCAGAATGTCTACGGCCGCCCTTGGTTCACGTACGAAGAACCGAACGACTTCGATCTTCCTCGGGAAGAGGACAACCCCTTCTTCGTCGACACGGGGGACAACGCCGTCTGGCACAGCCGATACACGGAGCAATACGTCGGATACTTTGACGTCGAGCACGCAAGGGGGGAAGCGCACGTCTTCAAGACCGGCTTCGAGCTCTCCCGCGAGAACCTCCAGTTCGTCACGATCTCGGAGCCGTGGGTGGCCGACCCGGACGGCCTCGGGCGAAACCACGACCTCTGGAACGTCCGCCCGACGACGGGCGCCCTCTATCTGCAGGATCGGTTCAAGTACGAAGGGTTCATCGGGCACGTCGGCCTCCGTTGCGACTACTGGTTTCCGGGGAAGGAGGCGGAGGACGCTCTTCGCGACACCTCGCGCGATTCATACAACGAGGCGCTCCTCCGAGACTACGAGAGAGACTCCCACACCTTCTTCGGAAGGAACCGGGTGAAGGCGAGCCTCGAGCCCCGCTTCCAGGTCTCGCATCCGATCACCGATCGCTCGCACCTCTTCTTGAACTACGGGCACTTTTCGCAGCGGCCGAACTACTACAACGTGTATTCGAAGATCTCCTCGGTTTCGAGCGAAGATTTCCCTCTCGTCGGAAACCTGAACCTGAACCCGAAGCGCGAGGTGAAGTACGAGCTCGGCGCGAGGCACCAAGTCGCGTCCGATCTCGCCGTCGACTTCTCGGTCTTCTACAACGACATCTACGACTACCCGAAGTCGGTTCGTTTCGACCGGAGGGGCCGTCCGGAGTACTTCGTGTACATCAACGAGGATTTCGCCCGCGCGCGCGGCATCGAGATCAACGTCCGGAAGAACCGGAGCAAGTATCTTTGGGGCCGCCTCGCGTACTCCTACACGGTCGCGACCGGGAAGGCCTCCGACCCGAACCAGTTCAATCTCCTGCAGCGCGAGGTCGGCACTTTCACGCAGGTCGGAAGAGACGAGGAGTATCTCTACTGGAACCGGCCGCACAAGCTGACCGCCGACCTCACGGTGTCGGTGGGCGAGAAGCAGGAGCCGCCGGCGATCCGCGGGTGGACGCTTCCGCGCGACTGGTCGCTGAACGTCTATTGCTGGGTGCAGTCGGGACGGGCGTACACCCCGACCTCCTCGACGGGCGCGGAGAGGGGGACTCGCTACTCGGCGAACGCTCCCTTCAACACGACGTTCGATCTCCGCTTCTCGAAGGGATTCCGCCTCGGCGGGTCGAAGTGGAATTACCTCGTCGAGGCGAGGAATCTGCTCAACCATCGTTATCCGAAGCGAATCGACCCGCAGACCGGCGACGCGTACGTCGCGGGCGTCGGGTCGCTCGACAATCGACCCGACGCGTACACGATCGCGAGATACGCCGATCCGTCGCTCTGGAGCACGCCCCGCTCGTTCCGGGTGGGCTTGGCGACCGAGTTTTGAGATGAACGGGAAACGAACCATCGCCGTCGCGGCCGCTCTTCTCCTCCTCGCCGGAGGCGCTTCCGCGGGAGGCGATCTCGGCGCGGTCCGCGTTGCGACGAACGCGGGGTCGTTCCTCAAGATCGGCGTGGGCGCGAAGGCGGTCGGTCTCGGCGAGGCGTTCACCGCGATCGCGGATGATCCGACCGCCCTCTTCTGGAATCCGGCGGGGATCACGAACCTCGCGCGCCGCGAGGCGCACGTCTCGCACACCGAATGGATCGCCGACATCGGCTACGACTACTTCGCCTACGCGCAGCCGCTCCCATACTTCGGCGGCATCGGCGCGGGGATCCACGTCGGGACCCTTCGAACCGAGATGATGGAGACGACCGAATACCAGCCCTACGGAACGGGGCGCGAGTTCACCTACTCGGATCTTTTCATCGGCGTCGGAGCGGCGCGCATGTTCACCGACAAGCTCTCGATCGGTTTGGGTCTTAAGTATATTCGGGAGAGCTACGGAGCCGCGATCGGGGGGCCCGTCGTGAACACGTGGTGCGCGGACTTCGGCACGTTCTACCGCCTCGGCGCGCGGGAGGCCGTCTTCTCCGTCGCGCTTCTCAACTTCGGCCCGAACTGGAGGCCGTCCGGGACCTACGTGGAGTACGGCGGAGACGCGTACGGCGAGGAGCGCGACTTCGAGAGCTTCGCCGCGCCGACGAGCTTCCGCGCCGCGGTTTCCGGGCTCCTCTGGGAAGGATCCGATCTCCGCCAGATCGGGATCATCGAGATGAGCCGCCCGCCCGACAACACCGAGACCTACAAGCTCGCGACGGAAATCGTCTATCAGAAAACCCTCGCGCTTCGGACCGGCTATATCCTGAACGCCGACGATCTGAACTGGAGCGGAGGGATGGGGCTCGTTCTCGAAGCCGGAGGCTTCACGGAGCGCATCGACTACGCGTTCACCCGCTCCGAGTTCTTGGGAAGGGTGGACCGCATTTCGCTGGGGTTGGGATTCTGACGATGACGAGGAAGATCGTCCTCATCGCTCTTCTCTTTCTCGCCGCCGGCTGCGGGCGGAAGATGCCTCTCCCCGTGGAAGAGGACCGGGGCGCGATCCCCTTCTCCGGCTACTTCGTGTACGGATCCTGGGAGAACGTCGGAAACGTGACCGATATCCTCGTCACGGAGAACCAGTGGCTCTTCCTCGCGGAGGACAGCGCCGCGGTCACGCGCTATCGGCGCAAGGGAGCGAATGAGGGGGGGAAGCTCGTCGCGCGCGCGATCGGCACGCTCGATGGCCTCGAGCGTCCTCTCTATCTCGACGAAGGGGCCGAGGATCACCTCGTCATCCTCGACCTTCGCGAAGAGGCGATGCCGATCCCGCCCGACTCGACCGAAACGCGCGCCGTCTTTCGCCCCGTCGTCCGAATCTACGACCTCTTCTCCGAGACGTACGTGGAATCGTGGAGCGATACCGCCTGGACGCCGATCGACTCCTTCTATCGTTTCCCGGGAAGGGACTCGGCGAAATCGACCCGCACGATCCGCGAGGTGACGCCGACCGCGATCGCCGCCGACCCGGAGGACCGCGTGTACGTGGCCGCCTTCAGCCTCCGCTATCGCCAGAAGGTCCTCCGTCTGTACGACACGACCTATGCGGAATCCGGGCGGATCGAGTCGCTCACGCCGATCGGCGCGGACACGTCCTATGCCGATACGCTTCAAGCATGGAGCATCCGCGCCTATGACGGCGGAGGCGCGTTTCTCGGAACGGCCGCAGGCGACGGCACCGGGCTCGGGTACGGAAGAGAGATCCGGGACGCGGCCCTCTCGCCGTCCTATCTCTTCTTCGTCGACGGCTCGATGGGCCGCGTGAAGGTGAACTCGGCTCGCGGAGAGTCGCAGGGGATCGAGTGGCTCGATGGATCGGAGATCTCCGAACCCGCGGAGGCCGTTCTCTTCGATCTCGAGCCGTCCGGCCTCGCGGTCGATCCGCTTGGCTCTCTTTACCTCAGCGACGGCGGGAACGGAAGGGTTCTCAAGTACACGAGCGCTCTCCGGTATCGGGAGCGGGTCGACCGGAACGCGGCCGATCTTCTTTCCGCGCCCGGCGCGGTCGCCGCCACCGACTCGCTCGTCTACGTGTTCGATCACGCGGGGCCGAAGATCGTTCTCTTCGAGCTTCCGAAAGCGGAGAAATGATGCGCGCCGATTCGAAAACCGCGCTCCGATTCGCCCTCGCCCTTCTTCTCGCGGCCGCGCTCGCGCCTGTTGCGGAAGCGCAGTATTCCGTGCCCGCCGCGCGCTTCACGAACGTGAACAAGATCGGCCTCATGATCAACAACAACGGTTTCCTGGGAACGAACCTCCCGGGCGCGGGCGGGGAGCCGGCCTCGATGGATCCGTCGTTCGAGTTCCCGCTCGGCTCCGCGCACGAGCGGATGATCCGCGGAGGGATCTGGGTCGGCGCGGTGAACGTGGACGGGGATTCGCTCGTCTCCACCACGACGGTTTCCGGCTACTACGGACCGACGCTTCGATCGGAGTATCGCGAGGGGTCGCTCATCGTGGAGCGATCGTCGCTCCGGAACAGCCCGGTGTACGACGCGAAGGCCGTTTCGGAGCAGGATCTCCTCTGCTCCTTCCTCGACACCGATTCGACGATCCTTCAAAGGCACCGTCCGCTCAACCTCCAGGTCGAGTACCGGACCTACGGATGGAGCTTCGATCCGGTCGATCAGTTCCTCATCCTCTCCTGCACGATCACGAACATCGGGAGGAGCCGGCTTCAAGATGTCTACGTCGGCGTCTACGCCGAGCTGATCTCCTGCAACAAGAAGTTCGCCGGGCCGGGCGAGGGGGCGGGGGGCTTTCCGGGGCGCTGCTTCGACACGAAGCATGTCGAGTACGACCCGGACCGCCGCCTCGTCGGCTGCCACTTCTACTTGTTCGATCAGACGGTCCTTCCCGGATGGGGCGGATACGCGCTCCTCGGATCCGGCCCCGACTCGATCGCCGGGAAGACGATCACCTTCGATTGGTGGCGCTGGACCGGAGACGAGGAGACGCGAGAGACCGATCGGATCCGCTACGCGCGCATGGCGAGCGGCGTAATCGACGGGACCGCGAGCGATCTCACCGGCGCCGATGGAGAACCGCCGCCCATCGATCCGGTCGAGCTCCTCTCCGTCGGTCCCTACCGCTTCCTCGATCCGGGAGACACACTGAACGTCGTCTTCGCGCTTGTCGGAGGAAAGACGCAGGACGACTTCCAGTTCCGGTCCGATTGGGCGCAGAGAACCTACGATTCGAACTACAAGATTCCGGAGCCGCCCCCCTCACCGGTTCTCGCGATCGATCCGGGCCCGGGCTCGGTGCGGCTCTTCTGGGACGCGTCTCCGGAGACGATCCCGGATCCGGTTCTTCCCGATTCGGCCGACTTCCAGGGATATCGCGTCTACCTCTCGCGCGACAACGTCGAGTACACCCTGATCGGGGAGTACGACCTCGTCGACACGATCGGCTTCAACGCCGGATTCGAGACGATCCGCAAGGACACGCTGATCGACGGATGGGGATACAATTACTCACTCACAATCCCGAACCTGAAGGACGGCTTCCCCTACTACGCCGCCGTCACCTCGTTCGACCGGGGGGACAAGGCGTCGGGCGTCCCCTCGCTGGAGAGCGGCGTGTCGCAGAACCGGACCGTTTTCGTTCCCGGCCCGAAGGGACGTCTGCCCGAGAAGAAGAGCCCGGGCGTGATTGTCTTCCCGAACCCGTACCGGGGGGAATCGGCCTGGGACGGCGCCTTCCCGCGGGAGCGCCTGATCTACTTCGCGAACCTTCCGCGCCGCTGCACGATCCGCATCTACACGCTCTCGGGGGATCTCGTCGACACGATCGACTTCGACTCGAGGACCTACCGAGCGATCGACAACGCGGTGCTCTATGATCCGGTCTTCCCGCCGCCGGTTCTCTCGGGCGGGATCGCGGCGTGGGATCTTCTCACGCGCGAGAACCAGTCGATCGCGTCGGGCCTCTACGTCTTTTCGGTGGAGAATCGGGAGAACAGCGACATCGAGGTCGGGAAGTTCTTGGTGATCCGATGAAGACGGCGCTCGCGTTTCTTGCAGCCGCGTGCCTCGCGCTTCTCGCGGCGAGCTGCGCGGACAACCTCTTCGAGCCGCGCGGGAACCTCCCGCCCGAGACCGGACTCGCGATCACCGGGGACTCGCTCGCCACGACGCTCTACAAGGTCCACCTCAAGTGGTGGGGGAGCGACACGGACGGCGAGGTCGCGGGTTTCCAGTACAAGTGGACCGGTCCTCCCGGGAGCGAGACGTACGAATTGGAGACGGAGTGGACCTACACCTCCTTCACGAAGAATACGTTTCTTCTCCCGGTCCCCGACTCCCTCTCGAGCTATCTCTTCGAGGTGCGGGCGGTGGATGACCAGGGGCTCGTCGATCCGACGCCCGCCGCGCAGGAATACCCGTTCTACAACAACCGCCCGACCGTAACGATTCGCTTTCGGGAAGTCCTTCCCGACTCCGCGTGGCCGGTTCTCCCGTTCGGTTGGGAATCGACCGATCCCGAGGGGGACTCGACGATCGCGAGGCACCTGATTTGGGTGAAGGGGAGGGAGGGGACGCCCAAGGAGGTACCCGGGGACGCGGACACGGTTCTTCTTCTTCCTGCGGATATCGATACCTTCGGCGCGGTCACCGTCTGCATCCAAGCGGTGGACGAGGCGCACGGCGCGAGCGCCGCGGACAGCTTCGACATTTACTTCCATAAGATTCAAGGCTCGATTCTTTTGGTCGACGACTTCGATCCGGGCGCCACGCCGATCGTGAACCCGGATGCGTTCTATCGAGGGCTTCTCACCGCCCGGGTCGGCGAGGAGAGCTACACGGTCCTCGATCTCAAGACGAGGGCTTTCGATTCGAACCTCCGCTTCGCGGGCTTCCTCACCGCGTTCGACCACGTGGTCTGGTACACGGGGACGAGACAGCGGTCGGTGCTCGCCGACCCGGCGCGCTTCACGCAGATGACGCTCGCCGACTCGGGGCTCGGCGCGTTCCTCATGAGAGGCGGGAATCTCTTCATGGAGTCGTTGAACGCGGTCGGAACCTACGGCGGCCTCACGCCCGGCTTCCCCGCGCGCTACATGGGCTTCGAGGAGCTCTCCATCAACCCGGTGACCGGAGGGACGAACTTTGAGTTCCTCCCGGCCGTTCCGCCGGTCCCGCGCCCCTGCGAGGTCCCCTTCCTCGCGGTCCCGGGGACCGGGCTTCCGGATCTCTATCTCCGATGCCCAATCCAGTATCCGGGGATCGACTCGCCGATCGACACCGCCGCCTCGTTTGCGGCCGAGCGTCTCTATCGGGTGCCGATGGGGACGTTCAAGAACCAGCCGGGCGAGTTCACGCCCGCGATCCGCTACGACCTTCCGAGCCCCGGCGGCCGCGTGATCCTGTGCACGTTTCCCTTCTCGATGTACTACGGCGATCCGGGGAACAACGATGAGGCCTTCGCGGCGTTCCTCGATTGGTTCGGGGTTCCGTAAGCGCCGAGGCGCGTCTCCGCCGCTCCGCGTAAGCCCGCGCTTGACCGCGTGTTACGTTTCTGGTACAATAGTCCCGGATTGTAATGCCGGCGGTGGTCGGCCTCTCGGCGTTCGTTCGGGAACGCGCGGGGTGGACGGCCGGATCATCGCGCGGGAGAACCTGCCGTCTCGACCCGGGTAGTCGATGGAGGGAAAGAACCGATGACCAGAGTCACAGCGATCCTGGCCGGGCTGGCCGTGATCCTCTCGGCCGGCGCCTCGCACGCGGACATCTTGGACTGCGTCGGGGTGACGTGGACCAAGGAGGGGACGATCCAGGACGTTCAGCTCGGGATCGACATCCTCCCGTATGACCGCGTCAAGCTCACGAACCAGGTGGTCGTCACCGGCCTCATGTTCGACGGCTTCTTCGTGCAAGAGGTCCAGCCGATCGGGACCGCCTTCTCGGGCGTCTTCGTCTACACCGGCGGCGCCCCGACGAGCTGGGCGGTCGGCGACCTCGTCGAGGTGATCGGCGAGGCGTATGACTACTACGGGCTCACGGAGATCCGCATCTACAACAACCTCGGATGCGCCAAGATCGTCGGCTCCGCCTCGGTCCCGGCGCCGGTTCCGCTCACGACCTGCGACCTGAACGACTCGACGAACACCGAGGCGGAGAAGTGGGAGGGCGTGCTGGTCTCGATCGACTCGGTCCGCGTGACGCGAACGAACGACGGCACCAACCGCTGGTGGCAGGTCGAGGAGATCGACAGCGACGCGAACTGCGCCGCGAACGACTCCCTCTGGATCGGGAAGAAGTCTTACGCGCCGTACGCGGTTCCCGACTCGCTCGACACCCTCTGCACGATCGTCGGGCACGGCGACTTCGCCTGGTATGTGTACCGCATTCAGCCGCGCGGGAACAACGACATCATCTACTGCGGCCTTCCGCCGGCCCCGGAGACGCGCTACGCGTATCCGATCGATGACACGCACCTCGCCGTCGAGTTCGACCGCGCCTTGGATCGAGCTTCGGCGGAGAACGCGAACAATTACTACATTACAGGTTTTGACATCGACATCCTCTCGTCCGCGATGATGGCCGACTCCTTCGGCGTGGTCCTCACCACGAGCGACATGTCCTTCTTCCGCGACACGCTCACCGCGCGAACGCTGACCGTGCAGAACGTGGCGAACAGCGACGGCGTGCCGATGACCTCGCCGAATACTGAGCAGTTCATCCCGGGCGTGAAGAGCGTCGCGTTCATGCGGACGGTCGCCGACAGCGCGTCGCTCGCGGGGCGTCCGGTCTGCATCGGCGCGGTCGCGACGGCCGCTCCGACCGAGTCGTATCTGAACCGCCACATGTTCATCCAGGATCGCACCGGCTTCGGCTACGGTCTCGACTGCTACGTCGGCAACGTGCCCGACATGGGAACATATGGAATCGAGCGGGGCGATTCGGTTCTCATTTCCGGTCTCGCGGGACCGTACTTCGGCAACCTGCAGATGGGCTCGATCATCGACACGGTTCTCATCGCGGCGAAGAAGGTCGGGGTCATCGCCCCGGTCACCGTCTCGCTCGCGACCGCGCTCACCGAACCGTACGAAGGGAAGCTCGTCCGGATCGAGGGGCTCAAGGTCTTCAGCGACTCGATCGGGTGGGGCGAGTTCTCGCTCTGGCAAGGCGGCGCGGACACGATCTCGGTAGACGACATTTTCGAACCCGGGATCAAACCGTTCCATCCTGGCATGAACGGTCTCTACGACCCGCAGGTCGGCGACTCGGTCCAGTACGTTCAGGGCCTTCTGAACTACGATTACGGGCGTCGCAAGATCAACCCGCGGGACATCGACGACATCTGCTCGAGCCGGCTTACCGATGTCGAGGGAGGCGTTCCGGGATACGCGAACCAGCTTCTCGCGAACCGTCCGAACCCGTTCAACCCGACGACGACGATCGAGTTCTCGATCGAAAGAACGGGAAGAGTGGATCTCAAGGTCTACGACACCGCGGGACGCGAGGTGCGCACGCTGAAGAGCGGAACGGCTGCGGCCGGGCCGCACTCGGTCCTCTGGGACGGAACGAGCAACTCCGGCGAGCCGGTCGCAAGCGGCGTGTACTTCTACAGCCTGAAGGCGTCCGAGTTCTCGAGCACCAAGAAGATGGTGCTGATCCGGTAGAGCTCGCGTTTCGAGGCGATCTTCTGAAGGGGAGGGGGCTTCGGCTCCCTCCCCTTCGCATGCGCGGGAGAGGCTCGGGCCCGGCGCGCTCGGGAACTCGCCGGTTCACCCGCTTGCCCCGCACCCCGGCGGCCGCGAATGGAGGACCCTCTTTGCGGATTGAAGTTCCTTTGGAACAGTCAGTCGTGACGGTTACTTCAGGTGGTTTCGAAGTCCGGACAGATCGACCGGGAGAAGCTCGCGGAACGCGTACGTGCGGGCTTCGCCGTCCTCGCGGAGAAGCGTCACCTCGGCCCCATCCGCCATCCACTCGGAAAGGACCTGAAGGCAGGCGCCGCACGGAGGAAGGAGAAGGCCCGTGTCGCTCCAAACAAACACGCGCTTCACGGCGCGGGCTCCCTCGCTTACCGCCTTGAAGAGCGCGACCCGCTCCGCGCACATCGTGACGCCGAACGAGGCGTTCTCGATGTTCGCGCCTTCGAAAACGGCCCCCTCGTCCGTTTCCAGAGCGCACCCGACGCGAACCCCGGAATAAGGGGAGTACGATTGGCGCGCGGCGTCCCGCGCGCGGGCGGCGAGCTCCTCGAAAGCGGCCATCTTCCCATCCTCCGGAACGAATGTACCAGGTACAGGGCGGGTGTACCAGGTACAATTGGGTGCGGAACCGAAGGACCGGAGGCTTGCGTTCCATGCCGCGAACGCCGCGACCGAAGCCGAAAAGCCCGATCGATGAGCTCAAGGCCCGCCTCGGACTTCGAGTCGCGGACGCCGAGCGGCTCCGCGCCCTGCGCGCGCGCATCGCTCCCCGACTCGACGAGGTCGTGGAGCGGGTCCTCGATCGTCTCGGCGAGGGAGGAGATCCCCAGAGAGGCGGCTCCGGTCCGCCCGAGAAGCCCGGGCAGCGGGAGGCGCTCGGGAAGCTGATTCGGCTCCTCCTCGCAGGACGGTACGGCCGAGACTACGCCCTCCGGCGGGAACGCATCGCCTCCGCCTTCCGCAGCCCGCGCGCTCCCTTCGGCTGGCCGTCGGGCGCCTCCGGGGCCCTACTCGAGGAGATCGCCTCCCTTCCGGAAGCCCTCTCTTCCGGGGACGCGAAAGAGGATCGACTCGTTCTCTCTTCCCTCGGAAAGGCAATTCTTTTCGATCTCGAGATTGCCCGCCGGCCTTCCCTCGCCCGAGCCCTCGGAAACGATTCCGAACCGCGCGGGGATCTCGACGAGAGAGTCCCGGGCGGACCGGACGGGCTCCTCGTCTCCGAGGCGCTGCTCACCACCCTCGCCCAGAACTACCCCGAAATGGTCCTCGCGGTCGATCCGGAGGAACGGATCGTCGAGGCGAACCGGGCCGCCCTCTCCAACCTCGGGTACGAGGAGGAGGAGATTCGGCGGCTCGCGTTCCACGACCTCATCGCCGCGAGCCATCATCCGCGGATCCGCATGCACCTCGAGCGGACGATTCGCGAGGGGAAGGACCGCGTCGAGGTCCATCTCCTGTCCCGCAGCGGTGAGGAGAAGCACGTCGAGATCCACAGCGCCGCCGTCCGGAACGAGGAGGGAAGATACCTCGGCGCGCGCATCTTCATCCGCGATCTCACGGATCGGAAAAGGCTCGAGCAGGAGATGCTGCGCCTCGAACGACTCGTGGCGGTGGGGAGCATGGCCGCGAAGGTCGCCCACGAGATTCGCAATCCTCTCTCGTCGATCTCGTTGAACGTCGAGCTTCTCCTCGACGAGATCCGCCGGTCTCCCGGATGCGGATCCTCGGAGGCCGAGTCTCTCGTCGGGTCCATTCTCTCCGAGATCGACCGCCTGACGAACGTGATCGAGGAGTACCTCAGCTTCGGCCGCCTGCCCAGCCCCTCGCTCGAGCCGGTGGACGCGGAGGGCTTTCTCCAGTCGATCGCCGAGTTCGTGCGCCCGGAGCTTCAGGAGCATACCATCGACCTGTCGATCGAAGTCCTCTCCGGAACACCGCCTCTCCTCGCCGACCGGAACCAGGTCCGGCAGAGCGTCCTGAACCTCTTCCGAAACTCGCAGGAGGCGATGCCCTCCGGCGGCCGGATCCGCGTCGTCGCCGGCGTGAAGGACGGCGAGGTCGTCATCGAGGTGCGCGACACGGGCGTCGGCATTCCGAAGGAAGAGATCCGCAAGATCTTCGACCCCTTCTACACGACGAAAGCCTACGGAACGGGACTCGGCCTCGCCTTCGTGCAGCAGGTGATGCGCGAGCACGGGGGGAGGATCGCCTGCCGAAGCGAACCGGGGAGCGACACCGTCTTCACGCTCTTCTTCCCCGCCGCATCGGAGTCGGCGAAGTGATCGGGCGGATCGAGCGGGGCGGGTTCCGAGCCTATCTTCAACCGAACCTCACGGCGATCGAGAGGATCCCGATCGAGATCGCCAAGTGGGATCTCGAGGGGAGACCGGTCAGCGCGCAATTCGACGAGCGCTTCTTTCGGCGGGGAATCTCCCACGCGATGATGACCAAGGGGAAGAGGGAACGTGCGGGGCGTCTTCTCGGGAAGGACGAGAAGCGCGCGGCCCTCGAACGTTTTCGCCGGCTGGCGGAGGATGCGCGTAAGGCGCTTCTTGAGGGCCTCGACCGCGCGGTCGAGAGGCGCGAACTCGAAGAGCGCTTCGCGCGAATCGCCGCATGGGACGTGCTTCGTCTGGAGGAAGAGGAACAGCGCTTCTCCGACGTCTACCGTCCCGTCCCCATCCTCCCGCCCGACCGCGTGCTCGCCTTCGTCGTGCAGCTCACCGAAGGGTGTCCCTGGAATCGCTGCTCGTTCTGCGGGCTCTACCCGGACCGCGCCTTCCGCGCGAAGGACTCGGGGGAGCTCGAAGGCCACGTCCGCGGCGCGATTCGCCTCTTCGGCCGCTCGATCCTTCTCCGCCGGTCGGTCTTCCTCGGCGACGGCGACCCGTTCGTTCTCTCCGACGCCAAGCTCCTCCCGCGGATCGACCGAGTTCTCGATCTGGTCCGCGAGGAGAGCGTCTCCGGGGCCGCGCTCCCCTCGCCGGGGGATCTCTACGCCTTCGCGCGCGTCCGGTCGCTCGCGAGGCGCCTCCCGTCCGGCCTCGGCCCCTTCCGCGCGCGCGGCTTTCGGAGGATCTACCTCGGCGTCGAGACCGGGGACCCAGAGCTCTTCCGGCTTCTCCGAAAGCCGGGCTCGCTCGAGGAGCTTCCCGACGCGGTCCGCGCGCTCAAGGAATCCGGAATCGCCGCCGGGCTCATCTTCCTCGTCGGCGTCGGCGGGGCTCGCTTCCGCGAGGCGCACCGCGAGGAGACCGCCCGCATCGTCTCCTCTCTTCCTCTCGACGCAAACGATATCGTTTACCTCTCGCCCTTTCGCCTCGTCGAGGGGAGCGCGTACGCGCGTTGGGCGGCCGCCGAAGGGATCGAACCGCCCGCCCGCGCCGAGATCGGCGCCGACGCCCGTCTTCTCGCGGAGCGGATCCGCGCGGCCGGCTCTCCGGTGAAGGCCGCTTACTACCCGCTCGAGCACTTCGTCTACTGATTTCGGGCTCGCGGTGGACAAGCGCGCGCTCCGCTTGCTACACTTCGAAAAGGACGGGACTCCGGAGGGAGAGACATGGGCGAGGACGGATCGAGCCGGAGGATTCGGGACCTCCGCGCGCGCAAGGAAGAGGCGGCGCTCGGCGGCGGAGCGGAAAGGGTCGAGAAAATCCGCGCCTCCGGCCGGCTGACCGCGCGCGAGAGGATCAGCCTTCTCATCGACCCGGGCACGTTTCAGGAGACCGGGGTTTTCGTCGTCCACCGCTCTTCCGATTTCGGCATGGAGAAAAGGCGGGTCATCGGCGACGGCGTGATCGCCGGCTATGGGCGCGTCGACGGGCGCCTCGTCTACGTTTTCGCGCAAGACTTCACGGTTTTCGGCGGCACCCTTTCCGAATCGAACGCGGAGAAGATCTGCCGCCTCATGGACGCCGCCCTCGAGAACGGCGCCCCGATCATCGGGCTGAACGACTCGGGGGGCGCGCGCATTCAGGAAGGCGTGCAAAGCCTCGGGGGCTACGCGGAGATCTTCCTCCGGAACACGCTCGCCTCCGGCGTCGTCCCGCAGATTTCGGCGATCATGGGCCCCTGCGCGGGGGGCGCGGTCTACTCCCCGGCGATCACCGACTTCACCTTCATGGTCGACAAGACGAGCTACATGTTCGTCACCGGACCGAACGTGATCCGCATGGTCACGAACGAGGAGGTGAGCGCCGAGGAGCTCGGCGGCGCGCGCACCCACAACGAGACGAGCGGCGTCGCGCACTTCCTGTCGGCGAACGACCAGGAGTGCATCCTCGGAGTCCGGCGCTTGCTCGGGTACCTGCCGCAGAACAATCTGGAGGATCCGCCGCGCAAGGAGACCGGAGACGACCCGGAGAGGAGAGAGCCGCGCCTCGACTCCGTCGTTCCCGACAACCCCAAGGCCCCTTACGACATCCTCGACGCCGTCCGTCCCGTGGTGGACGGCGGCGAGTTCTTCGAGGTCCAGGCGCACTACGCGAACAACATCGTCGTCGGTTTCGCCCGACTGAACGGACGAACGGTCGGCGTCGTCGCGAACCAGCCGAAGGTCCTCGCGGGCGTTCTCGACATCAATTCATCCATCAAGGGAGCGCGGTTCATCCGCTTCTGCGACGCCTTCAACATCCCCCTCCTCACCTTCGAGGACGTTCCAGGCTTCCTGCCGGGAATCGAACAGGAGTACGGAGGGATCATCAAGCACGGAGCGAAGCTGCTCTACGCCTATTGCGAGGCGACCGTTCCGAAGATCACCGTTGTGACCCGCAAGGCATACGGCGGCGCCTACGACGTCATGTCCTCGAAGCATATCCGCGGCGACTACAACGTCGCATGGCCCGCCGCGGAGCTCGCCGTGATGGGAGCGGAGGGAGCGGTGAACATTCTCTATCGAAAGGAAATCGAGAAGGCGTCTCCCGAGGAACGCGAGGCGCTCCGCCGCCGGTATATCGACGAGTACAACGAGAAGTTCATGAACCCGTACATCGCGGCGGGGCTCGGCTACCTCGACGACGTGATCGAGCCGAACGAAACCCGCCCGCGCGTGATCCGCGCGCTGGAGAGTCTGCAGAACAAACGCCAGGCCCTCCCGAGAAAGAAGCACGGCAACATTCCTCTTTAGCCAGGATTCTGGCGGTCGGGGGCGACATGCTCTTTCGGAAGGTGATGGTCGCGAATCGAGGCGAGATCGCCGTCCGAATCCTGCGATCCCTTCGCGAGCTCGGCGTTCGCTCCGCGGCGATCTTCTCCGACGCGGACCGCGAGGCGCTCCACGTTGCGCACGCCGACGAGGCGTACCGCGTCGGTCCCGGTCCCTCCGCCGAGAGCTACCTGCACATCGAGCGGGTCCTCGGCGCCGCCAAGAAGGCGGGGGCCGAGGCGATCCATCCGGGCTACGGCTTCCTTTCGGAGAACCCGGAGTTCGCCGCCGCGTGCGAGGCGGAGAAGATCGTGTTCATCGGGCCGGGTCCGGAGGCGATGCGGACCATGGGGAACAAGGTCGCGGCGCGCCGGCGGATGGTCGAACGCGGTGTGCCGGTCATTCCCGGGGCGGGAACGCCGCTTTGCGACGCTGCGGACGCGCGCGAGCAAGGGCGCGCGGTCGGGTTCCCCGTCCTCCTCAAGGCGGCGGCGGGGGGAGGGGGGAAGGGGATGCGGATCGTGAGGGAGGAGGCCTCCATCGAGAGCGCTCTCGAGAGAACCCGCTCCGAGGCGGAAAAGGCGTTCGGAGACGGCACGATCTTTCTCGAGAAGTACATCGAGAGCCCCCGTCACATCGAGGTGCAGATCCTCGCCGACCGGCACGGGAACGTTCTTCATCTCGGCGAGAGGGAGTGCTCCGTGCAGCGCCGCTTTCAGAAGGTGATCGAGGAGGCGCCGAGCCCCGCCGTCGACGAGACGCTCC
>JAGUYC010000164.1 GCA_020061515.1 Gemmatimonadota bacterium
CACTTGGTGGCCTGCGCGCGAGCAGGCGCCCGTGGCCGCCACCCGCGCGTGGCTCGGTCGTTGCAATTGTTAAGGAACCTGGTTCACAAATATTCCGAGGGGTGGGGCAGAGCGGCGAGTTGCCGCGCGCCGCGCGCGGCATGTTTGAGCAAGCGAGCCCTGCTCTCGGCTCCGAAACTCCCGGGAGTTCGGTACCGATCCGGCTACCTTCCCCGAATCGCTTTTTGCCTCAAGAGATGGTCGGCGAGGACGAGGGCCGCCATCGCCTCGACGATGGGGACCGCGCGCGGGAGGACGCACGGATCATGGCGCCCGCGCGGGCGGATGCGCGTGATCTTGCCGTCTCGCGAGACCGTCTCCTGCATCTTCGCGATCGTCGCGGTCGGCTTGAAGGCGATCCTCGCGACGATCGTCTCCCCGTTCGAGATCCCGCCCTGGATCCCGCCGGAGCGGTTCGTCGCGGTCCGAATTCTCCCCTCGCGCATCGTGAAGGGGTCGTTGTGCTCCGAGCCCTTGAGCCTCGTCCCCGCGAAGCCGGATCCGATCTCGAATCCCTTCGTCGCGGGGATCGAGAGAAACGCCTTGGCGAGATCCGCCTCCAGCTTGTCGAAGACCGGCTCGCCGAGCCCCGCGGGGACCTTGCGCGCGAGACACTCGACGACCCCTCCAAGCGAGTCCCCCTCTTTCTTCGCCTTTCGGATCAGGTCCGCCATCTTCCGGCTCGCCTCCGGGTCCGGGCAACGGACCGGGCTCTTCTCGACGTCGGCGATGCGGACCCGCTCCGGATCGATCGCCGCCTCGAGCGCGTGGATCGAACGGACGTAGGCGACAATCTCCGCCTCGCACTCCTTCGCGAGCACTTTCCGCGCGAGAACGCCGGCCGCGACGCGCCCGACCGTCTCGCGCGCGCTCGCCCTCCCGCCCCCCTGCCAATCGCGGATCCCGAATTTCGCTTCATACGTGAAGTCTGCGTGCGAGGGGCGGTAGAGATCCCGGAGCGCCTCGTAGTCCTCCGGACGCGCGTCTTCGTTCGCGACGAAGAGAAGGATCGGGGTGCCGAGCGTCTTCCCCTCAAAGACGCCCGAGAGAATCCGCACGCGGTCGCGCTCCTTTCTCTGCGAGGCGAGACGGCTCGCCCCGGGGCGCCTCCGGTCGAGCTCCGCCTGGATCTCGCGCTCGTCGATCGTGAGAAGCGGCGGGCAGCCGTCGACGACGACCCCCACCCCTCCGCCGTGCGATTCCCCCCAGGTCGTGACACGAAACAGGCGTCCGAACGTGTTACCCATTCGAGGAACTCCGCGAGGCGCGTTCGAGAAGCATCGTTGGAATCGGGCACCGGTCGGCGAATCGCTTCGCGTCGGAAGGATCGCCGACGAGGGAGCCGTGATGCATCGGGATCGCGAGGCGCGCCGCGAGATCGCCCGCGGCGAACGCGGCCTCCTCCGCGTTCATCACGTACACGCCGCTCACCGGGAGAAGGGCGACGTCGCACGCGATCGCGCGCATCTCGGGGATGCGGTCCGTGTCTCCCGCGTGATAGATCGTTCGGCCGTCCATCTCGACGAGAAATCCGACCCAGCGGTTCGACTTCGAATGATGCGGTTTGTCGAGGTTGTACGCGGGGACGGCGGCGATGGTGAGCCCGCGCACGGTGATCCGATCCCCCGGCTCGATCACCTTGCAGGAGCGCGCGAGCTTCCGCGACGCGTCCGCGACCGTGACGATCTCCGCGTTCTCGATTCCGGGAAGCCGCGCGAGGTCCGACGGCGAGCAATGATCCGCGTGCGGATGAGTGATGAGAACGAGATCGGCCGGCGCATGCGGCCCCGGACCGATCTGCCAGGGATCGATGTAGACCGTCCGCGAGCCGCGCACGCGGAAGGAAGAGTGGCCGAGCCAATCGATGCCCGCGGCGAGGTCTTCGATCGAGGATGCGCGAACCGGATCGTGGCGGCTGCCGGTCATGAAGGCCTCGAAACGTGAGGGGCCGGAGGTGGACGCCCGCTTTCGTACATGGAGTATAGGCGGGGCGGACGCGGTCGTCAACGGCGGCGGCGAGAGAGGTCCGCGCCGCCTCCGATCGTGTATGCTGAAGACGCGATCGAAACGCCCCGGTCCGACTTTGGGGCATGCGCCGGAGCGGAGTTCATGAGTCCCTCGCGAGAGGCGAGATGACGAACCGACAGAAGAGGAAGACGCCGAAGACCCTCACGCCCACGGAAGCCATCCTCGAGAGCATCTCCGACGGCGTCTTCACGGTCGACCTGGAGTGGCGCATCACCTCTTTCAACCGGGCGGCCGAAACAATTACGGGTGTCAAGCGTTCCGAGGCGATCGGCCGGCTCTGCTCGGAGGTTTTCCGCTCGAGCATGTGCGGCCCCGATTGCGCGCTCCAGAAGACTCTGAAGACGGGAAGGCCGATCGTCGGCAAGACCGCGTACATCATCGACTCGCGCGGGGACCGGATCCCGATCAGCGTCTCGACGGCGGTGCTGCGGAACTCCGCGGGCCGCGTGGTCGGCGGAGCGGAGACCTTCCGCGATCTTTCCGAGGTGGAGGCGCTGCGACGGGAACTAGAGGGGCGGTTCCGCATCGGCGACCTCGCGAGCCGCAGTCCCTTGATGCAAAGGGTGTTCGACGTGCTCCCGACGATCGCCGCAAGCGCGAGCACGGTCCTCGTCCACGGCGAGACGGGGACCGGGAAGGGGTTGGTGGCGCGGACGATTCATGATCTGAGCCCGCGGAGCGGCGGCCCGTTCGTCGCCGTGAGCTGCGGGGCTCTTCCGGAGACGCTTCTCGAGTCGGAGCTCTTCGGGTACAAGGCGGGCGCGTTCACCGGGGCGACGAAAGACAAACCGGGACGCTTCGCCCTCGCGAAAGGGGGGACGCTCTTTCTCGACGAGATCGGTGAGCTGAGCCCGGCCGTCCAGATCCGGCTTCTTCGCGTGCTTCAGGAGCGAACGTATGAACCGTTAGGCGCCACGAGGTCCGAAACCGCGGACGTTCGCATCGTCGCCGCCACGAACAAGGACTTGGCGGAGGAGGTCCGGAAGGGAGCGTTCCGCGAGGATCTCTACTACCGCGTCCACGTGATCCGCGTGGAGCTTCCGCCTCTCCGGCGCCGCAAGGAGGACATCCCGCTTCTCGCGGAGCAGTTCGTCGAGCGCTTCAACCGATTGCAGCGGAGGTCCGTCCGAGGGATCGCCGGAGAGGCGCTCTCGCTTCTCATGGCCCACGACTGGCCCGGCAACGTGCGCGAGCTGGAGAACGCCGTCGAGCGGGCGTTTTGTCTCTGCGGGGACGGGCGCATCGAGATCGAGCATCTTCCCGAGAACCTCACCGCGCGGAGCGGGCCATTCGCTTCCTCGCCGAACATTCGCGCCGCCCGCGATTTTCTTGATGCACAAACGATTCGCGCCGCGCTGGAACGGAACCGCTGGGATCGTTCGGCCGCGGCGAGAGATCTCGGCATCCACAAGACGACGCTCTTTCGAAAAATCAAGAGGCTCGGCCTCTCGCTTCCCGATCGAGACGGCCGTTCCGCCCGCAAAGAGTAGCGGTTCTGCTGCTCTATTCAGTCACTAGAGTAGCATATTCGCTACGCTCAAGGGCCCGTTCGGTCGCCGAAGAGGAACCCGAACTTCCTTCTACGCAAGCGGTTGACAACATCCTATCCCATTCGGACCTTGCTGGCGCGGAACGTGCTCGTCCCGAAGGACGAAAGGGGAGGAATGGCGACATGAGAGCGGCCTTCTCGGTTTGGGGCGATCGGATCGCGCCGGTCTTCGACGCGGCGCAGCGAGTTCACATCGTGGATGTCGAGGAGGGGCGGATCGTCCGCGAGAGCGAGGAGCTCCTGGCGGAAGGGCTGCCGGTGCGGAAGGCGCTGCGCCTGGCGGAGATAGGTGTCGGCATCCTGATTTGCGGTGGGATCTCCAAGGCGATGGAGGGGATGATCGCCGCCAACAACATCCGCGTCGTCTCGTTCGTGACCGGCGAGCTTCGCGTGTTGGTCGGGGCTTGGCTTGCGGGAGACTTCGACGAGGCCGCCTTCTCCATGCCCGGCTGCCGCGGGCGCGGGCGCAATCGGCGAAGAGGAAGTTGGAGTGCATGCTGGGAGGATCAGGCGATGAGCGCAAAAGGAATGGGAGGGATGGGTGGAGGCGGAGGCCGCGGTAAGGGCCGCGGTTCGGGGGGCGGATCGGGTCGCGGCGGCGGC
>JAGUYC010000049.1 GCA_020061515.1 Gemmatimonadota bacterium
GGCGCGCCGGGCGGCGGAGAGGAGCGCGCGCAGGAAGCCGAAGAAGAGCGCGGCGAGCGCGAGAAGGCCGGGCACCCCCATCGCGACGGCGGTTTGCAGATAGAGATTGTGGAAGTGCGTGAGCGGCTCGCGCGCTCCGGGCGAGCGGCGAACGCGGATCGTCTCTTCCAGGTCGTGGAGCCCGATCCCGCGCCACGGGTGCTCGAGAAAGAGACGGCGGCCTGCGTCCCAAAGGAAGCCCCGCTCGCGGTTCAGGGGATGCTCCGCGTCCCACGAAGTGAGAAGCCGCTCGCGGAGGGTGGGAACTCCCGCGAGAACGGCTGCGAGGAGAAGAAGCGCCGGAAGAAGAAGGCGCGGTCGCCGCCTCCCGAGAAGGACCGCGATCCCCGCGGCGAGACCGACCCACGCCCCTCGCGTGTACGTGAGCAGGAGCGCACAGGCGAGGAGCAAGAAGACGATTCCTCCCTTTCGCGAACGGCATTCGATCGCCGCCGCGAGGGCGATGAGCGCGATTGGAAGGAGGACGCCGGCCGTCGTCATGTAGAAGCCGATCGGCCCGTCGAGGCGGGAGGGATGGTTCCCGCCTCCGCGCGCGTGCTCGACGAGGCCGATCGCGGCGGCCGCGGCGGCGGCTCCGAAGAGAACGACCACGGCGGCGAGGAGATCCCTCCGCTTCCCGATTCCGGCGAGAGGGAGAACGAGCGCGGGGAGGAGTAGGAGCTTTCGAAGCTCGCGGACTCCCTCGCCCGCTCGTTCGGAGAGAAGAAGCGCGAGGAGCGATGCGGCGACCCACGCCGCTGCGCCGAGGAGGACCGTCCTTCCGTCTCGCGCGCCGAAGAGATAAGATCGCGCGCGCCCTCGGGCCTCGGAGGAGACGAGAACTCCAAGGAGGCCGACCCCGAGGGCGATCTGCTGTCCGGCGATCCCGAACGGCAGAAAGAAGAGAAGGCCGGCAAGCCCGGCGCGGACGAGGATTCGCGAGGAAATCACGATTCGCTTTTCGCCTCGATCAAAGAGAGATAAACGGACTCGGTCTTGCGGACGGTTTCCCGCACGTCGAAACGCTGGAAGGCTTCTTCGCGGTTCCTCTTTCCGATCGCCTCGCGGAGACTCTCGTCCTCGAGGAGTTTCCGCAAACTACCCGCGAGCCGATCGATCTCCCCCGGCCGGAAGAGGAAACCGTTCACGCCGTCTCTCACCGCCTCGGCGTTTCCTCCGGCGTCGGTGCAGACGATCGGGAGCCCGAACGCCATCGCCTCCAAGATCGCGAGCGAAAACCCCTCGATGACGGAGGGGAGAACGAAGACGTCGAGCAGGCGGTAGAAGGGGAGCGCGTCGGATCGGAATCCCCCGTAGATCACGGGATGCGGAAGGCGAAGCGACGCGCGAAGCGCCTCGAGCTCCTCGTCCCGGTCGATCCCAAGGAAGAGGATCGCGCTCCTTCGCTCCACCGCGGCCATCGCGCGGAGGAGATCGGCCTGTCCCTTTCGGCGGGCGAACATCCCGACGACCGGAAGACCTTTGGGGAGGGGAAGCGCGCGCCTTGCCGCGAGAACCCGCTCCTCCGGCATCTCCCGATACGATTCGAGCGGAATGCCGTTGTGCACGACGCTGATCTTCTCCCGAGGCGTTCCTCCCGCCGCCATCGCCTCCGCGACCCGTTCGCTCACCGCGATGATCCGATCGGTGCAGGCGCCTACGAAGCGTCCCTGAAGGCGCCCGCCGGTCGAGAGGGGCATATTCCTTCGCGTGTGAACCAGCCGGAATCCCCCCCCGAAGAGGTGCTTCGCCTGGATCGTGAGGTGGCGGTCGAGCGAGGCGTGCGCGTTGACCACGTCGATGCCTCGCGAGCGGGCGGCGCGGGCGAGGGCGCGGCTTCTGTGAAGGGCGAGGGGGTTCCTTCCGAAGACGAACGGGATGATCCGCACGGAAGGATGCGCGGCGAACCGTTCGTGCAGCAAGGATTCCTCGCGGCAGCAGAGGACGACCTCGTGTCCGAGCCGGGCGAGCCCGTCGGTGAGCCACGTGATCGAGTTCGTCGAGCCTCCGATGTCCCCCTGATGCGTGATCTCCAGGATCCGGAGTGGTCTCGACCTCACTTCCGTTCTCCACGGGGGAACGTCAGGGAGGCGCGGATCGCCTCGAGGCAGGTGGCGGTGTGGATGGCGACCGTGTCGGCGAGCCGGCGCGCGTAGCCGCCGGCGAGCACCACCGCGACCGGGACGCCTCGCGCCGCGAGTTCCTCGAAGACGATCCGGTCCCTCTCTCGAAGGCCGGCGCGCGTGAGGGAGAGCCCGCCGAGCTGATCCTCCTCGAACGGATCCGCTCCCGCCACGTAGATCGCGAGATCCGGACGCTCTTCGTCCCGCAATCGAGGGAGAGTCTCCCGGAGAAGATCGAGATACTCCTTGTCTCCCGTTCCGTCCGCGAGCCCGATGTCGAGATCGGAGCGTTCCTTGACGGGGTAGTTGTTTTCTTGATGCATCGAGAAGGTGAAGACCGAGTCGTCGGATCGAAAGACGGCCGCCGTCCCGTTCCCCTGATGGAGGTCGAGATCGACGACGAGCACCTTTCGAGCGAGCCTGTCCCTCTGCGCGGCGCGGGCGGCGATCGCCACGTCGTTCACGTAGCAAAAGCCCTCGGCGCGATCGGGGAAGGCGTGGTGCAGCCCGCCCCCGAGATGGACGCCGACGCCCCTCTCCGCCGCGATGCGCCCCGCGAGGATGCTCCCGCCCGCCGCGAGGCGGAACGCCCCGATCACGGGGCGCGTGACCGGAAGCTCGGACCGGTACGTCCGCTCGGTGAGGCGCGCGTGATCGAGATCGTCGACGTAGGCGCTCGAATGCACGAGAAGAAGATCCTCCCGCGACGGAGGCTCGGGCTCCGCGAAATCCTCGGGCGCGCACGCCTTCTCTTGCAGAAGCGCGAGCCGCACGAGTCGGTATTTCGCGGTCGGGAAGACGTGCGGGCCGATGTCGACCTCGTACCGATCGGTCGCGACGAAGAGAGGCTTCATAACGGATCGTTCGGGGGCGAAAGGACCTGGAACGTCTCGTCGTTCGTGGGCATCGAAACGCCATCGGCGAACGTGTAGGTGATGCGCCATCGGTACACACGATTCGCCGAGAATCCGAGCCCGTCGGGGAGGAGAAGCATCGTGTCGCGCGTCGCTTGCGACCAAAGAAGCGTTCCGTCTTGGTCCATGAGCTCGAGGAAGAAACGCTCGGCGCCCCTTGGCCGGTTCCAGACGAACGCGTCCGCCGCGCCGACCGGGCCAACCGGCGAGAGCAGATACTTCCTCTCGACAACCGGTCCCGGCGCTCGAACCTTAGCCAGAAGAACGACCGCGAGAACGAGAAGGACCGCCGCTCCGGCGAGGAGGAAGGCGGCCGCTCTTCCCCGGTGGGAGGCGATCCGAATGCGCGCGCCTTTCATTACAGCGAGCACTCTACGCTCCGGCGGGAGGCGGGTCAAGGAGTGCATATGCGCGCGGCATTGCCGTACTAGCGGATCAGCACCAGCTTCTTCGTCTCCGTTTGCTCCCCGGCCCGAATCCTGCAGAAATAGACCCCACTTGCGGCCAACTGCCCGGCGTCGGCGGTCCCGTCCCAGAGAGCCTCGTGGAACCCACGGGTTTGCGTCTCGTTTACCAGTAGACGAATCGAACGGCCGTCTGCGGAGAAGATCTCGACACGAATGGCTCCAGTCATAGGCACACCGTATCGGATAGTCGTTACGCCATTGAGCGGATTCGGAATTGCGCTGGCCCGGATTGACAGAGAGATGTCTTCGTCGCGGATCATGACTTGAGTGATCGCCCCGATCTCGATCGGTCCTGATTCCCCTCCGGCAGCGGTGAAGACCCCCTCGAGAATTCTCGGCGCCTTCTCGATTGGCTCCTCGATCACGGCGAACCGAACTTCGCCCACGCCGTGGGTTCCGGGCGGCAGAGCATCCGACAGGTCGAGTCGGAAGACGTTTCCCACCCGAACGTGACCCGCCGCGAGATCGTCTCGTCCAGAGCAGAACTCGAACGTATTCCCAGAAACACCGAGGAATTCGAGCCTGTCGACAGGGTATTCGATCGTGTATTCGAAACCCCAGAGGGGGACGTTGCTTCGCAAATACGCGGGAACGACCAGAATCGCACTTCCCTCCATCAGCGGCTGCTGAAGCGCCAGAGTCACCTCTGCTCCGGCAGGGGCTTGATCCTCAACCGGTCGAAGCGGTGAGCAGTTCATGCAAGAGCTGTGGCAGATACAACCTAGGGCGTCGAAAGTCGGGTCGAAACCGCAACCGGGATAAGGCTTCACGGGTGCGGGACCGTTTCCGTACAGATGGTGAAGGATGTAGATCGGATCGGAAATGTTGATCTCTCCATCATCATAAGCATCGGCCGCGTCCGCGCACGACAGCGAACCTCCGTGGATTTGGTAGACGAGATTGAGAATCGGGTCCGTAATGTTGAGGCGTCCGTTTCCGCTCAAGTCCCCGCGAACGAACGCTTGATCCGAAACTCGCACAAGCCCTCCGAACAGACCGGGAACGACCGAAGCCCCGTCGCAGAGGGTCATCCGATTGAGCGCGGGGGGGGTGTCGAGAAGCCCGATGTACGTTAGGCCGGGCGGGGTACCCGGACGACTTCGAAGGCGAATTCGGACAAGCTCATCCGTTCCCGCCGGGATTTCCGGTGGGCAGCTGAAGGCGTACACTACTCCCAAGCGGACCGTTGAGTCCGTTTGTCCTTCGACGATCATCTGTGCGCCGCCTGCTGCCGTGCCGACGGTGTCGAAGGGCGGCGCGCCGACCTCGAACACATCGGCATCGAAGCGAACAACGACCGAGAATCCTTTGAGACTGCTTTGTCTGCGCCCCACGATCGGTACGACTGCGTCGGCCCCTGGAATAGTCTCCACGTTCGCCAAGTCCAAGTAGTAGCTCCCCGTCGCTTCCATCGGAAGGATGATCCCGGTTGCGGCCGTGGGCTCGGACCACCCGCAGGCGTTTCCTGCCGAGATCCGGTACTTGTGGAATCCCTCGGAGGGCGTATCCTCATAGAAGTTCACTTCTGCTGGCACGAATCCAACAAACGTGGATCCTCTCTCGATCCGGTACGCCGAAGCGTTCGGCGCCGGCTCCCACTCCACCCACACGTAATGGTACGAAGTATCACTAGCGGAAGCGCTTGCCGGTGGGACCGGCGCGGAGATCAGAGCTGTTCCGGTCGCTTCAACGTTTTCCGACCACCCGCATGCGTTTCCGGCCCTGACGGCGTAGAGGTGAGTACCCTCTGCCATCGTGTCGAGATACGACAAGGTGGGTGTCGGGACGACCGCGAGCAGGGAGCTATCTCGGTAGACTCGGTAGCTGTCGCAGGAGGCCGCCGCGCTCCAACTGATTTGCACTGACCTGCAAAGAGAATCGGTTGCCACGATGTGAGTGGGCGCCGGAGGCGTGGACAGGCGCATGCCGACAACGGTCGCGCTATCTCCCTTGCCTAGCGTGCCCAAGCCGGCGACCCAGTACTGCGCTTCTCCGGCTGCCACCAACGAGTCACGAAGAAACGTGTCCTCGGTATGGAGCACCTCCGCCTCGCGGCGAACGCAGAAGGAGTCAGCGCCCGGCAGGGGATCCCAAGAGACGCGAATCCCCCAGCAGGAATCGACGGAGGCTAAGAGCCCCGTGGGCGCGGGCAAGTAGGGTGTTGCGCATGGGACCGTGTCGCACGTCTCGCCGGGCCCCTCGAAATAGAGCGTCGAGAAGCCGGTCGTCAGGACGGCCGAGAACGGCCCGTCGAGCACCCACTGAATGCATCCTTCTTCCGCAACCTGATACTGCAAGGTTCCGACCGCATACGGCGTGTTCGCGGGAATCGGACTCCCGAACGTAAAGTCGTAGGCGCTGATCGACCAGCACTTGTAGTCCGGATACCGATCGGTGATGAACTCGCTGATCTCGATCGGGAAGGTCCCCGTGTCGGAGGCGAAGACCGTGAAGTTGGTCCATCCGGTCGGGGATGTGTAGGTGAAGGTGGCGTTGCCGATCTTGTCTTTGTCCGTGACGCAGAACGTGCAGCCGTGTCCGAAGACGCCCGTCGGGACGTCGTCGATGAAGACCCGGATCGACTTCATGGTTCCAACATCCCCGGCCGTTGCGTGGAGGAGCATGTCCGTCGCATCGCACGCGAGGTTGCTGTTGGCGTCCATGCCGAGGAACTCGGTTCCGTGCGCGGTCGATTCTACAAGACCGAGCGCCACCACCGCCGAAAGCAGCAGCTCCGCGAGGTTGTTCCTCATCGGATGCCGCGCGTTCCCACCTGGCGAGCCCTGTGCATTCACGGGCATGTTCCTCGCCTCCTACTTCACGATCACGAGTTTGCGGGTTTCGGTGATCCCGGATGTTCGAATTCGGAGGAAATAGACACCGCTTGGCAACGCTTCTCCGAAATCATCGGACCCGTCCCATGTCATCATGTGAGATCCGCGCGCTCGCTCTTCGTTGAGGAGGACCCGGACCCTCCGTCCGGTTGCGTTGTAGACCTCGGCGTTAACGGGGCCCGTTCTCGGGACCCCAAATCGGATCGTGGTGCCGGGGTTCAGGGGATTCGGAGCCGCCAGAGGCTTGATCCTCGCCGGCACGATCTCCTCCGCGCTCGGGATCGATGTGATGGCGCCGTATACGATTTCGCCGGTTCCTCCCCCTTCCGCAACGTAGCGGCCGCCTGCGAAATCCAGAGCCGGGATCTGGTCGCTCGGACTCATGAGCGTGAACTCGAGGAGCCCGATGCCGCGAACTCCTGCCTGGAACGATTCCTCGAGGCCCAGCGCGATCACGTTCCCCACTCGGACCGTCCCGGTCTTGTCGTCGGCGCGCCCCGAGCTGAACGCGAAGCCGTTCCCGGAGACTCGCTCGAAGCGCATTCTCTCCGGGTCGTAGCGGAACGTGTACTCGAAGCCCCACGCGTTCGCGGAGGCCTCGGCGTAGAGATGAAAGGCGGCCCTTTCCTTGTCGAGGCGTGATATGCCGTTCACCATCAGTGTCATTTCGGGGGGTGATTGCCTCTCAGGCTCCGGCGCACGGAGGGAGCACGTCATGCAGGCTGGATGGCACTCGCACCCCATCAGATCGCCTGTCGGGTCCGTGCCGCAGGATGGGAAAGGCCCGGGGGGCTGTGCCCCTCCCTCGAACTGATACGCGAGGCTGTAGATCGGATCCGAGATGTTCACCTCTCCGTTATCGTCGTCATCCGCCGCATCGAGACAGAAGAGGTTTCCATCGGCGAACTGGTAGGCCAGGTTCATGATCGGGTCCGAGATCGTCAGTGTTCCGTCTCCGTCCACGTCGCCGCGAACAAAGGCCTCACGGACGACAAGGACCGAGCCGTCGATCTTTTCGGGGATCCGAGTGGAGCCGTCGCAGGCGGTCATTCGGTTTAGAGTGGGGGGGATGTCGATGATCTGGATCGCGGTCGGACCGAGCGGAGCGTTCTCCCGAACGTGCAGGCGGAACTTCATGTACGTATGATCGCCGGCGGGGATCGCGGGAGGGCAACCGTATGAGTACACGACGCCCACCTTCATCGTGCTGTCCGTCGCGGCGGAAGTGATCATCGCGGCGCCGGCGGCGACGGTTCCGGTCGTGTCCACGACGCCCGGGTTTACCTGGAAGACGGCGGGGTCGAACCGCACGAGCATGGAATAACCCTTGATGGCGATTTCGTTTCTTCCTCTTACCGCAAGCAGGATGTTCTTCCCGACAATCCCTGTATCCGGAGCGACTTCGTACCAACAGTCCGATCGAGTCGTGAACTCGCGGCAGGCGGTGAAGTTGCTGGATGAAGAATCGCAGATCGCCCGAACCCGCCAATAGTAAGTCGTCCCGTACGCGAGCCCGTCGTAGTCGAGATGGGATTCCGTAGCGGAGTAGTACGAGCCCGACCCGCAGGCGGTGCCGATCTGGACTTCGTAGCTCACGGCCCCCGGAACGTCGCTCCATTGGAGCGTCCCGGATGTGTCTCTTCCCGTTGCGTGGTCCGGGGGGTCGAGGAGCGACGGAACGGCGCAAGGTTCGGTAGCGGGAGCCGTGCAGGTCATCCCCTCTTGATCGAAGTAGAGTGTCGTGAAGCTGATCGTCTGGATCGCGATGTTCGGACCGTCGAGCAGCCACTGGATCGCCCCCTCGGCGGCCACGGTGTAGGTGAGGCTCCCGATCTTCCGCGGGAACGCCGTGACCGGCGCAAGGAAGGTGAAGTCGTACGCGGAGACGGCCCAGCACTTGTAGTTCGGGTACGTGTCCTTGATCGAC
>JAGUYC010000228.1 GCA_020061515.1 Gemmatimonadota bacterium
GCTCGGCCTTCCCGCGTCGCTCCGCGGGGCGTACGCCGGCGCCGCCCTCGAGCTGATGACCCTCGCGCTCGCCGACGAGGACGGATCACACACGGAAAGGGGAGCCGCGCTCCTTCTCGCGGACCCGGGAAGGTTCGATGTTCTCGCGGTCGGGCCGGGCTTCGGGCGCGGCGAGGGGCAGCGCGCGTTCCTTCGGCGCGTTCTCGCCGGATGGGGAGGACCGCTTGTCATCGACGCGGAGGGACTCCACGCGATCGCGGAGGAGAAGGACGCGATCGCCTCATCGAACGCGCGGATCGTTCTCACGCCGCACCTCGGCGAGCTCGAGGCGCTGACCGGGGCGCGCCGCGAGGCGATCCTCGCGGATCGAACCGGCTTCGTGCGCGAGTGGGCCGCGGCGTTTCGCGCGATCCTTCTTCTCAAGGGGAACCCGACCCTCGTCGCCGATCCGGAAGGAGTCGTTTCCATCAACACAAGCGGGAACCCGGGGATGGCGACGGCCGGATCGGGGGATGTTCTCACCGGGACGATCGCCGCTCTCCTCGGCGCCGGGCTTTCCGCGCCGGAGGCGGCGCGCCTCGGCGTGTGGCTCCACGGGCGCGCGGGGGATCGCGCCGCGGAGCGAAAAGGCGAAGCGGGTCTCGTCGCGGGCGATCTCATCGAGAGCCTTCCCGACGCGATCCGCCCGCTCGAAGGGGAGGCCGGCGCGCGATGAGCCTCGACGAGATCGGCGAGCGCGCGATCATTCGGCGCATCCGGGAGATCGTCGGGGAGCCGAGCGAGCGGACGCTTCTTGGCATCGGGGACGACGCGGCGGTGATCGACGCGGGAGGGCGCCTTCTCGTCCTTACGACCGACGCGTTCACCGAGTGGGTCCACTTCCGCTTCGATCTCATCTCCCCCGACCAGGTGGGGGAGAAGGCGCTCGCCGCCACGGTGAGCGACTGCGCCGCGATGGGGTGCGCGCCCCGCTGGGTGACGGTCGCGCTCTCGGCTCCTTCGGAGCTCTCGATCGAACGAGTGGAGGAGATCTACCACGGGCTCGCGCGTGGCGCGAAGAAGTACGGCTGCGATCTCGTCGGCGGGGACACGGTCTCGTCGATGAGCGACATGACGCTCGCGCTCACCGCGGTCGGCGAGCCGTTCGGGGGGAGGGTTCTCGCTCGCTCCGGCGCCGAGGTCGGGGACGATGTCTACGTGACCGGAGCGCTCGGCGGGCCGATGGCCGGTCTCTTTCTTCTCCAGAACGCGCCGGAGCTCACCCTCCGCGAGGAGTTCCACGACTCGGTCCGCCGCTATCTCGCTCCCGAGGCGCGCGTCGAGGCGGCGCGCATCCTCGCGACCCGCTTTCCGGTCACCTCCCTCATCGACGTGAGCGACGGTCTTTCAGTCGACATTCACCATCTCGCGCGCGCGAGCGGGGTCGGCTTCCTTCTCGAGCGCGCGCTCATTCCGGCGGAACCCTCCGCCCTCCGTATCGCGGAAGCATTTGATGAATCAATCGATCTTCTCGTGCTCCACGGCGGCGAGGAGTTCGAGCTTCTCTTCACCGTCTCGCCGGGAGAGGAGGATCTTGTCGAGGCGGTCCGCGCCGAAACCGGGCTTTCGGTCACCCGCATCGGGACGGCCGTCGATCGGGAGGATGGGATCGTCCTTCTCGACGAGTGTGGAGAGGGGGAACCTCTCGAGGAGATCGGGTACGAGCACTTTGGGAAGCGAGCCGGAAGAGCCGGAGAAGAGAATCGGGCCTCGGGAGACGGGGAGGCGGGAACGAGGCACTGAGCGAGGCGCGTCGGGGCGTCCGCAACGGACTTGTCCTGATAACTTGTTGTTTCCAAAGAAATTAGAGTTGGCCCTCTCGGGCGATTCGTGTCCGCTTTTTTCGTTTGTCTTCTAGACATATGTGCAGTATCCTGAGGGCGAGCATCCCCGCCGATCGGAGGGCCGCCGATGGACAAAGACCACTCCCCGGGGCGGACGGAGATCCCCTTCTCCTGGGTTCTTCGCTCCCGCATCGTCACGAAGAGCACGCTCGATGCCCTCTTCCGCGTGTTCGGCGCCAAGACGGTCCTCCCCGACCTCTTCTACATCCGCCCTCTTCTCATGGGGGGCAACTTCCTCGACATCCGCGAGGCGTTCGCGCGCATTCATTCATGGGAGGATTGGGTGAGCTCATGGGAGAGGATCGGCGAGAAGCGGGAGACCTTCGCGCGCATCGCATGCGAAGAGGGGCGCCTCGTCACCGCGGGGGAAAACCATCTCTACGCGGCGGCGGCGTTTCACATGGCGCAGCTCCCGATCTTCGAACCGGTGGAGCGGAAACGCGCGCTCTATGCGCGGTGCGCGGAGTGCTATCGGCTCGCGGCGGCGCGCATGTCCCCACCCGCGCATTCGGTCTCGATTCCGCACGGAACGATCGAGCTTCCAGGCCTTCTTCGTCTCCCCGAATCGAAGAGGAAGGCGCCGATTCTCGTCCTCATCTCGGGCGCGGACAGCTGCAAGGAGGAGATGCACTTCTTCGGCGAGGGGCTCGCGCGGCGCGGGGTCGGAACGCTCGCCTACGACGGCCCCGGAATCGGCGAGACATGGGAACGCCTCCCGATGGGGATCGACGACGGGGGGGTCGGCGCTTCGCTCTTCAATTATCTCGCGGGCGACGAAAGGATCGATCCCGACCGAATCGGCCTCTTCGGCGTCTCGTTGGGCGGGAACCTCGCGATCCGAATCGCCTCGAAGGAGGAGAGAACTGCGGTCGTCGTCACGCTCTCCGCGCCTTATGAGCTCGCGAGCTACGGCGAGTACATGCTCCCCATTCTCCAGGAACAGGTGAAGTACCTTCTCCAAACCGATTCGGAGAAGGCGTACCGGGATTGGGCGGGGGCGTTCTCCGCGCGAGGTCTTGTCGAGAAGGTTCGCGCGCCGATTCTCGTCGTCGGCGGAGGAGAGGATACGATCCTTCCGGGGGCGGACGCGAAGCGAATCTTCGACGAGGCGAAGGGGAAGAAGAAGCTCGTCTATTACGAGGACGCGAACCATCTCTGCACGGAGCATGCGTTCGATCTCGTGGGGAAGGTGGAGGAGTGGCTGATCGAGACGGGTTTCCTGGGCGAAGGACCGCTCCGATAGAGAGCGGGAGCCGAATCCTTCATGTCGATATGGATTCCTTCTTCGTGTCGATCGAGCGCGCGCTCGATCCGAGGCTCGAGGGGAAGCCGGTCCTCGTCGGAGGATCCCCCGCGGGAAGGGGCGTGGTCGTCGCCTGCTCCTACGAGGCGCGCCGGTTCGGAATTCGGTCGGGCATGCCGGCGGGGCGCGCTCTCTCGCTCGCGCCGGACGCGGTCGTCCTCCCCTCGCGGCCGGGGGTCTACACGCAGATTTCCGCGGGGATCCTCCGGGTTCTTTGTCGGTTGTGCGATCGGGTCGAGCCTGCCTCGGTCGACGAGTCGTATCTCGACCTCACGGACGAGCGGGCGGATTGGGCGCGCGCGGAGAGCCTCGCGCGCGCGATCCGACGGGAGATCCGCTCCGCGTACGGGCTCGCCGCGTCGGTCGGCGGAGGACCCACGAAGACGATCGCGAAGATCGCCTCGCGCCTCGCGAAGCCGGACTGCCTTTGCATGATCCCCGCGGAACGGATCGCCGAGGTCGTCCATCCTCTTCCGGCGGCCGCGATGGGAGGCGTGGGCGAGAAGACCGCCGCGCATCTACGCATGCTCGGGATCGCGACGATCGGCGATCTCGCCGCCGCGGACGAGACGCTTCTTCGAAGGCGTTTCGGGAAGAACGGCCCACTCCTCTCGCGTCTCGCGCGGGGGAGAGAGGACTTCCCCGTCGTCCCCTATCGGGACGCGCCTGATCCGCGGTCGATGAGCAACGAGCGGACGTTCCGGAATGACACCGACGATCTGGAGACGATCGACGCCGCGCTCCTCTTCCTCTCCGAGAAGCTCGCGCGCCGTCTCCGCCGCGAGCGTCTCGCGGGAAACGTTTTTCACATCAAGCTTCGCTTTCCGGATTTCCGGACGATCGAAAGAAGCCGTACCCTTCCCGAGCGGACGAACGACGAGAAGACGCTTCTCCATCTCGCGAGGGACGGCGCGAGACGCTTCGGCGAGGGGAAGCCCCTGCGCCTCGTCGGGGTCGGCCTCGCGGGGCTCGCGCAAGTTCCTTGTCGCGAAGAGGAGCTGGATCTCGATCCCGGGCGCGGACGGTATCGAGAAGCGCTCGGCGTGTTCGACGCCGTCCGCGACCGCTTCGGCGAGCGCGCGCTTCGGAAGGCGAGGCTCCTGTGATCCTCGTCGGGACCTCCGGATTCCGGTTCGACGACTGGGTCGGCGTCTTCTATCCGTCGTATCTCAAAAAGTCGGACCATCTCGCCTGGTATCTCCGGCACTTCCCCGCGCTCGAGGTGAACTCGACCTACTATCGGATCCCCGCGCCTTCCCTCTTCGAGCGATGGGCGCGTCTCGCGCCGGAACGGTATCCTTTTATCCTCAAGCTCCACGAAGCGGTCACGCACAAGAGGAAAGATCCCGGAAATTCGATCGCGGATTCTCGCCGCGCGGCGGAGCCCCTCCGCGCCTCGGGGAAGCTCGCCGGCTGGCTCGCGCAGTTCCCCTGGAGTTTCCGCGAGGGGACGGACGAGCGGCGCTATCTCTCCCTCGTCCGATCGCTTCTCCCGCGCGAGGATCCGCTCTTCGTCGAGTTCCGCCGGGCGGAATGGGACAAGGAGGAGACGTATCGTTTTCTTGAAGATGAAAGAATCGGCTTCTGCGCGGTCGACGAACCCTCTCTCCCGGGCCTCATGCCGCCGGTCGCGCGGGCGACGAACGGTTTCGGGTACGTGCGCCTGCACGGAAGGAACGCGAAAGCCTGGTGGGGCGGCGAGGGGGCGGGGGACCGATACGACTGGCTCTACTCGGACGACGAGCTGAAGGAATGGGTCGGGCGCGCCCGGGAGCTCGATCGAGCCGCCGCACAAACCTTCGTCTTCTTCAACAACTGTTACGCCGGCCAGGCGGTCCGAGGCGCGAAGAGAATGCAGGAGCTTCTCGGAATCCCCCGTTCCGGCGAGGAGGCTCAAACGCTTGACCTCTAAACTCTCGGAAGTGCTCGAGGAGATTCGCCACGACCGGCGTTTCGCCGGGCGGATCGTGCACGTCGAGGAGATCCCCGCGCGCGCGGCCGTCTACGCGGAACCGGAAATCCCTCTTCGGAATCTGATCCGAAGAGCGCTCGCGTCGATCGGGATCGAACGTCTCTACGCGCATCAAGGAGAGGCGATCGAGGCGGCGCGCGCCGGAAAGAACGTCGTCATCGTGACCGGCACGGCGAGCGGAAAGACTCTTTGCTACAACATCCCCGTTCTTGAGAGCCTCGCCGAGGGGGCGGGGACCGCGCTCTATCTCTTTCCCACGAAGGCGCTCGCGCAGGATCAGCTTCGCGGCCTCACGCGGCTTCTCGAAACGGATCCTTCGTTCGCCGAGGCGATTCCCGCCGGGACGTATGACGGGGACACGTCGCGCTACGGGCGTCGCAAGCTCCGCGACCGCGGCCGGATCATCCTCTCGAACCCGGACATGCTTCACGCGGGAATCCTTCCGAACCATCCGGCGTGGAGCCGTTTCTTCTCCCTGCTTCGTTTCGTCGTGCTCGACGAGATCCACGCATACCGCGGGATCTTCGGCTCGAACGTGGGGAACGTGATCCGCAGGCTTCGAAGGATCGCGCGCCACTACGGATCCGATCCGGTCTTTCTCTGCTCGTCGGCGACGATCGCCAACCCGCGCGAGCTCGCGAGCCGGCTCGTCGGCGGAGAGGTCGTCGTGGTCGATCGCGACGGATCCCCGCGCGGACCGAAGCGCTTTGTCCTCTGGAACCCTCCCTTCCTCGATCCGAACGGTGTGGAGAGGCGCAGCTCGAACGTGGAGGGAAAGGATCTTCTCGTTCGCCTCGTGCGCGAGGGAGTGCCGACGATCCTCTTCGCGCGCGCGCGGATCACCGCCGAGCTCGTCTATCGCTATGCGCGCGAGGATCTTGAGAGGCGCGCGAGAAGGCTCGCCGGGCGGATCGCCGTCTATCGCGGCGGCTACCTCCCCGAAGAGAGAAGGGAGATCGAGAGGAGGCTCTTCTCGGGCGATCTTCTCGCGGTGTCGAGCACAAACGCGCTCGAGCTCGGGATCGACGTCGGCTCGCTCGGCGCATCGATCCTCGTCGGTTTCCCCGGAACGATCGCGAGCACGTGGCAGCAGGCGGGGCGCGCGGGAAGGACCGAGGAGGAGGCGCTCGCGGTTCTCGTTGCGTACAACGATCCGATCGACCAGTACCTCATCCGGCATCCGGGCTACTTTTTCGGTCGAACTCCCGAACAAGCCACGATCGATCCGGAAAACCCGTACGTTCTCGAGCGGCATCTCCGGTGCGCCGCGCACGAGCTTCCGCTCGCGGCGGACGACGCGGCGCTCTTCGGGGATCTCCTGGAGCCGATCGCCGAGGCGCTCGAGGACTTTGGGAAGGTGACGCGCGTCGAGGACCGCTGGTTCTGGGCGCTCACCGATTATCCGGCGGCGGAGATCTCGCTCCGCAACATGTCGGACGCGACCTTCACGATTCTCGAGAAGACGGACGAAGGAGAGCCGCGCACGATCGGGAACGTCGACGCGATCAGCGCGCCGGAGCTTCTCTATCCGGAGGCGATCTACCTCCACGAAGGAGAGACCTATTTCGTGAGGGATCTCGATTTCGAGCAGAGGGTCGCAACCGTGGAGCGGAAGGAGGTCGACTACTACACGCAGGCGATCGTCGACTCCACGATCCGCCTCGGGAAGGTGCGCGAGAAGGGATCGCTTCGAGGAGGAGAGACGCTTCTCGCGGAGGCGACCGTGACGTGGATGACGACCGGCTTCAAGAAGATCAAGTTCTACGGCCTCGACTCGATCGGTTGGGGAAAGCTCGCGCTTCCGCCGCAAGAACTCGAGACCGTGGCGCTCGGCATCGTTCCGGGCCCCGACGCGGCCGACCGTCTCGGTCGCTTCGGGCTCCGCGTGGTCGAGGGGCTCGCGGGTCTTCGAAACCTCCTTCTCGTCGTTCTCCCTCTGCACGCGATGTGCGACCCGAGCAATCTCGGCGGCGTCGTGGAGAGCTCGAACCTCGGGAGCCCCGCGCTCTTCATCTACGATCGTTTCCCGAAGGGGCTCGGGCTCAGCGAAAGAGGGTTCGCGACGCTCGGGACGGTTCTCGCGGCGGCGCGCGAGCTCGCGGAGGGGTGCCCGTGCGCGGAAGGATGCCCCTCGTGCGTGGGACAGCCGCGCCCGCCCCTCCTGCATCACGATCCGGATCTTCTGCAAGGCGATCCGATTCCGAACAAGGAGGCGGCCCTTCGTCTTCTCGCGATCTTCGGAAGCGCGCCCGAATAGCGAGCGCCGCGCGCGAGGTTCGCGCCCTCTTCGCTCTTGAGCGAAAGGAGGTCCGAGACTACTCTTCTCCCGACGCCGGCGTTCCGGCGGGGAGCGAGGAGAACGGTCGTTGAGAGATGAAGCGTTGCACGATCGAATCGCCCGTCTCGCGCGGGGAGGAGCGCGGCGGACGGAGCGCGCGCCGCGCACGGAACGCGCCGAATGCATCCTTCCCCCGGGGCGCGAGGTCCGAACGGCGCACGGAACGTTCTATCTCGCGGAGCGTTCCCTCCAGGATGCGATCCGCGGGGAGAAGAACGCCCCGCTCCGCTTCCCGAAGAAGCCGTGGAACATCGCGGGCGGAAAGGGCGACCTTCGCGAGGTGGAGCGCCCTCTCTTCTTCGATCTCGAGACGACCGGGTTCGCCTCGTGTCCGCTCTTTCTCGCCGGGACGATCGATCTCGCCGAGGGGATCGTCCGCCAGCGCTTCGCGAGGGATTACGCGGAGGAGAAAGCGGTCGTGGCGGCCGCGGCCGAGGAGATCGCCGGCGCCGGGACGCTCGTTTCCTTCAACGGGAAATCATACGATCTTCCGTTTCTTCGGAGCCGCGCCGCGAGGCACCGGCTTCCGTTCGGCTCGCCCCCTCCGCATGTCGATCTTCTCCACCAGTGCCGCCGCGCGTGGAGGGGAAGGTTTCCCGACTTCCGTCTCCAAACGCTCGAGAAGGCGGTCGGCCGCGCGGACCGAACGGGGGACGTGCCGAGTGCGGAGATCCCGGAGCTCTATCACGACTTCGTGCGGCGCGGCCGCGATCCGCGGATGGCGGCGGTCTTCAAGCATAATCTCGAGGACGTGCTGACGCTGGTTCGGCTTTTCTTCCTGCTCGTCGAGGGGGAAAAGAAAGGAGGAGAGAGTAGTGGACTCCAGGGTGGTCGGTGAGGCGCTCACGTTCGACGATGTTCTGCTCGTGCCGATGGAGTCGGATGTCCTTCCGGGCGAGGTGGACGTAACGACGCGCCTCACGGGAAGCATCCGCCTCGGCATCCCCCTCCTCTCCGCCGCGATGGACACGGTCACTACTTCTCGCCTCGCGATCGCGCTCGCGCGCGAGGGGGGCGTCGGCGTCATCCACAAGAACATGACGCCGCGGGAGCAGGCGCAGGAGGTCGACCGGGTGAAGCGCTCGGAGAGCGGGATGATCACCGATCCGGTCACGCTCGAGCCGGACCGTCCGGTCTCCGAGGCGTTCGCCGTGATGCGCGAGTACCACATCTCGGGGATTCCGATCACGCGGAACAGGCGTCTCGTCGGGATCCTGACGAACCGCGATCTTCGCTTCGTGCGCGATTCGTCGGCGCGGATCGAGGACGTGATGACCAAGGAGAATCTCATCACGGCGCCGGAAGGGACGACGCTCGACGAGGCGCAGGATCTCCTTCATCGGCATCGGATCGAGAAGCTCCCCGTCGTCGACCGCGAGGGATATCTCAAGGGGCTCATCACGTTCAAGGACATGAGCAAGCGGCTGATGTTCCCGAACGCGTGCAAGGACGAGCGCGGGAGGCTTCGGGTCGGCGCGGCGATCGGCGTCGGCCCGGACCGCGAGGCGCGTCTGGAGCTGCTTCGCGAGGTCGGAGTCGACGTCGTCGTGGTCGACACCGCGCACGGACACTCGAGGAACGTTCTTCTCGTCGTCGAGGAGACGAAGAAACGTTGCCCGGAGATCGCGGTCATCGCGGGGAACGTCGCGACCGAGGAGGGGACGAAGGCGCTCATCGGCGCGGGCGTGGACGCGGTGAAGGTCGGGGTCGGGCCGGGCGCGAGCTGCACGACGCGCGTCGTCTCCGGGGCCGGCGTTCCGCAGTTCACCGCGATCGAGCGATCCGCCGAGGCGGCGGCGAAGAGCGGCATCCCGATCGTCGCCGACGGCGGCATCAAGTACTCGGGCGACATCGTCAAGGCGATCGGCGCGGGGGCCGAATCGATCATGATCGGGAGCCTCTTCGCCGGAACGACCGAGAGCCCGGGCGAAACGGTCCTCTACGAGGGGCGCTACTACAAAGTGTACCGCGGGATGGGATCGCTCGAGGCGATGAGCTCCGGCTCCAAGGACCGTTACTTCCAGCAAGAGGTCGATTCGGCCTCGAAGCTCGTTCCGGAGGGAGTCGAGGGGCGCGTCCCCTATCGAGGCCCTCTCTCCGATACGGTCTTCCAGATGATCGGAGGGCTTCGCTCGGGGATGGGATACTGCGGCGCGCGCACGATCGACGATCTTCGAAGGAGAGCGCGCTTCGTCGCGATCACGCAGGCCGGTCTTCGCGAGAGCCATCCGCACGACATGGTGGTGACCAAGGAGGCGCCGAACTACTCGCGTCCGTTCTCGATGTAGCGCGAAACGCTCTACCGCAGCGCGGCGGACAGAAAGAACGTGACTCCTGAAAAATTGAAGTCCGGCGTTCCGAGGCCGGGCTTCTCCTCCGTCGCGAGAGCCGCGTATCGAACCTTCGCTCCCGCCCCGATCCTCCCCATGAAGAAAGGGATTTCGTAGATCGCGAAGACGGAGAGCGCGGGGCCTTCCGCGTCCCTCTCTCCCCGGCCGGAAGCGTCGAGCAGGAAGCCGCTCGGGTCGCCGCGGGCCGGATCGGCGTCGACCGAGAGTTTGAGAAAGGTGTAATGCGCGAGAACGCCCCACGCCCATCCGCGCCCTCTTCTCTCCGGATTCCGAACCGCGAAGCCGGCGCTGAAGGGGAACCCCATGGCCTCGAAACGAGAGAGCCGATCGGGCGCGTCGAAGGGGATCTCGTCCTCCGCCTCGGTGCGGCGCGACCAGAAGATGCCGAATCCCGCGAGGACGCTCGTCTTCTTCGCGTCGCGGAAGGTGAGGAGGAAGTCGCCGTCGAAGCCGGGGGAGAGCGTCCCCGTTCGGATGTCGGCGGCCGTTCGGTCGAGATCCCCCGTGTCGAAGAACGAGGCGCCTCCGAGGAAGAGGCTGTTCACCTCTCCGCGGGCGGCGGGCGCGAAGCAGAAAAGAAGGAGGATCGCCGGTGCGAGGAATCGCATGCGCCGAGAATAGCACCGCGCGGTCCGCAGCGCCAGGCTCGGCGCGCGCGGCGGAAAGAATGAAACATCAAGCAATGTTTAAGACCGAGACGAGCCGCGGAATTCGTTCGATTCTCGCGAGTCGCGCTTGACAGCCTTTCGCGCGAATGGTACTCTGAAAGCGTGAAGGGAAAGGATTCAATCCCTACCCGACGCGATATGCTCGTGCCTGTGTTGAGCCAACAGTACCGTAAGGGGAACCTCGCTCCGGACGGGTAGAACAGGTTCCTTCGGGAACGGTTTGAGCCGGCCGGGAGGGTACCCACCTGGAGCATTCCGGGTCAACAGTAGGACGGGCAATCGGCCGCGGTGGGGATTTTTCTATCTACTGAGGGCCGTGTCCCTCCGCGCCATGCGGCAATGCGACCGAGAATCCGGGCCACGCGTTCGGATCGAGCGTCCGAAGCTCCTGAAGCGTTTCCGACATCCGCGCGCGGTTCTCCTCCGACGGCATTCTCCGGTGCTCGAGATACGCGTCGAGAAGCCGGTCCTGCAGGACGGCGAGTCGCTCCGCGCGCCGATGCTCCTCCATGTCTTCCCGAATTCGGGCGACATCGTGCCCCGAGAGGGGCGGAACGAGATCGAGAAACGCGCCCCGCATGTGCGTGAGAACGCGCCGATACTTGTCGAAGTCGTAGGAGAGCTTGGCGAGGACTTCCGTCACCGGACGATGGCGCGACGGAAGATGGTCGGCGAACGCGCACGCGAACCGATAGTAGGCCCTTCCTCGTTCGACCGAAGCGGCGACTTTCGCCTGAGAGAGCGCGTCCTCGCTCGGCACGTGGAAGACTCCGTTTTGAAGGAGAAGGAAATCCGCGTTCGCCCGGTAGATCTCCCGCTTGGCGAAGACATTCTCCGCGTGATCGAGAATCTCCCAGAGATCGCTCTCGTGCTTGGCGATGTACCTCGCGGCGGTTCGATGGAAACGGTCGGTGACCACCGAGTTGAGAAGGAGCGCGAGATAGACGTTGACGTCCTCGTCGTAGAAGTCGCGGTTCGATTCGTTCCTCGTCGCGATCCGCGACTGGAGGAACGTGTCCATCAGATAACAGAAGGACGGTTCGTAAGGACCGCGTTTTCGGAGCAGAGCGGTGTACTTCCCGAGCCTCATCGCGACTCCTCGGGGAAGACCACCGCGGGGAGGGAGACGCACGAAGCATGCCAGGGGCCGGCCGGCCGGCCGGAGAGGAAACCCATTGCAAATGCACGCGTTATCCGCTATGTTCCCAATCGTGCGGGGCCGGCTGCGGCCCGGGCGCTCCCTTTTGCAATGCGGCGTTGCGAGGGGCGTGCGGCGCGTTTAGCATGGGGGCGCACCCGGTGAAGGGGGAGACGTGCGAGTCGGATACCTGCAGTTCGATCCGGTGTTCGGGAGGCGAGAGGAAAACCTCGAAAGGCTTGGACGAATCGCGCGGGAACGCGCGAGGGGCGTGAACCTTCTCGTTCTTCCGGAGCTCGCGCCGACCGGGTATCTCTTCCTCTCGCGGGAGGAGGCGCTCTCCTACGGCGAGCTGTTCCCCGGCGGGCCGACGGAGCGCTTTCTCGAACGCCTGGCGCGCGAACTCGGCGCGTCGATCGTGATCGGCTTCGCCGAGCGGAGCGGCGAGCGCCTCTTCAACTCGTGCGCGCTCATGCGTCCGGACGGAAGCTCATCCGTCTATCGCAAGGCGCATCTCTTCCTCGACGAAAAGGACTGGTTCGATCAGGGCGACACTCCCTTCGAACCGGTGCGCGCGGAAGGAACCGATATCGGACTTCTCATCTGTTTCGACTGGTACTTTCCGGAGGTCGCGCGCGTCCTCGCGATCGGGGGCGCGAAGATCCTCGCCCATCCGTCGAACCTCGTCCTTCCTCATTGTCCTGAGGCGATGCGGACGCGCTGTCTCGAGAACCGGGTCTTCGCCGTGACCGCGAACCGAACCGGCTCGGAGAATCGCGGCGGCCGCTCGTTCTCCTTCATCGGACAAAGCCAGGTCGTCGGGCCGGATGGAAAAGTCCTCGCGCGCGCTCCCTCGAACGGAGTGGACGTCGGCATCGTGGAGATCGATCCGGCCGATGCGGAGCGGAAGGATCCGACCGGACGAAACGACTGGATGAAAGACCGACGCACGGATCTCTTCGGGAAGCTTCTCGATCGCTGAGCGCGGGCGCTCCGGCGAGGTCCGGAGTTCGACGCTACTCGATCTCTTCCTTCGCTCCCGTCTGAAGGATCTTCGACATTCTCTCGACGAGCTCGCGATCGTCCGCGCAGCGGCGGAGAACCCCGCGGTTCGCGATCGAGATGTTGCCGGTCTCCTCGGAGACGACGACCACGATCGCGTCGGTTTCATCGGTCATCCCGAGCGCGGCCCGGTGGCGAGTCCCGAGCGTCCCCACGCGCGAACGATCCTGCGAGAGCGGAAGAATGCAGCCGGCGGCGACGAGGGTCGAATCGCGGACGACGACCGCGCCATCGTGAAGAGGCGAGTAGTTCGTGAAGATCGTGACGATCAGCTCCGCGGAGACCTTCGCGTCGAGGCGATGCCCCGACTCGATGATGTGGCGAAGCCCCGCGCCCCGCGAGAGAACGATCAGCCCTCCGATGCGCTTGCGCGACATGACGCGCACCGCCTTGGCGATCTCCTCGAGCGACTCGGCCGGCTGGATCGGGAAGAGGAAACGGAAGATCCGAACCTGGCCCATCTGCGCGAGGGATCGGCGGAGCTCGGGTTGGAAGAGAATGACGAACGCGACGAGCCAAACGGTCTTGAGGCTCGAGAAGATCCGGTTGAGACCGGTGAGCTGGAAGGAATCGGCCACCCAGGAGACGACATAGATCACGGCGAGGCCGAGGAACATCTGCGACGCGCGGGTTCCCTTGACGACGAGGAGAAGCCGATAAAGGAGAAACCAGACGACCGTGAAGTCGATGATGTCGTAGACGCGAAATGAGAGATGCTCGGCCGTGGGCATCTCTAACCTCCCCCTCGGCGGATCGCCTCGACGACGCGCACCGCGCGCGAGACGGGAAGCGGCTCGTGCACGCGGAGCATGTCCGCCCCCGCGAGCACCGCGGCGGCGCACGCTCCGATCGTTCCCTCGAGCCTCTCCTCGACCGGAAGGCCGAGAAGAAGCCCGAGGAACGACTTCCGCGACGGCCCGACGAGCACCGGGAACCCGAGCGAGCGGAGCTCGGAGAGATGCCGGAGGAGAAGGAGGTTGTCCGACAGTCTCTTCCCGAAGCCGATCCCCGGGTCGATCGCGATCTTCTCCTCAGGGACTCCAGCGGCTCCGGCCGTCTCGGCCGCGCGCGCCAGGTCATCATACACCTCGGAGACCGGATCGTCGTAGCGCGGGTTCTCCTGCATGTCGCGCGGTGTCCCGCGGATGTGGTTCAGGATGAGCGCGCATCCGTGCGCGGCGGCGACGCGCGCGACGCCCGGATCGTGCC
>JAGUYC010000187.1 GCA_020061515.1 Gemmatimonadota bacterium
CCTCGCGCGCGAGGGCCTCCTCGGGGAGGTTCATGCATGAAGCGGCGGCCGGAGCCGATCAGCGGTCCGCTCGGCGCCGCGGGGGAATGGGTCTTCCGCGCGGCGGTCTTTCTCCGGAACACGCTTTACGATCGAAGGGTTTTTCGGACGGTCCGTCTTCCCGCGCCGGTCGCGAGCGTGGGGAACCTTTCCGTCGGCGGAACGGGAAAGACCCCCGTCGCGATGGCGCTTGCGGCGATCCTTCTCGAACAGGGCCGGCGGCCCGCGCTCCTCTCGCGCGGCTACGGCAGGGAGCACGCGAGCCGGATCGTCGCGATGCCTCCCGGAGAGGAGCCGGGACCTCGGGGACACCTTCACTGCGGAGATGAACCGTGCCTCGTTCGGCTCCGCCTTCCGGATCTCCCGATCGTCCTCGGCGCGGATCGGGCCCGAACAGGGCGCCTCGCGATCGATCGCTTCGGAGCGGATTTCCTTCTTCTGGACGACGGCATGCAGCACCGAAGGCTCGTGCGCGACCTCGACATCGTTCTCGTCCCCGGCGTTCGGCCGTTCGGAAACGGCCGCCTTCTTCCGCGCGGAACTCTCCGCGAACCGCCGGCCGCGATCCGCCGCGCCGGTCTCGTCCTCGTCCGCGCGGTCGAGGGGACGGACGAGAACCTCGATGCGGTCCTGGACCGGGCGGGAGCCCCTGCCACCCGCATTCGCTTCACCTATGAACCGACCCGCGTGTTCCTTCCGGCCGGCGGGATCGCCGACGCACGGGTGTTCCTTCGCGGCCGGCGCGTGCTCGCGGTGAGCGGGATCGGAAGACCGGAGTCGTTCGAGAAGACCCTCGAAGAGACGGGGGCCCGGATCACGGGGCGCCTTCGTTTCCCCGATCATCATCGTTTCGGCCGTTCGGACTTCGAGAGGATCGCGAAGGGGGCCGCGCGGATCGGCGCGATCGCGGTCTCGACCGAAAAAGACCGGAGCCGGCTCGCGCCGGATGAGGCGGAACGGGCCGGGCTCCACGTCCTGCAAGTCGAGGTCCGCTTTCACGACCCCGAGGGGAAGATCCCGGCTCTCCTCGCCAGGCTCGGAAAGGAGCATCTCCCGTGATCCATCGAAGCGATTTTCTCGTGCTCGGAAGCGGGATCGGCGGGCTCGTCTTCGCTCTTCGAGCCTGCGCCGGAGGAACGGTGACCGTCCTCACGAAGAAGAACAGCGCGGACACGAACACAAACTTGGCGCAAGGCGGGATCGCGGCCGTGATGGGTCCCGACGATTCGCCGGAGATCCACCTCGCCGACACGCTTCGCTGCGGCGAGGGACTCACCGACGAAAGGGTGGCGCGTCTCGTCGTCGAGAGAGGCCCGGCCCTCGTGGACGCGCTGATCGAGATCGGCGTCCGCTTCTCGCGGGAGAAGGGAAAGCTCGCGCTCGGCAGGGAAGGGGGACACGCGCGACGGAGGATCGTTCACGCGAAGGACGCCACCGGGCGGGAGATCGAACGAGGCCTCCTCGCCGCGGTTCGAAGGAACCGGAACATCACGATCCTTGAGGACCGCCAGGTCTTCGATCTCATCCGAACCGAGAACGGCGAGATCTGGGGCGCCTTCGCCCTCGGGCCCGCGCGCGGCGCCGTGAGCGCCTTCCTCGCCCGGACGACCCTCCTCGCGACCGGCGGGGCCGGAAAGGTTTATTTCTATACGACCAATCCGGACATCGCCTCCGGGGACGGGATCGCGATGGCGTATCGGGCCGGGGCGCGCCTCGCCAATCTGGAGTTCGTGCAGTTTCACCCGACGTGCCTCTACCACCCGCGCGCGAAGTCGTTCCTCATCTCCGAGGCGGTGCGCGGAGAGGGGGCGGTCCTCCGCAATCTCGCGGGGCGGGTCTTCACCGACTCGCTCGCCCCGCGCGACGTCGTCGCCCGCGCGATCGATCGCGAGATGAAGACACGCGGCGAACGCCACGTGCACCTCGATCTCTCGGCGATCCCGCCGAAGCGGATCCGCTCTCGCTTCCCGAATATCTACCGGAAGTGCCTCTCCCTCGGCATCGACATCACGAAGGAGCCGATTCCGGTCGTTCCCGCCGCTCACTACATGTGCGGCGGCGTCTCGACGGACCTGGAAGGAAGAACGAACCTCCCGCGGCTCTACGCGTGCGGCGAGGTGGCCCATACCGGCCTTCACGGAGCGAACCGTCTCGCCTCGAACTCGCTCCTCGAGGCGCTCGTCTTCGCGGCGAGCGCGGCGGAGTCGGTGGCCGCGCGCTTCTCCGGCGATCCTTTCCCGCGAAAGATTCCTTCGGCGCGGCCGGACCGCGAACGAAGGAAGCCGGAACGGCTCCTCGTTCTCGATCTCTGGGACCGAATTCGAACGATCATGTGGCGCTACGTCGGAATCGCGCGCACGGTCGACCGCCTGATGGTCGCTCGCCGCGAGCTTCGCTCGCTCCGAAAGGACGTGGAGGCGTGCTACGAAGGCTCCGTCCTCACTCGCGACCTCATCGAGCTTCGGAGCATCGCGGCGACCGGATCGCTCATCGTGCGCTCCGCGCTCCGCCGCCGCGAAAGCCGCGGCCTCCACTTCGTCGAGGACTATCCCCACGCCGACCCGCGCTTCCTCCGCAACACCGTTGTCTACCGCCGGAGAATCGGATAGCTTGAGGAGGAGGAGGGAGGGCGGTGCGAAAGACGCATCCTTCGATTCGAGAGTCCCGATGGGACGGGCAGTTCTATCCCGCCGACCCGAGGGAGCTGGAACGGGACATCCTTCGCTGCATGGACGAGGCGGAGGGACCGATCACGGGCGGCGAGGTGGTCGGCCTCGTCTCTCCCCACGCCGGCTACGTCTACTCGGGACCGGTGGCGGGCTTCGCGTACGCCGCGGTGCGCGGGCGCTCGTTCGCCCGCGTCGTCGTCCTCTCCCCTTCGCACCGCGCCGCGTTCCACGGAGCGTCGATCTGGCCGGCCGGCGCCTACCGCACGCCTCTCGGCGACGTCCCGATCGACGAGAAGGCGGCGGGCGCGCTTCTCCGATCGGCGAAGGATCTCGTCCGCGACCTCCCGGGTCCGCACATCGAGGAGCACGCGATCGAGGTTCAGATTCCGTTCCTTCAGGTCTCCCTCGGCGCGTTCCGCCTCGTCCCGCTCGTGCTCGGCTCGCACGACCTCTCCTTCGCCGAGGAGCTTGCCGGGCGGATGGCCGATGTCTTCGGCGCCGACGATACGCTTTATATCGCAAGCTCCGATCTCTCGCATTTTCATTCCTATGATGATGCGCTCCGCATCGACCGCCTGCTCCTCGACCTGCTCGAGAGGCTCGAGATCGAGAAGCTCGCCGGGGCGATCGAGGCGGGAAACACCGAGGCGTGCGGGATCGGCCCGATCCTCGCGGTCGGCGCGGCCGCCCGCGACCGATTCGGCGCG
>JAGUYC010000208.1 GCA_020061515.1 Gemmatimonadota bacterium
CCGAAGGCGTGAACGATTGGTGACAGACACCTAGAGTCGGGGACGTAGTTCCGTTCCTTCCGTTCCGAACGGTTCCGGAACGAACGGAACTACGTCCCCAAGGTTCGCGTCTTCACCGGATCCGCGCGTTGCCAACGCGCCCTCATGAGGTTATCCTCGTAATCTCGATTCGAAAACCCATTCCGCGAAACGAGGATTGCTCTCATGGCGAACAGCGAGCGGAGAACGACTCCCGAAGAAATCGAACTTCGATGGTTTCGCAAGCATTACCGCGGGGACATGGTCCAGCTCACGCGGCGGGCCGTCCTCATGGGCGCCTGTCTCGGCGCCGTTCTCTCCTTGACGAACATCTACATCGGGCTCAAGACCGGCTGGGGCTTCGGCGTCGCGATCACCGCCTGCGTTCTCTCGTTCGCCATCTGGAAGACTCTTCGAAAGATTGGCCTCGCGAAGACCGACATGACGGTGCTCGAGAACAACGCGATGCAATCGACCGCGTCTGCGGCCGGCTACTCGACCGGCGGAACCCTCGTTTCGGCGATCTCCGCGTATCTTCTCGTGACCGGGCATCACCTTCCCTACGGACTTCTCACCGCGTGGATCTTCTTTCTCGCGGTTCTCGGAGTGACGCTCGCGATCCCGATGAAGAGGCAGATGATCAACGTCGAACGGCTTCGATTCCCGTCGGGGATCGCGGCGGCGATGACGCTCAGGAGTCTCCATGCCGACCTCGCGCACAGTCCCGCGCTGGAGGGGCCTTCGGCCGAAGAGACCGCCGCCGCGCGGGCCGCGGCCGACGCCGAAGAAGAAGCGCTGAAGATCACCGGCGACGTCGAGGGAACCGTGACGAGCGCCGAGGAAGGGGAGAAGAGCGCGCGTTCGCTCTTCATCGCCGGCGGAATCGGAGCGCTCGTCGCCCTTCTCCGGGACGGCTTTGAGATGCTTCGCGAGATCGGCGCGATGACCCGCGAGTTCGTCCTCATCCGCGCCGCCTACCCGGTGTTCGGGGAGAAGGCGCTCCAATACACCGTCGCGGCCGAGGGGAGCCTTCTTCTCGTCGCGGGGGGCGCGCTCATGGGGATCCGCGTCGCGACAAGCGTTCTCATCGGCGCGGTTCTTTGCTGGGGAATCCTCGTGCCGCACATGCATCGCATCGGCGTGATCGAGTCGCTCGAGTACCGCACGATGGTTTCCTGGTCTCTGTGGGCGGGGGCGGCGTGCATGGTGACGAGCGGCCTCCTCTCGTTCGCTTTCCAGTGGCGATCGGTCGGACGCGCCCTCGCCGGCCTCACCAACCTCTTCGCGCGCCGGCGCGGAGAGACTCGGTCCTCCGAGATCATTGAAATGGAGAAGATTGAGGTGCCGCCCTCGTGGTTCGCGGCAGGAGGGCTCATCGGAACGATCGGCGTCGTCGCGATCGCCTACCTCGCGTTCGGAATGCCGATCTGGATGGGGATCCTTGCCGTCGTCCTCTCCTTCTTTCTCGCTCTCGTGGCGTGTCGCGTCGCGGGTGAGACCGACACGACGCCCGTCGGCGCGATGGGAAAGGTGACGCAGCTGATGTATGGAGCGATCACGCCGCGCTCGATGCGCGTTGACGCGCCGCTTCAGACGCAAAGCATCAACCTTATGGCCGCCTGCATCACCGCGGGCGTGGCGGACAGCGCGTCGGACCTTCTCATCGATCTCAAGAGCGGCTACGTGCTCGGCGCGAACCCGAGAAAGCAATTCCTCGCGCAATTCTCCGGGATCTTCATCGGAACGGCGGTCACGGTTCCGGTCTTCTTCCTGCTCGTTCCGGAAGCGGCGTCGCTCGGCACGGACCAGTGGCCGGCGCCCGCGGCGATGGTTTGGGCGTCGGTGGCGAAGCTTCTTTCGCAAGGGCTCGGAGCGCTTCATCCGACCGCGCAGGCCGGGCTCGTTATCGGAGGCCTTGTCGGGATCGCGCTCGTCGCGCTCGCGCGGATCATACCGGAGAGGCGCCGCGTGTGGGTCCCCTCGCCGATGGGCCTCGGCCTCGCGTTCACCTTCCACTTCTACTACGGTTTCTCGATGTTCCTCGGCGGGTTGATCGGCTATCTCGTGAAGAAGAAGTGGCCGAAGCGGGACGCGATCTACACGTTTCCAGTCGCGTCGGGAATCATCGCGGGAGAGAGCCTGATGGGGATCTTCCTCATCCTGCTCCCGATCGTGGTCGCGCTGATCGCTTCTCGATGATGGACGAACAAGAGGGTTCGCGGGCGGCCGGTCCGATCCCGCCTATCGGGGGCCTCGCCGCGAGCCGGGCGTGCGCCTGATCTCCCGCTCCCAAGGGATCGCGTCGAAGTAGCGTGCCCGCTGCTCGGGAGTGAGAAGATCCGCTTCACGCAGCATCGACTCCGCGACGAGCGAGTCGAGCCGCGCCTGTCTTCCGTTCAGCTCGCGAACGAGCGACCGCACGCGGTCGCGATCGGGCTCCGGCTTCACGTACTCCTCGCGAAGAGCGAGGCGGGTTTCCTGAACACGCTCCCGCTCCTCGATGACGAGCGGCATGATCTCCTCGATGACGGAGCTCATGCGGGAGCGCTGCGCCTCGTCGAGCCGCAAACGGTCCGCGAGGCGGCGGAGCCGATGCCGTGCGAAATCGCCGCGTTCGATTGCGCGCGGATGCCCGGGACCGTGTTCGCCCGGCGGGCAGAGAAACGGCCGCGGGACCGAATCCGCTCTCCAACGCTCCGCGACGAAGGCGCTGGCGAGAAGCCCGGCGTTCAGGCCGACCGAGACGGCGAGCACGAGAAACCACCCGCGCTTCATTGCGACTCACCTCCGTTCGCGAGCCCCGAGAGGTACAGATCGTCGAGAGAGGTTCCCGAGTCCGTGAGCAGCGTGCCGACCTCGGACCAGGAACTCTCCGCGCGGCTTCCGAGCGTCTCCCCGACGGAGCCCAGAAGGAGCCCGAGAAGAAGTCCGGCCGCGGCTGCTGCCGAGGCGCCGACGGCGAACGGGAATCGGGCGAGGCCGCGGCGGGGCTCTCCGATCCGTTCCCGAACACCGGGCCACACGGGACGGAGCGGCTCGGCGCCTGTGTCCGACTCGAGGATTCGGTAGAGGTTCTCGATCTCGGTCCACGCACGATGGCACGCTCGGCACCGCGCGCAATGAGCCCGCACCCGCGCGGCTTCGTCCGGAGCAAGCTCCCCGTCGAGGCACGCCCGGATCTTGTCCGTCACGTGTCCTTCGCTCAATTCCATTGAGTCATCGACTGTTGATTCATTCATTGCTCTTTCCGCTCCCCGGCGAGCTCCTTCTTGAGAAGAGCCATTGCCCGCTGCAGAAGCGATTCGACCGCGGGAACCGTCGTGTCCATCGCGGCGGCGACTTCCCGGTAGCTCAGCCCCTGGTATCTTTGCAAGACGACCGCCTGTCTCTGGCGATCGGGGAGCCGCGCGAGCGCGGTCCGCACCGCCCGCCGCTTCTCGTCGCGCTCGAGAAGATCGTCGGCGCGCGCGCCCGGATCGGGCGGATCGTGGAGAAGAGGCTCGAGGCGGATCCATCGAACGACTCGATCCCGGCGAAGCCGGCTCCGAGCGAGGTTCCCCGCGATCCGAAAGAGCCATGAGCGGAACCGGCCGTCCGGCCGATAGCGCCCCGCTTCCGCGAAGACGCGAAGGAACGTCTCCTGGCTCATGTCCTGCGCCTCCTCGCGCGAGCTGAGCATTCTTTCGAGGAAGCCGAACACCGGCCGCTCCCAGCGTTCGACGAGGAGGCGAAACGCCCCCTCGTCGCCCCGCGCCGTTCGTTCCATGAGATCGTCATCGTCCACAACCGCTTATCGTGACAGCATCTCGCGATCGCCGTCACCTCATTTCGCGCTGTCTTACAAGCCGCCGCCCGGCCGCGCGCCTCGTCCTTGTCCGTCGAAGCGGCGCAAGCGCATCCTGTCCGGACGCGGATCGTCGTCGTCAAGATCCACTCCGCAGCCCCATCCGGGTCCTCCGTGCGGCGCAAGCAGCATCTTGTCGCGCTGCTCCGGCGTCAGGATCTTCCGCACCGCAATCCGGCTCTCCAAGCGCGCGATCTGGCTGTTCGTGCGAATCCCGCCCAGTTTCTCGGCGAGCTTCTTCACCTTGGAAGCGTCCGGGTCGTCCTTCATCATCTCGCCGCGGAGATCGTGGCGAGCGAGCATCATCTCCTTGTGAAGAGAGACGAGCTTCTTCTCGTCCGCGGTCCGGATCTTCTCGATCTTCTCCTTCTGCTCGGCGGTGAGGTCGAGCCGAGCGGCCATCCTCTCGATGTCGAAGCCCGCCCCTTCCGGCCCCGCACAGAACGCGCCTCCGCACCGCCCGCCGCGCCCCGCCGGTCCGCCTTTTCCCGGTCCGCACCAGGCGGCCGCCTCCGAAGCGAGGAGAGCGAGGGCGACGATCGTCGCCGCCAGCGTCCATCCGGTTCTCCGTGTCATCCCGTACCTCCTTGATATTGGTGGAGTTCCATCTACCGAGTGTCGGGCGTGCTTCTCTCCGGAGCCCGATCTCCTTCCGCTCATCTTGCAAAACGCGCGGACCTCGCGAAACCAGCGATTTGTGCGGGAGCTTCTGCGGAGGCGCTTGCGAGACCGGCGTCACACGGAGAAGCGGATCAGCATGACGTCGCCGTCCTGGACGACGTACTCCTTCCCCTCGAGGCGCATCCTTCCCTTTTCCTTGGCGTGCTTCTCGCCGCCGAGCTCGACGAGAACGTCGAAGGGGATCACCTCCGCGCGGATGAACCCGCGCTCGAGGTCGGTGTGGACCTTCCCGGCGGCGTGCACGGCGGTCGTCCCGCGCGGAATCGGCCAGGCGCGCGCCTCGTTCTGGTTGGCGGTGAAGAAGGTGATGAGGTCAAGGGCCGCGTACGCGCCCCGAATGAAGCGGCGTCTTCCGTGCCCCTCGATGCCGTAGCTCTCGTACAGCGCCTCGCGCTCTTCTTCGGGGAGCTCGCGGATCTCCCACTCGAGAAGCGCGTTGAGGGAGAGAACCGGAACGCCGAGTCGAGCGGCCTTCTCGGCGAGGGCGGGCGGCGGATCGGAGGGGCGGTCCTCGCCGGCGTTTCGGAGCACGAGGATTCCCTTCAAGGTTAAAAAACCGTATCCGGCGAGCATTCGTCTCTCGTCGGGATCGAGACCGAGGTCCGCGAGCCGCCCCTCTCCCTCAAGACATTCTTTTGCCTTCAAGAGAAGGCTCCACTCGCGGGTCTTCGCGGGATCTCCCGACTTCTTCTCCTTCTCCAGATGAGGAAGTCTCTTCTCGACGACGGCGAGGTCGGAGAGGATGAGGTCCGCGCGGATCTCGTCGAGGTCGGCCGCTGGATCGACGCGTCCTCCGGGGGCGGGCGCCTGCTCGGAGTCGAAATCGCGAAGCACGAGGGCGAGCGCGTCCGCGTCGCGAAGATACGGTAGGAGGTCCTCGGCGCGCTCTCCGGATCGGTCCGCGGCGCCCGGGAGGCCGGCGAGATCGACGAAGGAGATTTCGGCCGGAACCGCTTTCTTGGAGCCGTAGAGATCGGCGATCTTCGCGAGACGCTCGTCGGGCACGCGGACCACGCCGAGGTTCGCCCCGCGCCTTCCCGCCGAGAAGGGGGTCGTATCGGCGTCCGAGCCCGTTAACAGATTGAAAAGAGTAGTCTTACCGGATGACGGGAGTCCAAGGATTCCGACCTTCATCGGCTTCCTCCGCGCCCCCATCCTACCAGAAACCCGTCCCGGCGTGGAGAGGACCGCGAAGGAAAAAGAAGAACCCGGACGGCGGCAGATGGGTGAAGGTGGAGAAGAAGGCCCACCGTCCGGGCGAGACGGCCGCCTCGCGACGGCCAATCTACGTATCGAACGATCGGCCCGGTTTCTTGAGCGTACCTGGTACACTCGCAGGGTCGGACCGGTCATGCAGTTTCGATCTCCGCAGGGAAAAGGAGCGGTTCATGATTCAGAAGGTCATCGAGCGGTTGGAGCGGGAGAAGAAGAAGGCGGTGGAGGATCTCGTCGAGATCTTGAAGATCCCGAGCGTTTCCGCCGACCCGGCGCGCAAGGGGGACGTGCGGAAGGCGGCCGAGTGGCTCGCCGCCAAGATGAACGCCGCCGGCGTGAAGACGGAGGTCAAGGCGACGGCGGGGAACCCGATCGTCTACGGCGAGTCGCCGGGTCCGAAGGGCGCCCCGACGATCCTGATCTACGGGCACTACGACGTGCAGCCTCCCGATCCCTTGGGCGAATGGGAAAGCCCTCCCTTCGAGCCGGTGGTCAAGAGTGGAAAGATTTATGCGCGAGGTTCCTCGGATGACAAGGGGCAGCTTCTCACGCACGTTCGCGCGATCGCGGCTTGGCTCGCCGAGGCGAAGAGCCTCCCGATCACGATGAAGATCATCCTGGAGGGGGAGGAAGAAATTTCATCCATCAATCTTCCTGCGTTTCTCCGTGAGAATCGGGAGATGCTCAGGTGCGACGTGGTCGTCGTCTCGGACACTTCGCAGTTCGCGCCGGGGATGCCGGCGATCACTTACGGTCTCAAGGGTCTCGCGTACGCCGAGGTGCGGGTCCAGGGGCCGAGCGCGGATCTACATTCCGGCTCGTTCGGCGGTTCGGTCGCGAACCCGGCGAACGTGCTCGCGAAGATGATCGCCGGGATGCACGACGAGAATGGGCGCGTCGCGATTCCCGGTTTCTACGACGACGTGAAGCCGCTCGATGATTGGGAGCGGAAGGAGTACGCGCGTCTTCCATTTGACGACGAGGAGTACAAGAAGATCACCGGAGTCCCCGCCCTCTGGGGCGAGGAGGGATACACGACGACCGAGCGGCGCTGGGCGCGGCCGACGCTCGACGTAAACGGGATGTGGGGAGGCTACCAGGGGGAGGGGGGGAAGACGATCATCCCGGCGCGCGCGGGAGCGAAGATCAGCATGCGTCTCGTTCCGAACCAGGATCCGGAGAAGATCGCGAAGCTCTTCGCGGAGCACGTGAGGAAGGCGGCGCCTCCTTCGGTGCGGGTCGAGGTGATTCCGATGCACGGCGGGAAGCCGTTTCTCATCGATCCGAAGCTCCCGATGTTCGAGAAGGCGGCGCTCGCGATCGAGAGGGGATTCGGAAAGAAGCCGGTCTTCATCCGCGAGGGGGGATCGATCCCGATCACGCAGACGTTCAAGGAGGTGCTCGGAGCGGACACGCTTCTTCTCGGCTGGGGGCAGAACGACGACCGGACGCACTCGCCGAACGAGAGGTTCGACCTGGAGGACTTTCACAAGGGGACGCTCGCGTCCGCGCATTTGATCGGGCTCTTGGGAGGGTAGCGCGGACATCTGCCGCGGTCACCCGCCGTGGTGGCGATGTCGAACAGCGGGTCCTGCCCGCGGCTGTCCGCTCGATGCTCGCCGGTCGTCGGACGCGCGGTTCCTGTCGGCCAC
>JAGUYC010000190.1 GCA_020061515.1 Gemmatimonadota bacterium
CCTCGCGCGCCGCGAGCGCGGCGGCCGCAGCGAGAACACGCGGCATCCACGTCAAGTTCTCCTCGCACACGCACGCGCTCGACCAAAAGCCGAGCGCGCCGTCCTTTCGAGGAAGCAGCCCGAAGAGCGAGGCCACCCGCGCCGCCTCTCCGAGGAGCGCGAGCGCGGTCTCGTCGTTCGGGAACGAGCGGAGAAGATCGGTCTCCGCGTGCACGCACGAAACGACGCGCCCCCCCTCGTCGAAGGGCCGATCCGCCCAGATTCTCTGTGCGAGGCGCGGCCCCCACCAGGTGAAGCCGCGCTCCCCGCTTACGCTTCGCTCAGTGGATAGATTCAAGCTCTCGAAGACGAACCGGACCGCGGCGAGCCCGGGCTCGGATGCAATGTTCAAGCCGACCTCCTCGCTCTGTACCTCGCTCTGTACCGGGTACAGCGGGAATGCTGTACCCGGTACAGGGACGAGGAGCAGGCGGCGTGCCGAAAAGGCTCCCGGCCCACGAGAAGATCGCAACTTGTTATTATACAAGCCGTTGTGGGGCCGCCTTCGACGTCGTGCCCCCAGTCGTGCCGGTCGTGTACCCGGTACATGTACCTGGTACACGTACCGGGTACAGAAGAAAGGGGAGGGCGCGTTCAGATTCTAGAAATTCCCTTGTGGAGAAAGAACAGAAATTGTACTCTCCGGGTCATGCCGAAGGATGTCCTGTTCGCCTGGATCGGCCACGCGGACCTCCGCGGGCCGGCGGAGGAAGAAGCGAAGGGGGCGGGTCCGATCGCGCAGGCGCTCGCCGCCCGCTCGTTCGACGAGGCCCACCTTCTTCACGACATCCCCGCGGCGGATGCGCGGCCGTACGCGGCCTGGCTTCGGAAGCGGACAAAGGCCTGGGTCGTCCTCCATCACGCGCCGCTTACGAGCCCGGTCGATTTCGGCGAGATCCACGAGGCGGCGGTCCGCGTGGTCTCGGGCGTCTTGAAGGGGGGCGCGGAGGGGCCGGCGGGCGCCTCACCGACCTTTCACCTGAGCCCCGGCACGCCCGCGATGGCCGCCGTCTGGATCCTCCTCGGGAAGACCCGCTTCCCGGCGACGCTGATCGAGTCGTCGCTGGGGCACGGCGTGCGTGCGGCCGCGGTCCCCTTCGACATCTCGGCCGACTTCCTCCCGGATCTCCTCAGGCGCCCGGACGAGGAGCTCGAGCGCCTCTCCGCCGGTCTCCCCCCCGCCGCGCCGGAGTTCGCCGACATCCTCCATCGGAGCGCGGTGATGAAGCGGATCGTTCTTCGCGCGCGCCGCGTCGCCACGCGCTCGGTTCCGGTTCTGATCGAGGGGGAGTCGGGGACGGGGAAGGAGCTTCTCGCGCGCGCGATCCACAACGCGAGCCCGCGCCGCGAAAAGCCGTTCGTTCCGGTGAACTGCGGCGCGATCCCGAGCGAGCTCGTCGAGTCGGAGCTTTTCGGGCACGAGAGGGGCGCGTTCACGGGAGCCGACCGCCGCAAGGCCGGGTACTTCGAGGCGGCGCACGGCGGGACGCTCTTCCTCGACGAGGTCGGCGAGCTCCCCGCGGCCGCGCAGGTGAAGCTCCTTCGCGCGCTTCAGGAGAGGAGCATCACGCGCGTCGGCTCGACCGACGCCGTCCCGGTCGACGTCCGCATCGTCTCGGCGACGAACCGCCCGCTTCTCGGCCTCGTCGCGAGCGGCGCGTTCCGCCCGGACCTCTTCTATCGCCTCGCGGTCGCGCTCCTCCACCTTCCGCCGATCCGCGAGCGCCCCGGGGACCTCGGCCTTCTCGTCGATCGCCTTCTCGAACGCATCAACGAGGAGAGCACCGAGGACCCGGGCTACCGAAAGAAACATCTTTCCGCAGGCGCAAAAAATCTTCTCCTCCAGCATCCCTGGCCGGGGAACGTCCGCGAGCTTCAGAACACGCTTCGGAGAGCCGCGCTCTGGAGCGCGGAGGGGACGATCACCGCCGAGGAGGCGCGCGACGCGCTCCTTCCGCTCGGGGCGTCCGGCGAGGAGCAGGTCCTCCATCGTCCTCTCGGGCAAGGCTTTTCGCTCCCCGACCTTCTTGCGGAGGTCGCGCGCCACTACCTCGGTCGCGCGCTCGACGAGGCCCGAGGGAACAAGACGAAGGCGGCCGATCTCGTCGGCCTCCCCTCCTATCAGACCCTCACCAACTGGCTGAAGCGATACGGCGTCGATTCCGGCACCTGAGTTGCTTTCTTCATCCGCGCGGGCACGATCCGGCCCCGCGCCACATGTCGGACCTGGGCGGCCGCTCGAACCCTTCAGCCGCCCCGCCCGACGGAGGGTTCACCATGTCGTGGACCGAACTCGTCACGCTCCTCCTGATGGACGCCTGGCGCACGATCACCGGCCGCAACCGCCCTCTGGACGAGCCGGAGGAGGAGGGGAGCGAGCAAGAGGACGACGAGGAGGAACGGGATCGTTGAGCGGCCTCGGCGCGGGAAGCGCCCGCCCGAAACCGCTCGGCCTCGATCCCCTTCGGTGCTAAAATGATGGACCTCAACGACACATCGGCGGCTGCCCCAAACGACGAGCGCGAGAATGCCATGGCCCGACTCGAAGACCTCACTCGCGGCGCCCTCGTGAAGGGGATCGATCCGTCCGGTCCCGTGACCGTGATCGACGCCTCGTGGCGCGGAACGGACGTCGTCGAGCTGACATTCAAGACGCCGAGCGGCGCTCTCGGCTCCGAGCTTCTCTTCCGCGATCGTGAGCCGACGCTCGAGATCCTCGACCGCGCGGCGGCATGGGGCTTCGACGCGCCGGGCGATCTCTTCCGCCTGGCCACCGAGGCGTACCGCATCCATCTCGCGCACCTCTTCGACCCCTTGCTCGCGGTGCACACGTCCCTCGTGGAGCCGCTCCCGCATCAGATCACAGCGGTCTACGGCGAGATGCTCGCCCGCCAGCCGCTTCGCTTTCTCCTCGCGGACGATCCGGGCGCCGGCAAGACGATCATGGCTGGCCTCTTCATCAAAGAGCTCCTCATGCGGGGCGACATCGAACGGTGTCTCATCGTCTGTCCCGGAATCCTCGTCGAGCAGTGGCAGGACGAGCTCGATCAGAAGTTCCACCTCCCCTTCAAGATCCTGACCCGCGACGACGCCGAGGCGGCCCGCACCGGAAACTGGTTTCAGGAAAGTCCCCTCGCGATCTGCCGCCTCGACATGCTCGCGCGAAACGACGACCTTCAGACCAAGCTGAGGCAGGTCGATTGGGATCTCGCGGTGTTCGACGAGGCGCACAAATGCTCGGCGAGCTATTTCAGCGGCGACATGAAGGCGACGCTTCGTTACAAGCTCGCCCGGCTCGTCTCCGGCATCACGCGCCACTTCCTCCTCATGACCGCGACCCCGCACAACGGCAAGGAAGACGACTTCCAGCTCTTCATGGCGCTGATCGACGGCGATCGCTTCGAGGGGAAGTACCGAGACGCGGCGCACACGGCGGATGTTTCGGACATGATGCGCCGCATGGTCAAGGAAGACCTCGTGAAGTTCGACGGCCGGCCCCTTTTCCCCGAGCGACACGCGCACACGGTCGATTACAAGCTCTCCGACGAGGAGGCCGCTCTCTACAAAGCGGTCACCGACTACGTGCGCGACGAGTTCAACCGCGCGGATCGCCTGGAGAGCGAGGGACGGCGGAACACCGTCGGCTTCGCCCTCACGGTTCTTCAGCGAAGGCTCGCCTCCTCGCCCGAGGCGATCGTCCAATCGCTTCGCCGCCGCCGCGAGCGCCTCATCGAACGTCTCGAAGAGGAGAAGCTCGAGAAGCGCGGGGCGGACGCCCTCATCGGGTCGCGCCCGGAGCCCGAGCTCCGAAGCGAGGACGACTACGACGACCTCGACGAGGCCCCAGACGACGAGCTCGACAAGCAGGAATCCGAGATCGTCGATCGGGCGACGGCGAGCCGCACGATCGCGGAGCTCGAAGCGGAGATCGCGACGCTCGGCCGGCTCGAAGCGCTCGCGCTCTCCGTCCGCCGGAGCGGCCGCGACCGAAAATGGGAAGAGCTCTCCTCGATCCTTCAGGACAAAACGCTCATCTTCCAGAACGGCGGCGAGCGCCGGAAGCTCGTCGTTTTCACCGAACATCGCGACACGCTGAACTACCTCGTTGAAAGAATCCGCACGCTCGTCGGGCGGCCCGATCAGGTCGCCCAGATTCACGGCGGGATGGGGCGCGACGAGCGCCGCAAGACGCAGAAGCTCTTCATGCAGGACAAGGACACGCTCATCCTCGTCGCCACCGACGCGGCCGGCGAGGGGATCAACCTCTATCGCGCGCACCTCATGGTGAACTACGACCTCCCGTGGAACCCGAACCGGCTCGAGCAGCGCTTCGGGCGCATCCATCGGATCGGGCAGACGGAGGTCTGCCACATGTGGAATCTCGTCGCGGGCGAGACGCGCGAGGGCGCGGTCTACCGGCGGTTGCTCGACAAGGTGGAGGAGCAGCGCGCCGCCCTTCAGGGGAAGGTGTTCAACGTTCTCGGCGGGATCGTGTTCGAAGGCGTGCCGCTCAAGGACCTCTTGGTCGAGGCGATCCGCTACGGCGACCGGCCCGAGGTTCGGGAGCGGATGGAGCGGGTGATCGACGGCGCGTTCGACGCCGAGCGGCTCAGGGATCTTTTCGACGAGAGAGCGCTCGCGCACGACGCTCTCGACGCGCGCCGGCTTCAGAAGATCCGAGAGGATATGGAGCGCGCCGCGGCCCGCCGTCTCCAGCCGCATTACATATCAAGCTTTTTCCTCGAAGCGTTCCGGAGGCTCGGCGGAAGGACGGTCGAACGGGAGAGCGGCCGCTACGAAGTCCTGCACGTTCCCGGATCGATCCGGAGCCGAGACCGGCAGATCGGCGTTCGCGCGCCGGTTCTTCGAAGCTACGAGCGGATCGCCTTCGAGAAAGAGCTCCTGGCGATTCCCGGCAAGCCGGTCGCCGACTTCGTGTGCCCGGGGCATCCTCTTCTCGATGCGACGCTCGATCTCACGCTCGAGCGGAGCCGCGGTCTTCTCAAGCAGGGCGCCGTGCTCGTCGACCGGAGCGATCCGGAGGAGACGCCGCGCGTTCTTGTGTGTCTCGAACACGCGGTGCGCGACGGACGCCCCGAGAGGCTGGGTCTCTATCGCGAGATCTCGAGGCAAGTGCGCTTCGTCGAGATCGAGAAGGACGGAAAGGTCCGATCGGCCGGCTTTGCGCCGCATCTCGATTACGAGCCGCTCTCGGATGAGGAGAGGGGCGCGGTCGAGCCGCATCTTCGCGAGGCGTGGCTCTCGCGCGACCTCGAGGAGACGGCGCTCACCTACGCCGCCGCGGAGATCGTGCCGGAGCACTTCGCCGAGGCGCGCGCGCGCCGCGAGGAGTTCGTCGAGAAGAGCCGGAGGGAGATCAAGAAGCGGCTCACGGCGGAGATCATCCACTGGAACCATCGCGCGCAAGTGCTCAAGGACATGGAGGCGGCGGGAAAGAAGACGCGGCTTCCGTGGAGCGTGGCGAACCAGCGAGCGGAAGAATTGCAGACGCGTCTGCAAAATCGGATGGAGGAGATGGACCGGATGCGCCGAGTCTCCGCGGCGCCCCCCGTCGTCGTGAGCGGGGCGGTCGTGATCCCGGCGGGGCTTCTCGACAAGATCCTCGGGACGGGCGAACCGGAGGCGGCGGAGAGAGCGCGGGAGACGCGGCGTGTGGAGCGTCTCGCGGTGGAGGCGGTGCTCGCCGCCGAGCGCGCGCTCGGGAACGAGCCCTCCGACGTCGGCGCCGAGAAGCGCGGCTACGACGTCGAGTCGAAGGACCCGCGCACGAAACGCCTTCGCTTCATCGAGGTGAAAGGACGCGCGGCGGGCGCCGCGACCGTGACGGTCACGAAGAACGAGATCCTTACGTGTCTCAACAAACCGGAGGACTACATCCTCGCGATCGTCGAGGTCGATGGCGATGCGGCGCAGGGTCCCCGCTACGTCCGGCGCCCCTTCCGCCGCGAGCCCGACTTCGGCGTGACGAGCGTGAACTACGATCTCGGCGAGCTTCTTGCGCGCGCGGAGGCGCCGGGAGCGTGATTCGGAGAATGTTGAAGATCGTCAGGCGGTCTGACAGTTTACGACAATGGGGTGGGGGGCAAATGGCATGAAGCACGAACCCGCGGGACCGCCGAGAGCGCATCTCGTCGTCGTTGGGGGGCCGAACGGCTCAGGCAAGACGACGTTCGCCCTGGAGTACGCAAAGACCCACCGATACCCCTACATCGGCGCCGACATGATTGCCGAGAGATTGAAAACGGGGTCGATTGAAGACGCGCGCCTCCAAGCAGGGCGGGTTTTCCTGGCCGAGGTTTCCGCTGAGATCGACGGGAAGGGAACCTTCGTGGTCGAATCCACGCTTTCCGGACTCACGCTCAAGCGCGTCTTGGCCAAGGCGCGGAAGGCGGGCTATGACGTCTCGATTCTCTTCCTCTATCTCGGGAGTGCGGACGCCTGCGTGGCCCGGATCCATGAGAGGGTCCTCAAGGGCGGGCATCCGGTCCCCGAGCGGGACGTGCGGCGCCGGTTTTCTCGTAGCATCAAGAATTTCTGGCATGACTACCGTCTGCTCGCAGACCGATGGCACCTGCTCTACAACGGAGGCCCCCAGTTGAGCGAGGTCGCGCACGGAGAGCTGGGCACGGTGGAAGTGCGAGACGAGGTCTTTTTCAAAGCGTTTCTCCGACTCGCGGAGGAATAAGAGCTGAGGGGCGAACGACTATGAGCAGCAAGCGATCTTTGAGTCTCGAAACGTACCGGCAAGCTGCGGAGTTCCTGCGGATCGGAAATCGGGCGGTCCGAAAAGCGCAGATGGAGAGCCGCCGCCGTAAGGTCCCGAACGTGTATTCCCACAACGGCACGCTCTACTACGAGCTTCCTGACGGACGATTGACGACGGTCGATCCGTTTGGTGATCGGGGACGGCGCTGAGAGGCGGGTCGCTCTCGAGAAATGGAAAGCCCCCCTTGCGGGGGGCATTGGGAGTCCTACGGCCGGCCACAGGGCCGGGCTCAGACTCCAAATTGTAGACAACCGGCAGATGCACTCGCTGGGTCGCGATGCCCGGGTCGCAATCTGCATGTGTCAACATAGCGCAGACACGGGGGGGCGTCAAGGTGGCCGTCTCCGCGGAGGCTCGATGGGTGGCATCCCGGGGGGAGGTTATGGAGTGCGAAGCGGGCCGTTTGCGGCACAGTTGACCACCATAACGTCGTAATGTGCTGGAATACGGGAAGTTCTATGGTTCTTCATTCCGGCAGGCTGGAGCACCATAACCCATGAACCACCGCAAGAAGCTGATTGAGGTCGCGCTCCCGCTCGAGGCGATCAACGAGGCGTCGCGAAAAGAGAAGAACCCGTTCCTGCGGAATCACCCACGGGCGATGCATGTCTGGTGGGCGCGGCGGCCGCTCGCGGCGTGCCGGGCGGTCCTCTTCGCTTCGCTCGTCGACGATCCGTCGAGCCTGCCGGACGAGTTCCCGACGGAGGAAGCGCAAAGCGCCGAGCGCGAGAGGCTCTTTCGAATCATCGAGGACCTCGTCAAGTGGGAGAACTCGAACAACGAGAAGGTGCTCGAGGCGGCGCGCCGCGAGATCCGGAGGTCCTGCGGCGGGAACCCGCCTCCCGTTCTCGATCCCTTCTGCGGGGGCGGATCGATCCCGCTCGAGGCGCAGAGGCTCGGCCTCGAGGCGCACGCGTCCGACCTCAATCCCGTCGCGGTCCTCATCACGAAGGCGCTCATCGAGATTCCCCCGAAGTTCGCGGGAAAGCCGCCCGTGAACCCGGGGGCGCGGGTCGAGGGCGAGCCGGGCCTCCGAGCTTGGCGAGGCGCGCAAGGTCTCGCCGAGGACGTCCGCTTCTACGGCAAGTGGATGCGGGGCGAGGCGGAAAAGCGGATCGGGCATCTCTACCCGAAGGCGAAGATCCCGTCTTCCTCCGGGACGGGGAAGGGGAGAGAGGCGACCGTCATCGCGTGGCTCTGGGCGCGGACGGTGCGGTGCCCGAATCCCGCGTGCGGCGCCGAAATGCCGCTCGTGCGGTCCTTCTGGCTCTCGACGAAGAAGGGGAAGAAGGCGTGGGTCGAGCCGGTCGTCGACAAGAAGGCGAAGACGGTTCGGTTTCGGGTGAAGACGGGGGAAGGGGAGGCGCCGGATCCGCCGAAGATCGGTCGAGGGGCGAAATTCAAGTGCCTCGTTTGCGATCAGGCCGCCGAAGATCAGCACATCAAAGACGAGGGCACTGCGGGGAGGATGCGGGCGCAACTCATGGCAATCGTCGCGGAGGGGGACAGATCCAGGGTATATCTTCCGCCGGATGATGAGCACGCAAAGATCGCGGCCAATGCGAAGCCGAAGTGGGCTCCAGAAGAACCGCTCGCTTACGAACCGCGCGCTATCTGGTGCACGCTTTATGGCCTGAAGACCTTTCGCGACCTCTTCACCCCCCGCCAGCTCGTGGCGCTCACGACGTTCAGCGATCTTGTATCGGAGGCGAGGGAGAAAGTGCGCGCCGACGCCCTCGCCTCCGGCCTCCCCGACGACCCAACGCCTCTCGACTCCGGCGGGCTGGGAGCGACCGCGTATGCGGATGCGGTGGCGACATACTTGGCCCTTGGCGTTTCACGCTCGGCTGACTTTAGCAACAGCATCTGCTCTTGGGACTCTGGGAACACGAACATGCGACAGCTTTTCGCTCGACAAGCCATTCCTATGTCCTGGGATTATGCCGAGAATAACCCACTTTGGGGCGCGGCCAACATCGCCGGAGCGTTCCTCTGGGTCGCTGAAGCGCTAGAAGGAGTGTGTCCCGTAGCGCTCGCGAAAGTCCGTCAGGTCGACGCGGGGGGCTCTCCCGAAACCGCGGTGGAAGCGACAGTCTGCACAGACCCTCCTTACTACGACAATATCGGCTACGCCGATCTGTCGGACTTCTTCTTCGTGTGGCTTAGCCGTTCTCTCAAGGGAGTCTATCCTGGTCTGTTCGCCACCCTGCTTTCTCCGAAGTCGAAGGAGCTCGTGGCGACCCCCTATCGATTCGGCGGTCGCAGAGAGGAGGCTGAGGAGTTCTTCGAACAGGGTCTTGCTATGGCCTTCCGAGCTATGCGGCTCGTGCAGGCCAAGACAGCACCCCTGACCCTTTACTACGCCTTTAAACAAGCCGAGTCGTCCGCGGCCGGGGATCATGCATCGACAGGATGGGAGACAATGCTGCAAGGCCTGTTAGCGGCCGGGTTCTCCATTGGTGGGACATGGCCGATACGAACTGAACAGGCCCAGAGAAGCGTGGCCGCCGGCACCAACGCCCTCGCCTCCTCCATCGTCCTCGTCTGCCGTCCGCGCCCGGACGATGCGCCGAAGACCACGCGGCGCGAGTTCATTAAGGCGCTGAAGGCCGAGCTTCCGGGCGCGATCCGGAACCTCCAGAAGGGGAACATCGCGCCGGTCGATCTGGCACAGGCCTCGATCGGCCCCGGCATGGGAGTCTATTCCCGATACAGTCAGGTGCTCGAGGCGGACGGGACGCCGATGCGCGTCCGCATGGCGCTCGGCCTTATCAATCAAGCGCTCGAAGAGATCCTTGCCGAGCAGGAAGGGGACTTCGATCCGGACACGCGCTGGGCGATTGCGTGGTTCGATCAGTTCGGCATGTCCGAAGGACCCTTCGGTCCAGCAGACGATCTCTCCAGGGCCAAGAACACCTCCGTCGAGGGCATGGTCCGCGCCGGATTCCTCAAGGCCAAAGCCGGCAAGGTCCGCCTTCTCCGCCGCGAGGAGCTCGACCCCGCGTGGAACCCGTCGACCGACGAGCGCCTCACCGTCTGGGAGATCGCGCAGCATCTCATCCTCGCGCTCGCGCGGAGCGAATGGGACGCCGCCGAACTTCTCCACCGCGTCGGCCCGCGCGCGGACGACGCACGCGAGCTCGCCTACCGCCTCTATAGTATCTGCGAGAAGAAGAAGTGGGCGGAGGAGGCGTTTCATTACAACACGCTCGTCATCGCCTGGCCGGCGATCGCGGACCTCGCCGCGAAGAGCGAAGGAAGGCCGAAGCCGCAGGAAGACCTTTTCGCATAAAGGGGGGAAGCCGTGGCGCAGAGCAACCGTGAACGCGTCGGGAAGATGATGGACCTCCTTCAAGAGGGCCTTCGCCCCTTCGTGGAGAGGGAGCTCCAGGCGAAGTACAAAGAGAGCTGGAGGGAGAGGGCGCTCGATGTCTTTCCCGACGAACCGGGGAGGGAGAAGTTCCTCGATGTCGCCGCGCTCCTCGTCATCATGACCTCGGGCCATTGGAAGGCCGTCTTCGAGAAGGTCCTCGGGCCGGCGATGCGCCCGATCGTCGAAGAGCTGAAGGGAGTGCGCATCCGCTGGGCGCACCAGGAAGCGTTTTCGACCGAGGACGCGCACCGCGCGCTCGATTCCGGGCATCGGCTCCTCTCGGCGATCTCGGCGGCGGATCAGGCGGAGGAGCTCGACACGCACCGGCAGGCGCTTCTTCGCGATCGCTATCAAGAGCAAGCGCGGCGCGACCAGAAGAAGGCCGCGGCGATGCCGATCGCGGGGACGCCGATCGACCGCTACGCGCCGTGGCGCGAGATCGCGGCGCCGCACCCGGACGTGCGATCGGGACGTTTCCTTCAGGTCGAGTACGTCGCGGACCTCTCGCAGGTCGACCGAAAGAAGGCGGAGACCGAGTACCAGGAGCCGGTCGAGTTCTTCCGACGAACGTACCTCACCGAAGGGCTCCGGAAGCTCCTCGTCGGCGCGCTCCGGCGTCTCTCGGGAGGGACCGCGGACCCAATCGTTCAGCTCCAAACCAATTTCGGCGGCGGCAAGACGCACTCGCTCCTCGCGCTCTACCACATGGTCTCGGGGGCGAAGGCGGCGGACCTCGCGGGGATGGACGAGGTCGTGCGCGAGGCGGGGGCCCCGGAGCTGGTGCAGGCGCGGAAGGCGGTCCTCGTCGGGACCGCGTTCGATCCGGCGAAGCCGCGCGAGAAGCAGGACGGAACGAAGACGAACACGCTGTGGGGCGAGATGGCCTATCAGCTTCTCGGCCGGGAAGGGTACGCGCTCGTCGCGGAGAGCGATCGCCACGGCGTGAGCCCGGGGTCGGAGACCTTGCAGGAGCTGTTCAACCTCGCGGCGCCGTGCATCGTGCTGATCGACGAGTGGGTCGCGCTCGTGCGTCAGCTCGTCGACAAGCGGGGCCTCCCCGCGGGGAGCTTCGACGCGAACATCACCTTCGCGCAGGTGTTGACGGAAGCCGCGCGGGCGACGCCGCAGACGGTGGTCGTTCTCAGCATCCCGGTGTCGGAGTACGAGGTCGGCGGCGAGGGGGGGAAGGAAACGCTCGCGAAACTCCAGAAGGTGGTCGGGCGCGCCGAGGCGAGCTGGCGGCCGGCGAGCACCGAGGAGGGGTTCGAGATCGTGCGCCGGCGGCTTTTCGAGCCGATCACCGATCACAGGACGCGCGACGCGGTGGCGCGCGCGTTCGCCGAGATGTACCAGAAAGATCAGAAGGAATTCCCCGCGGCGTGCATCAAGAGCGATTACGAGAAGCGCATTCAGGCGAGCTATCCGATCCATCCGGAGCTCTTCGATCGGCTCTACGACGACTGGTCGACGCTCGAGCGCTTCCAGCGGACGCGCGGCGTGCTCCGACTCATGTCGGCGGTGATCCACACGCTCTGGGAGAGGGACGACCGGAACCTCTTGATTCTGCCGGCGACGATCCCGATCGACGAGCAATCGGTGCGGGACGAGCTCGTGCGCTATCTCGAGGACAACTGGCTCCCCGCGATCGAGCGGGATGTGGACGGCCCGAACTCGAAGCCGCACGAGATCGATCGGGAGAACCCGAACCTCGGGAAATACTCGGCGTGCCGGCGCGTGGCGCGGACGGTCTTTCTCGGGTCGGCCCCGCACAAGGACTCGGCGAACCGGGGCGTCAGTGCTTTGCACGTGAAGCTCGGCTCGGCGCAGCCGGGGGAGAGCCCGGCGGTGTTCGGGGATGCGCTCCGTCGCCTCAGCGAGAGCGCGCGCTATCTGAACGTCGAGAGCGGGCGGTATTTCATCGCGCCGCAGACCTCGCTGAACAGCGAGGCGGCCGACCGGGCCTCCTCGCGCTTCACGGCGGACGACGTCGAGGAGGAGGTCCTTCGACGGCTCCGAGAGGA
>JAGUYC010000181.1 GCA_020061515.1 Gemmatimonadota bacterium
GGACATTCGCTCGCGCGAGCGCGAGGGCTCGGCGACCGGCGCGGCCGGCTCTTCCTGCCGCCCGGCGGCGCCATCCTCTTCTATCCACGCGACGACGCTTCCCACTTCCACCGTCCCTCCCTCGGGGACGTCGATCTTCGCGAGAATCCCCGCTTGGGGCGACGGGATCTCCGCGTCCACCTTTTCGGTTGAGATTTCAAATAAAGGAGCGTCTTTCTCGACACGGTCGCCTTCCTTGACGAGCCACTTGATGATCGTCCCCTCGGCGACGCTCTCCCCCATTTGGGGCATTCTCACCGGAACGCGTGCGCTCGAGGAGGGAACCGGGAGCGAGGGAGCTTTCTCCTCGGGCTTCGGCGCCGCAGGCTTCGTCGCGGGCGGAATCGACGGGACCGCCGCGACGGGGGGCTTCTCCGCCGGTTTCTTCCTCTCCGGCTTTCGCGCGTCCTCCTCCCCAAGAGGAGAGATCTCAGCGACCGCGCGGCCCACCTCGACGGTCGTCCCCTCGGGGACGAGGATCTTCACGATGACTCCGGACTCCGGCGAGGGAATCTCCGCGTCGACCTTGTCGGTCGAGATTTCGAACAGCGGAGCATCCTTCTCGACGCGGTCCCCTTCCTTGACGAGCCACTTGATGATCGTGCCTTCGGCGACGCTCTCCCCCATCTGGGGCATCTTCACTTCCATGCCGACTCCCGTTCCGTCATCGGACCCGCATCCTTTAGATATGAATCGCTCCGTCCCCGGCGGAGAGCGCCGCTTCGCGGATCGCCTCCGAAAGGGTGGGGTGGGGATGAATCGTCCGGCCGAGCTCCTCGATTCCTCCCTCGGCCCGCATGAGGGCGACAACTCCGGAGAGCAGCTCGGTGACGCGAGGCCCAATCATGTGCGCTCCGAGGATCTCCCCGTACCGGCCGTCCGCGACGATCTTGACGAAGCCGGCCGTCTCGCCGAGCACCGACGCCTTGGAGTTCGCCGCGAAGGGGAACTTCCCCACGCGAACCTCGCGCCCGTCTTCTCTCGCGCGCTCCTCCGAGATCCCGACCGAGGCGACTTCCGGCATCGAGTAGACGCAAGAGGGAACGAGGTCGTGATCGACCGGTTCTGGATCGCGGCCCGCGATCGTCTCGACGGCGACGACCCCTTCCTCGGAGGCGAGGTGCGCGAGCGCCGCGGTCTTCACCACGTCTCCGATCGCATAGATCCCCGGTACGTTCGTTTCCATTCGCGGCCCCACCTGAATATAGCCGCGCTCCCGGACAACCCCCAACTCATCGAGCCCGAGGCCGTCGGTCGCGGGCTTCCTCCCGACGGCGACGAGGAGCTTGGAGGCCGAAACGACTTCCCCTTCGCCGCCCTCTGTCTTCTCGATCGTCACGCGGAGATCCTCGCCGCTCGCGTCGACCGAGGAGAACTTCGTGCCGACCTTCACTTCGATTCCGCGTTTCCTGAACGCCCGGGCGAGCTCCTGCCCGAGATCCGCGTCCATGAGCGGGAGGAGCGAGGGGAGCATCTCGACGAGCGTCACCCGGCAGCCGAAGCTGCGGAAGAGGGACGCGAACTCGACGCCGACCGCGCCGCCGCCGAGCACGATCATCGAGTCGGGCACACGATCGAGAGAGAGCGCGTCGTCGCTCGAAAGGATCCGCTCCCCGTCGAAGTCGGCGCCGGGGATCGAGGCGACGCGCGATCCGGTCGCGACCACGATGTTTCTTGTTTCAAGAACGCGCGGCGCGGCCCCTTCGGCCGCCGCGCGAACGCGGCCGGGGGACTCGATGAACGCGGTTCCCGGCACGACCTCGACCTTCCCCTTTTTCAATAGGTACTCGACGCCCTTGGCGCCCTTGTCGACGACGGCTTTCTTCCGGCGCATCAGCTTCGACCAATCGACGGAGACGTCCCTCGCCTCGATGCCGTATTGCTTCATGTGTTCGAGGCTTTCTTTCATTTCGGCGGCGTGAAGGAGTACCTTGGTTGGGATGCAGCCCCAGTGGAGGCAGGTCCCGCCGAGCGCCTTTTCCTTTTCGACGACTGCGGTTCGAAGGCCGAGCTGAGAGGCGCGAACCGCGGCGACGTACCCGCCCGGGCCAGATCCAATTACAATCAAATCATAGGGTTGTGCCATTTCAGCGACCCTCCGATTCCCCTCTCCGGGGCCGGTCGGGTGAAGTGTACCACAGAGCTCCTTGGACGGCCCCACGAGGCGGCCGCGCGCGTCCGTCGAAGAAGCGGCAGCGATCCCAGGTAGAGCTGCCGGAGCCCGGATGAGTCCGCGGGCACATCTCCTCTCATCGCGCGACATCCTTGTGCGCGGCTCGCGCGGGGGTTACCTTCGCGAGAAGCGCCGGATCTTTGAGTCCGAAGGAAGGAGCCGACATGGTCCCAGTCACCGTCCCCGTCGCCCTGTTCATCTTTTTTCTCGCGGGAATCAGGATCGTCCGCCCCACGCATCGGGGTCTCGTCGAACGACTCGGGAAGTACCAGCGCTTCGCCCGCCCCGGTTTCAACTGGGTGATTCCGATCATCGAGCGGATGGTCCGCGTGAACGTCACCGAACAGATGATCGACGCGCAGCCGCAGGAGATCATCACGAACGACAATCTGAACGCGAGCGTCGACGCCCAGGTGTATTTCAAGGTGAAGGCGGACGAGGAGAGCGTGAAGGCCTCGCAGTACAACGTGAACGACTACATCTATCAGATCGTGAACCTCGCCCGCACGACCCTCCGGAACATCATCGGGACGCTCACCCTGAAATCCGCGAACAGCGAGCGGGACCGGATCAACCGCGAGCTCCTCGCGACGCTGAGCCAAGAGACGAAGAGTTGGGGGATGGAGATCGTCCGCACGGAGCTCAAGGAGATCGACCCGCCCAAGGACGTCCAAGAGACGATGAACAAGGTCGTGAAGGCAGAGAACGAGAAGATCGCGGCGCTCGACTTCGCGAACGCTAGAGAGCGTGAAGCGGACGGGATGAAACGGGCGGAGATCAAGAAGGCGGAGGGAATCAAACAGGCGAAGATCCTCGCGGCGGAGGGCGAGGCCGAAGCGATCCGTCTCGTGAACGAGGCGGCGAACAGATACTTCATCGGAAACGCGCAGCTTCTCCGGCAGCTCGAAACGGTCGAGCGGGCGCTCCGCGAGAACGCGAAGATCGTGATCCCTGGCGACGCCGAGCTCGTGAACGTGATCGGCGAGATGGCGGGCGTGCTCCCGCTCC
>JAGUYC010000142.1 GCA_020061515.1 Gemmatimonadota bacterium
CTCGCGAGCGCGGCGGCGCCGAGCGCGACCGACGGGCCGGAGAGATCCCCGATCGTGTAGTCGTAGATCGGAGCCGCGCGCCGGATCGCTTCTTCGCGCGCGAGGATCCATCCGACGCGAAGCCGTCCGAGGCCGTACACCTTGGTCAGGCTGCCGACCGAGATCATGCGCGTTCCGTGGCGAAAGGCGTTCGCGTACTCGGGCGATTCCTCGACTCCGTCCGGGCGCGCGAAGTCGGCGTACACCTCGTCGATGAGAATATCGACGCCCCGGTCCTCGGCGACCGCCGCGAGCCAATCCCTCTCCTCCCGCGTCAGGCGAACGCCGCTCGGGTTGTGCGGGTCGGTGAGCGCGACGAGCCGCACGTCGGGCGCGAGAGCATCGAGAAGACGCTCGCGATCGAAGCGAAAGCCCTTCTCGAACGGCCGCGGGAGGCGGTCGATCCGCGCGCCGAGAAGAGCGGGAATTCTTCGGATCGGCTCGTACGCCGGCTCCTCGACGAGAACCCGGCTCCCGGAATCAAGAAGCGCCGCGTAGACGAGGAAGAGGGCGAACGTCGTCCCGTTCGCGGGAAGGACGTTCTTCTCCGGCAGCCCGTACGAGGCGGCGATCGCGGAGCGAAGCGTCGGGCTTCCCCATTCGGGCGGCTCGGGAACGAGGAGCTTCTCCGGGGGGACGCCGAGCCTGTCGAGCGGGATCTCTTCCATTCCGCTGCGGGAGAGATCGAACGGGACGTTCTTCGTTTCCCTCGCCCACCGGAGGTACTCGATGACCGGAAGCTCCATGATTCCCCCCCGCGCTCGAAAAGGAGCGCCCGAAAGTGCCGGGTTCTGCTTGACCAAAACGCTCGGCGCGCCTAGTATAAACCGATCGCGGCCGTCGATTCCTCGATCGTCCGTCGGCGCCGTCCCCCCGCCCCCGTTCGCGGCCCAAAGGCTCGACGCGCGCGGGAGGAGGCCGGGCCCGCCGCTCCCGGAACGAACGGGCCGAGGGAACCGTTTTCGAGCCGAGAGACCACGCCCTTCCGAAAGGCGGTGTTCGCTGATGACCGGATTCCAACACGCCCGATCCGACAATCTGCGAGCGGGCGAGCATAGAGACCGATCGACGCCTCGCCGAAACGAGAGGCGCCGGGCGATCGAGCGCCGTTTCGGCCGCGTCGTCCGCCGTTTTCGAATCGACAATCCCGCCGAGACCGAGCGCGTGCGAGGGGCGAGCGGCGCCAAGAAGGACCGCGAGCGTTAGCCCGGCTAGGGGACATGGACCTCTTTCGCTTCAAAAGAGGTGCGTGTCCCCTTCAGACTCTCTCCTCCGGCGGCGGAAAGGCGCGGAGCGCCTCCTCCGTGGCGCGAACCCTCTTCGATCGCGCGAGGTAGAGCGCGAGAAGCCCCATCCCGGCGAGCGCCGGCAGGCCGGCTTCCGGTCCGAACGCTCCGCCCGTCATCCATTCAGGTCCTGATGCTTGATAAATAAACGGAGTGCCTTCTAGGACCTCGCCGCTCACCGGCGCCGCGAGGATCCATCCGAGAGCGAAGTTCCACGTCGTGTGGATCCCGATCGGGAGCCAGAGGCTTCTCGTGCGGAAGTAGGCGAGCGAGAGAAGGAGCCCCGCGCAGCCGGTCGAGAGCGCGCCCGCCGCGGTTCCTCCCGTGTTGAAGGCGTGGGTGACGCCGAAGGCGGCCGAGAGGAGAAGCGCGGCCCGGGCCTTTCCGATCCCCTCGGCGAGGACTTGGAGAAGGTACCCGCGGAACAGGAGCTCCTCGAAGACCGCGACCAGAGCGAAGAGGAAGAAGATGCGGAGGGTGTCGCGAAGCACCGTCGAGAGGGGATGGCCGGCGGGCGCGAGGGAGAGAGTCCCTGCGGCGGCCGACACGCCGGCGACGGCTCCGATGAGGAGGGCTCCAAGGAGAAGGCCGTGCGCGAGATCTTGGATCCATCTCGGATGGAAACCGAGACCGAGGCTCGCGGCCGGCCGCCGGTCGAAGCGGCGCGCGACGAACGCCCCCGAGAAAAAGACCGAGGCGATCCCGAGGACGTATCCGGCGGCGGCGAGCGAAAGAGGGATCCCCTGCACGCCGAGTGCGTCGTCCCGCCCGAGGAGCGGGCGAAGGAGGGGAGCAAGGAGGAGAAACGAGGCGATCGAGAGCGAGAAGACGATCGAAAGGAAGAGCGAGATCCTCCACGGAACGCGGAGAAGACCGTGGCGGTTCGTCCAGACGCGCGAAGGCGCGCGCGAGGAAGCGTCCGCGCGATTGCCTTCGGCCGCTCGGAAGCGTTCCTCCAGGATCTCGCCGTAGAGAGCTTCCACGCGATCGGTCCTTTTCCTTCGATCGAAGAGATCCTCTGCGCGCCTTCGTCCTCTCTCTCCCATCGCGCGTCCGAGATCGGGATCCTCGAGAACCCGGACGAGCGCCTCGGCGAGCTTCTCCGAATCGTCGGGAGGGAAGAGGATTCCGGTCTCGCCGTCCGAGACGATGTCGAGGATTCCGGCTCTTCCGCTCGCGACGATCGGACGCCCCGCGGCCATCCCCTCGACGACGACGATCCCGAACGCCTCGGAGCGGGACGGGACGACGAGAACGTCGAGCGCGGATAGAATTCGCGGAATATCGCCGCGAAAGCCGGTGAACCGGACGTCCTCCTCGAGCCCCGCCTCGCGCGCGAACGCCTCCGCCTCGCGCGCGGTCGCCTCCTCTCCCTTGGTGACGGAACCGACGATGAGGAAGCGGACGCCGGGGACGCGCTTCTTCACCGCGGCCGCCGCCCGGAGGAACTCGAGATGTCCCTTCCCTCGCGAGATTCGCCCGACGAGGCCCGCGAGCGGCGCGTCCGGGCGGATCCCGAACTCGGCGCGCGCCTCGGCGCGGAAGGATCCCCAATCCTTGAAGCGTTCAAGATCGACCCCGTTCGGGATCGTCACGATCCGTTCGGGAGGGATCGGCGTTCTCTTCAAGAGATTCTCCCGGATCGCCGAGGAGATCGCGACGACGCGCGCCGTGCGCGAGAAGAGGAAGCGGTGAAGCGGGTCCTTCTTGTCGATCGAGGAGGCGATGTGTTTCGTGAGGATCACCGGAACTCCTCCGGCGAGGCGCGCGGCGGGAACGACGGTCCAGAGATCCTTGGAATACTCGGCGTGAACGAGCCGGACGGCGTTCTTTCGGAAGAGCCGAGCGGCGCGAAGGATCGTGAGGGGAGCGATGTGGCTTCCGGAGAGAATCGGGAAGACCGCGAGATCCCGCTCGCGCGCCTCCCGCTCGATGGGAGTTCCTCTTCTCGCGAGGAAGAGAACCGGATACCCGCGTTCCGCGAGCGCCGCGGCCGAGAAGACCGCCTCCATCTCCATTCCTCCCCACGAGGGGGAGGAGCAGGCGACCGCGACGGCGGGTTTCTCATCCTGAGTCATCTTCCGCCCCCTCGCGTTCGCCTCGCGCGCAGCGCGTCCCTCGCGCGGGCATACTTGAGATACGAATGACGCGCCGAGAGCGCGGCGATGAGAAAGCCGCGCCAACCGTCGAGGAAGCCGAGCCGGAGGAACAAGCTCTTGACGAACGTCGCGGGCGGATGGACGAGGAGACGGAGAAGGGATCCTCCCTCGCCCCTTGCGGCGAGGTCCTCCGCCGCGAGGCGCGTGAAGCGGTCGATCGTCCGGAAGTGGTCCGCGAGCGTCCGGAACGAGTAGTGGAGGATCGGGTTTCGAAGCGTGCCCGCCGAGCCGTCGATCACGACGCTTTCGTGCACGCTCCCTCCGGTCCATCGCCCGCGGTCCTTGCGGAAGAGCCGGAGCTTTCGGTCCGGAACCCACGTGCCGTGGCGGACGAAGCGCCCGAGATACCAAGTGAGCCGTGGAATGTGGAAGCCGACCGAGGACGTTCCTTTCTCGAGGATCGCCCGGATCTCCTCGCGGAGCGCATTCGTCACCCTCTCGTCGGCGTCGACATTGAGGATCCAAGGCCCCCGCGCGCGGTCGGTCGCCCATTGCTTCTGTTCGGTGAATCCCGAGAACGCCCTCTCGTGAATCCGGTCGGTGAAGCGCCTTGCGATCTCGACGGTCCGATCGGTCGAATGGGAATCGACGAGCACGATCTCGTCCGCCCAAGAGACGCTCCGAAGGCACTCCTCGATCTCGTCTTCCTCGTTCTTCGTGATGATGACGACGGAGAGCGCCTCCCTCATGTCTGTCGAGCCTCCTTCCCGAGACGCGCGCGGATCGCCTCGAAGAGCTCGCGCGGGTCGATCCGCTCCATGCAGGGATGGTGCGGGCAGCGCGGCCCCTTGCATCGAATGCGCGCCGGGCATTCGACC
>JAGUYC010000206.1 GCA_020061515.1 Gemmatimonadota bacterium
AGCGCCCCCGCGAACGCGACCGGCGTGCTCGCGTATCCTCCCATCGCGACCACCGCGTCCGGCCGGCAACGAAGAAGAAGCGCGAGCGATCGGATCACGGCGAACGCAAGCAGGAGGAAGAAGCCGGCGAGCGCGGCGCGGTTTCTCCGCGGCATGCCGCGCACCGGGATCGACCGCCACGGAATCCCGTACGGCTCGAGAAGCCGAGCGCCGCGGACTCCGCCGATGACGAAGAGCGGCTCGAGGCGCGCGCGCGCGCGGAGCTCCTCGATCACCGCCACCGCGGGGAAGATGTGCCCCCCGGTTCCGCCGCCCGCGAAGATCACTCTCATGGACTCCTTTTCCCGAGCCGCTCGCACGCGAGATCCGCCGAAGCGAACGAACGCCGGTACGACTGCCGCGATATGTTGAGAAGCACGCCGGTCCCGAAAAGCGCGACGATGATCGACGAGCCCCCGTAGCTCACGAACGGGAGAGGGACCCCGGTCGTCGGTATCGCGTCGGTGACGACCGCGATGTTCATCATCGCGTAAAGAACAACGAGGAAAGTGATCCCCGCGGCGAGCAGTCTTCCCTCCCGATCGGGGGCGCGCGCGGCGATCCGCATCCCGCGCCAGGCGAAGATGAGGAAGAGGACCATCACCGCACCGGTTCCGAGGATCCCGGCCTCCTCCCCGACGATTCCGAGGACGAAATCGGTGTGCGAGTCGGGGAGGAAGTAGTACTTCTGCTTCGACTGCCCGATGCCGACCCCCGTGAGCCCGCCCGAACCGAGGGCGATGAGCGACTGGTCGACCTGGTAGTCGGACGCTCTTCGGTCCTCCCGCCCGTCCTTCCTGTCGAGAATCCGATCGAGCTGATACGGGCAGGCCGCGACGGAGACGGCCGCCACGACGAGAAAGAGCGCGGCCACCTTGGCGAGATGGATCAAGCGGATTCCTCCCACGAAGAGAACGAGCATCGAGAGGGCCGCGACGTGCACGACCGCGGAGAGGTTCTTCTCGAGCGCGATCAGGACGATGACGGCGCCGAGCACTCCGATCGGCGGCACGAGAGGACGAAAGATATCGAGGCTCCGCTGCCTTCTCGAGAGGAATCCCGCCAAGTAAACGATGATGAGGAGCTTCGCGAGCTCGCTCGGCTGGAACGAGATCGGCCCCCAGCGGATCCAGCGGCGCGCCCCGCGCTCGTCGTCGCCCCACCCGATGAAGAGAACGAGCACAAGAAGCCCGATTCCGATCCCCATCAAGAAACGCGAACGGCGCGTGAGCGCGCGGTAGTCGGTCCGATAGGCGGCCCACAGCCCGAAGAGCGCAATCGCCACCCGAACCAAGTGGTTCTTGAGGAAGTGATGCGGGTCTCGAAACATCTCCGCCGCGCGGAAGTTGCTCGCGCTCAAGACAACTACGATCCCGATCCCGACGAGAAGGAGAACGGCAGCGAGCAAGACGCGGTCCGGCCCGCAACGCTCCGCGCGGAATCCCTCGGATGATCCTTCAGTCTTCATGCTTCTCCTTCTCGACGAGCGCCCGCACGGCCTCCTTGAACACCCTTCCCCTGTCCTCGAAGTCGCGGAACCAATCGAAACTCGTGCAGCCGGGGGAGAGGAGGACCACGTCCCCCTTCCGCGCCATCCGGTACGCCAAGAGAACCGCCTGCTCCATCGAGTTCGCGTAGCAGCGCTCCGGCAGTTCCGGGAACGCCTCCTCGATGAGCCGCCGGGCCTCGCCGATCAGGACGAGACCCCGCACGTGGATCGACACGAGATCGCGAAGATCGCGGAAGTTCGGCTTCTTCGGCCGGCCGCCCGCGATCCACACGATCGGCGCGTCGAAACTCTGCAGCGCGACCGCCACCGATTCCACGTTCGTCGCTTTCGAATCATTGATGAACGAAATGCCGTTCACGATCGCGACCCGCTCGAGACGGTGCTCGAGACCGGGGAACGTCCGGAGCGTCTCCCGGATCACGGGATTCGGCACTCCGAGCACCTTCGCGGCCGCGACCGCCGCGAGCGCGTTCGTCCGGTTGTGGGGGCCGGGAATCGCGATGTCCCTCTCGAGCGCGACGAGCTCCTCCCCTTCGAGCGTCGAGAGGATCTCCCCGTAGCGGAGGTAGACGCCGGGGATGCGGCCGTAGAACGAGCGACTGATCCACGCGCGGCGAGGCGCCTCGTTCCGCGAGAGCGCGCGGCAGGCGGGATCGTCGTAGTTCAGGATCGCCCAGTCGGCCGAAGTCTGGTTTTCGAAGAGGCGCGCCTTGATCCGCGCGTACTCCTCGAAGCTCCCGTGCCGGTCCAAGTGGTCCTCGGTGATGTTGAGGAGAACGGCCACGCGCGGGCGGAAGGAATGGATCGTTTCGAGTTGAAAGCTCGACACCTCGACCACGACGAGATCCGGATCGCGGTAGGGACCGACGACGCCGGAGAGCGCGCGCCCGATGTTCCCCGCGACGGCGACCCGGCGACCGTCCTTCGCGAGGATCGCGCCGATGAGCTCCGTCGTCGTCGACTTCCCGTTCGTTCCGGTGACGGCGACCAAGGGGCAGTCGGACGCCCGGAAGGCGAGCTCGATCTCCGAAAGAATTTCGATCCCGCGCGCGTCCGCCTCGCGAAGGATCGCGTGATTCCGCGGAAAGCCCGGGCTCGCGACGACCCGATCGACGCCGTCGAGAAGGCGCGGCTCCGGTTCGCCGAAATGGAAGCGCGCCCCTTCTTCTTCCCACGCGCGGAACTCCGGGGCCCGGTCGGCGGGCGGCTCGTTCCGGTCGTACGCCAGCGGGCGGGAGCCGAGACGGAGGAGCAGGTCGACCGCCGCGCGCCCGCTCCGCGCGGTCCCGAGGATGAGGTACTTCTCGTTCTTCCAGTCCGTCATCGCAGCTTCAACGTGCTGAGGGAAAGGAGCGCGAAGAGAATGCCGATGATCCAGAAGCGGACCACCACCTTCTCCTCCTTCCAATTCTTCAGCTCGAAATGGTGATGGAGCGGCGCCATGAGGAAGATCCTCTTCCCCCGCCAGCGGAAGGAGGCGACCTGCAGCACCACCGAGAGCACTTCCATCACGAAGACCCCGCCGACGAGCGCGAGGAGAAACTCCATCTTGATGAAGATCGCGACCGCGCCGAGAGCCCCGCCGAGCGCGAGCGAGCCGGTGTCCCCCATGAAGACATCCGCGGGGTGCGCGTTGAACCAGAGAAAGCCGAGCGAGGCGCCGACGAGGGCGCCGCAGAAGACGGTGAGCTCCCCGACCCCGCCGAGGAATGGAAGGTTCAGGTATTCGGCGAACCGGACGTTCCCGGTGACGTAGGCCATCCCCGCGAAGGTGAAGGCGCCGAGGGCGACGAGCCCGATCGCGAGGCCGTCGAGGCCGTCCGTGAAGTTGACGCCGTTCGAGGCGCCGGTCAGCACGAGCACGACGAACGGCAGGTAGAGATAGCGGAAATCGATCACGACGGTCTTGAAGAAGGGGACGGTCGTCTTGGTCGCCCAGCCCGGCTCCGGCGGGTCGAGCATGAGGACCGCGCCGAGGAAGAGGCCGAGGAGGATCTGACCGGCGAGCTTGTACCGCCCGGCGAGGCCGCGCGGGTAGCGCTTCACCGCCTTGAGGTAGTCGTCGAGAAAGCCGATGCCGCCGAGCCAGAGCGTTGTGAGAAGCGCGAGCTGGATGTACCGGTTCGTCATGTCCGCCCAGAGGAGCGTGGGGACCGCGACGGCGAGAAGGATGAGGATCCCGCCCATCGTCGGGGTTCCGCGCTTCGCGCGGTGCGTCTCCGGGGTGAGATCGCTCCCGGCCTCGAGGAGCTGGCTCTTTCGCAGGCGCCGGATGATCCACGGGCCGAGGAGGAAGCAGAGGAGAAGCGCGGTCACCGCCGCGTACGCGCTCCGGAACGTGATGTACCGGAACACGTTGAAGATCGAAAGCGAGTCGCGGAGCGGATAGAGAAGGAAGTAGAGCATCTAGCGGTTCCCCTCCGCGGCGGTGGCGAGCGCGTTCCGGAGATCGCCGAGGATCTCCTCCATGCGCATCGCACGCGAACCTTTGATGACCAAACAATCTCCCGCCTCGAGATCCGAGGCGAGGCGAGCGCCGAGCCCCTCGCGCTCCTCAGCCCGCACGACCCGATCCGCCGGAAGACCCCCGCGGAGAGCCTCCTCGGCGGTCCACCGGACGCATCCTCCGACGAGAAC
>JAGUYC010000028.1 GCA_020061515.1 Gemmatimonadota bacterium
GACGCTCCCGCCCGCGCCGCCTCCTCCGCGACCGCCGCCTTCCGCGTGTCGACAGAGATCGGAACGGCGAGCCGCTCGCGGAGCTCGCGGATCACGGGGACGACCCGGCGAGTCTCTTCCGTCTCCGGAACGGTCTCCGCGCCCGGTCGGGTCGACTCGCCCCCGACATCGATCATGTCGGCCCCTTCGCCGACGAGCGCCTCCGCGTGGCGGACCGCCGCGCCGGTCTCGAGGTATCGTCCTCCATCGGAAAAGGAGTCGGGAGTCACGTTGAGAACTCCGAGGATCGCGACCCCGCCGCCGGGAGGGGAGAGCCCCCAGACTTGAAGAAAGCGCGCGTGGTCGGGCCCCCGCGCCGCCTTTTCGAAAATCGATGCGTCGATGGTCGAGAGATCAAGTGTGCTGAGAGCTTCGAGGTCCTGCGGGGTCGCGGCGAACGAAACGGAATCCCCGGCTGCGCGTCCAATCGGAAGGCCCCTCTTCTCGATCAGTGAGAGAAGGCCCTCCTTCTCGCGCGGGGAGAGGTTCCAGGCAATCCAGGGAACGGCCGCGGGCGGCGCCGCGGGATCCGGCGTCCCCCATGTCTCGACGCGGCGAATGCGGATGGCGATCCTCCTACGCAGGGGACGGAGCGGGAGGCGGCGCGCTCCCTCCCTCGTGCGCGGCGGGAGCGGCGCCCTTCTCCGGACCGCCGGCGTCCCTCTCGGCCCGTGTCTTTCTCCGGTGGGGGAGCGGATCGAGCTCCTCGCCTCGCGCGAGCCGGGCGATCTCTTCTCCATCGAGGACCTCGCGCTCGAGGAGCGTCTCGGCGATCCGGACCAGCATCTCCCGGTTCTTCTTGAGGAGCGAGACGGCCCGGGCGTACTGGGTCTCGACGATCGTACGGACCTCCTCGTCGATCAGCTCCGCGGTCTTCTCCGAGTAGTCGCGATGGCGCGCGATCTCGCGGCCGAGGAAGATCTGCTCCTCTTTCTGGCCGAAGGCGAGCGGCCCGAGCCGCTCGCTCATTCCCCACTCGCAGACCATCTTCCTCGCGAGCGTGGTCGCCTTCTCGATGTCGTCGCGCGCGCCGGTCGTGAGCTCGTCGAAGATCAAGCTCTCCGCCGCGCGCCCTCCCATCGTGAGCGCGACGTAGTCGAGGCAGTACTCCCTGCTCCACTTGTGCTTCTCGTCCATCGGGAGAAGGTGCGTGACGCCGAGCGCCTGCCCGCGCGGGATGATCGAGACCTTGTGGAGCGGATCTGCGTTCGGGAGGAGGATCGCGACGAGCGCGTGCCCCGCCTCGTGGTAGGCGGTCCCTCGCTTTTCCTTGTCGCTCACGAAGAGGGATTTTCTCTCCATCCCCATCATCACCTTGTCCTTCGCGTCCTCGAAGTCGGGCATCGCGACCTTGTCGCGGTTCCGGCGCGCCGCGAGAAGGGCCGCCTCGTTCACGAGGTTCGCGAGGTCCGCGCCGGAGAGACCCGGAGTCCCTCGGGCCAGAACCTTGAGATCGATCGCCTCGTCGAGAGGAATGTTTCGTGTATGAACCTTGAGGATCCCCTCGCGCCCGACGACGTCGGGCATGTCGACGACGATCTGGCGGTCGAAACGCCCGGGCCGGAGGAGGGCCGGGTCGAGAACGTCCGGGCGGTTCGTCGCCGCCAGGAGGATGACCCCTTCCTTCGACTCGAAGCCGTCCATCTCGACGAGGAGCTGGTTCAGCGTCTGCTCCCGCTCGTCGTGCCCCCCGCCGAGCCCCGCGCCGCGTTGGCGGCCGACCGCGTCGATCTCGTCGATGAAAATGATGCAGGGAGCGCTCCGCTTCCCCTGCTCGAAGAGATCGCGCACACGCGAGGCGCCGACGCCGACGAACATCTCGACGAAGTCGGATCCGCTCATCGAGAAGAAGGGAACTTCCGCCTCGCCGGCCACCGCTTTCGCGAGGAGCGTCTTTCCGGTCCCCGGCGGGCCGAGGAGGAGGGCGCCCTTCGGAATGCGCCCGCCGAGCTTCTGGAACTTCTCGGGCCTCCGAAGGAAATCGATGATCTCCTGCAGCTCTTCCTTCGCCTCGGTCGCGCCGGCCACGTCGGAGAACGTGATCTTCGGCCGGTCCGCGGTGAGAAGGCGGGCGCGGCTCTTGCCGAACGAGAACGCCTTGTTCCCGCCCCCTTGCATCTGCCGGACGATGAAGATCCAGAAGCCGAGGATGAGAAGGATCGGGAGCCAAGAGAGAAGAATGGAAAACCAGTTCATCCCCTCCGGCTTCGAGCGGATCGAGGCCTCCGGGCTCTTCTCCCAGATCCGGTCGGGGAGCTTCTCGTCGGCGGCGGGGAGCCAGACCTTGAAAGCCTCCACCTCGCGCGGCGGGAGGCCCTCGCCGGTCGTGACGAGCGACGGCTCGCGAAAAACGCCCGAGACCTCTTTCTCGACGATCGTCGCGGACCGGATGTTCCCCTTCTCCACCTCTTGGATGAACTGCGTGTAGGTGATCTCCGCCTCGGCCTTCCGGCCGGTCTGGTACATCTTGTACACGGTGAGAAGAAGGAGCGTAAGGACCACCCAGAGTGCGAGGGATCGGAAGGTGCGGTTCATGCGCGGACCTTCTCGGCGCGGAGGGTGGTTTCCGCGGCGCTCCTTCTCGGGGGCGCGTCCTTCGGCCGGCGGACGCGCCGAGGGCTCGCGCCTGGAACCGTCCTCGGTCTTCCCGCCCTGCGGGTCCGCGTTCTCGCGAAGAGAGCGCGGCGCGGGGAACGGAGCTCCCGAGTCGGCGGGGAAACGGCGGGGGGGGGTCTTCATCGCTCGTGGTCTTTCCGGAGACGGACCGAACGGTCCTGTCCTCGTCAACTCCAACATGTATCCATATCTCACGCGCAAAGCGTTCGAGAAAGGAACCGCTCTCCGCGCGGAGCGAGGGCGAACCTCTACCGGTTAGTATCGTCCGGCGAAGGGCAAAACGCAACCTCCAAGATGCTCCCCGTGGACGCGGCGACCTTGGCGCGGTCTGCGATCGCGATCCCGATCACCCAAAGGATTCCCTCGGAGTCGACAAGGACGGGGATCCGGCTCCGCTCGGTTCGCGGGATCTTTCGGTCCACGAGGAGGTCCTGGAGCTTCTTCCCGCCGGGGGAGCCGAGAGGCCGAAAGCGATCGCCGGGAACGCGGGCGCGAAGGAGGAGCGGCGGGCGGATGCGGCCTAAGTCGAGCCGGGCGAGGCGGGGCTCGCCCGCAAGGTCCTCGCGGGCCTCTTCGCGCGAGAGAAGGCGGCAGACGACGCGGCTTCCGTCCGGAAGGTCCGCGGCGCCGGGAATCGGGAGAGGAACCTGGAAGGGTGCGGCGTCCGGGACGGGCGGGCCGAAACGGAGCGCTTCTCCCTCGCGGCGGACCTCGCATTCCTCCGAGAGCATCGCGCGCCCCGATCGGCCATCGATGGAGAGGGCGAGCACGCTCTCGGTTCGCTCGAACCGGATTCCCTCGGGAGATCCGGACGCGGCGCGCGCGAGCGCGCGGACCGCTTGGC
>JAGUYC010000083.1 GCA_020061515.1 Gemmatimonadota bacterium
GCCGCGCTCGAGCGGCTCGCCGGGGAGCGTTCGCTCGCGCTCGGCGAGGACGGGCTTCTGGAGAAGGGGCGCCTTCTTCCGGCCCGCGACGAAGCGGAGTTCTACGCCGCGCTCGGCCTCCCTCTCCTTCCCCCCGAGGTCCGCGAGGGGACCGGCGAGATCGAGATCGCCCTTCGAGGACCGCTTCCCGGTCTTCTCGTGCAAGAGGAGATCCGGGGAGCCGTCCACGTCCACTCCACTTGGAGCGACGGGACCGCATCGGTCCGGGAGATGGCGGAGAGGGCGATCGCGCTCGGGTTCGAGTACCTTGCGGTGGCCGATCACAGCCGGAGCGCGGGCTACGCGGGGGGGCTTTCGATCGAGCGGCTTCTCGCGCAAGGCGAGGAGGTTCGGGCGGTCGCCGCGGAGACGGCCCCCTTCCGCGTCTTCCACGGAGTCGAGTCGGACATCCTCGCAAACGGAGCGCTCGACTATCCGGACGAAGTCCTCGAGACGCTCGACTTCGTCGTCTCCTCGGTCCATTCGCGCTTCGGCCTCTCGCGCGAGGAGCAAACGGCGCGGCTCGTCGCTGCCGTGCGGAACCGTTTCACAACGGTCCTCGGACACCCATCCGGCCGGCTTCTTCTCACGCGCGAGCCGTACGCGTTCGACGCGGATGCCGTCTGGGACGCCGCGGCGGAGACGGGGACCGCCGTCGAGCTGAACGCCCACGAGGAGCGCCTCGACGTCGATTGGCGCGAGCTCCCCAAGCTCCGCGAGAGGGGAATCCCGATCTGGATCGGATCGGACGCGCACGCTCCGGACGAGATGGGGAATCTCGATCTCGCGATTCATATCGCGCGCAAGGGCTGGATCGGGCCGTGCGCGGTCCTGAACGCCCTCCCGGCCGACGCCTTTGCCGAGGAGATCCGGAAGAAGAGGCGCTGACCCCATCCTTCTGTACCAGGTACAGCTACCCCAACGAAAGACGGGCGCCCGAAGGCGCCCGTTTCGCTGCAAGCAAACGAGGAAGTTCTAGCGGAACATCGACTTGATGTTCCCCCAAGTCGACTCTTCCGTCGAGGTGGGCTCGTTGCTTCCGAACTTCACCCACTTGATGTACCAACCCGGGTACTGGACCGAGCCGTCCGAACCGAAGAAGAAGCCGATCCAGACCTGCTGGCCGATGAAATCGGTCAGCGTGAAGCAGTCGCGGAGCCAGGTCGTGTTGAACTGATGGCCGGTGAAGGCCGGCTCAAGCGGAATGCACCGGCACGCGGAGTAGGTCGTGTTGTCGTAGAGCCGCGCAGGCGTGATCAGCGTCCAGGTCGCGCCGCCGTCCGTCGACACCTTCACGTTGCCGCCGTCGAACCGGGCCTCGGTGTCGTAGAAGTGGCAGAGCTCCATGCACCAGCTCCCCGGCGTGATGTCCACCGGGCCGATCATCGCGATGTCGCCGGAGTACGCCACGTAGTTTCCGTTCACGACCGTGCCGAGAACGTTCGTCACATAGACGTTGTCGCACGCGATCGGCGGCACCGAGCTGTAGGAGAGAGCGCCCCACTGCCAGACCTGCGTTCCGTTGCAGATCTGGGTCTGGAAGCCGTAGTCTTGGATGTTGAAGTCGAAGATGTCCGTGTGATAGAGGGACGGGCAGCAGGGAGGCACCGGGCACTCGCACTCGGTGCAGCTCACGGAGAGCGTGTACGTCACGGTCGGATTGTAGGAGTACCCGTCGACGACGAGGTAATACGTGCCGGGATTCAGACAGACCGTGGTCCCGCTCACGTCGCCGTACGCGACGCACTCGTTCTCATCGCACGCGGAGAGAAGGAACCAGTCCGGATCGCCCGTGTAGTTCGACAGAACGATCGTGACTGTGTAGCAAACCCCCTGCGGAATCACGAACTCATAGACGACCTCTCCGCCCGTCTCCTGCCAGCCGACGCACGAATAGTAGTCCACGTTGTTCGGGAGGCCGACGTTGCTCCCCTGCACCACATCCCCGCAGTTGATCGGGATCGCGTTCGTACAATCGAGAGCGCGAATGCCCGAGGGAACCGGGGCCTCCCACGGCTTCTCCTTGCTCTCCGCCGTCGCGGTGGCCGCAAAGACGAGAAGCGAGAGGACCATCAGACCTTTAAGAAGACGCATGCAAACCGCTCCTTTCTTCCCCTTCCGGGGAATGGAGACGAGGAACCGCAGCCCCCGGGGAGCAACGGACGCATCCGAATTCCTGCGCTCGATCTCTATCCGGTGGGCGCAACCGATCCTTAGTAAGCGTTTTGCATTTTACCACACAAAACCTCGCGATTCAAACGGATTTTCGCATCCTTCCGAAGCGAAGCGTCTCTCGGTTGATCTTCCGCAACGGATCCATTGATGGTCGTCAAGACGCGCGGAACCGGGGCGTGCCGGCTACGGGAGCGAAGAGACCGACGCCTGGACCCAACCGAGGAGCGAAGGAATCCCGGGAAGGCCGAAGAGATCCGGCATGAAGCCGATCCAGAGAACACCCGCGAGAGCCGCGATCATCGCGAGGCGGAAGCCGAGCGCGTCGTCGATCGCGGCCGGGCGGTCCGTTTCCTTCATGTAGAAAAAGACGACGACGCGAAGATAGTAGTAGAGCGAGAGCGCGCTGTTCAGGACCGCGATCACGACGAGCCCCGTGAGACCCCTGTCGATCGCCCCGCGAAAGAGAAGGTACTTGCCGAAAAAGCCGGCGGTCGGCGGGATCCCGGCGAGCGAAACGAGAAAGATCGTCATCGCGAGGCCGAGGAACGGCCTCCGGTATCCGACGCCCGCAAAGCGGTCGACGGTGAGGACCTCGCGCCCTCCTTCGCGCGCGGAGAGAGCGGCGATGACCGCGAACGCCCCGCTCGTCATGAAGAGATACGCGACGAGGTAGTACGTCACCCCCGCGCCGTCCACCGCCCCGCTCCCGGGGATCAGCCCGAGGAAAAGATAGCCGGCGTGCGCGATCGACGAATAGGCGAGCATCCGCTTCACGTTGTTCTGCGTGAGAGCGGAGAGGTTCCCGACGCTCATCGTGAGGATCGCGATCCAGCGGAGAGCCGGCTCCGCCGCTTCCCGGTCGAGGAACGCGGCCGCCGGATGGGCTTCCGCGGCGAACGCGAACGACAGGACGCGAAGAAGGAGACCGAAGGTCGCGATCTTCACGGCGGTCGCCATGAACGAGGCGATCGGGGTCGGGGCCCCGTCGTACACGTCCGGCGCCCACATGTGGAAGGGAACCGCCGCCGCCTTGAAGAAGAACCCGACGAGAAGAAGAAGAACGCCGGCGGCGCCGAGAAGTCGGTCTCCGCCGTGCATCGCGGCGAGGTCGATCGTCCCCGTCGCCCCGAAGAGGAGCGCCGCTCCGAAGAGGAAGATCGCGGACGAGAACGAGCCGAGCACGAAGTACTTCATCGCCGCCTCGATCGAGCGGTCGTCCTCCCGCGCGTAGCCGCAGAGAACATAGAGCGGGATCGAGAGGAGCTCGAGCGCGAGGAAGATCATCAGGAGGTTGGTCGTCGACACAAGAAGGAACATGCCGGAGAGCGAGAAGAGGAGCAGTCCGTAGTACTCGGCCCGCACGCGCCCTTCCCGCCGAAGAACCGGCTCGGAAAGGAAGAGCGTGAAGAAGGCGGCGCCGAGAAGAAGCGCCATGAACACGAGCGAGAACCGGTCGAGAACGAGGGCTCCCTCCCATGCTCGAACCGACTCGGGCGCGCCCCGAAGCGCGAGGACCGCGACCGCGAGGACCGCGACCGCCGCGGCGAGTCCGAGGCGCGTCCTCCACGCTCCGAGGAGCGTGGTGAGCGTTGCTCCCACGGCGACCACGATGAACGGGAGGAGCGCGCGAAGGATGTCGGGACCGAAGAGAGGCGGGCTCATCGAGCTTCCTCCATCGAATCGACCGCCTCGGCGACGAACCGGATCTCGGGCGTTTCGGCCTCCGCGCGCGCGTCCCCTCGCATCATCTCGATGTGACGCTCCACCGCCTTCTCCATTCGATCGAGAAGCGGCATGGGGCGGACGCCGAGCACCACCATCCCTACCAGAAGAGGCACGAGCACAACGATCTCGCGGAGAGAGAGATCGCGAAGGTTCCGGTTCGCGTCCGCGGTGATCGGGCCGAAGAAGACGCGGCGGAACATCCAGAGCATGTAGACCGCGCCGAGCACGACGCCGGTCGCGGCGATCGCCGCGCGCCCCGGATGGACGCGGAAGGTTCCGAAGAGCACGAGGAACTCGCCGACGAAACCGCACAGGGCGGGAAGCCCGATCGAGGCGAGGGTCGTCACGAGGAAGAACGCCGCGAAGAGGGGCATCGGGCGCGCGAGCCCGCCGTATTCGGAGATGAGCCGCGTGTGCCGCCTTTCATACATCACGCCCACGAGAAGGAAGAGGGCGGAGGTCGAGAGGCCGTGCGCGAGCATCACGTAGATCGCCCCCTGAATCCCGCTCGTGTTGAACGCGAAGAGCCCGAGAACGACGAACCCGAGATGGCTCACCGATGAATACGCGACGAGCTTCTTCACGTCGTCTTGCACCATCGCGACGAGCGCTCCGTACACGATTCCGACGAGCGCGAGGAAGGCGAGGAGCGGGGCCGCCGCCTGCGCCGCCTCGGGGAAGAGGGGCATCGCGTAGCGGAGGAAGCCGTACGTCCCCATCTTGAGGAGGATCCCGGCGAGGATCGCGCTTCCCGCCGTCGGAGCCTCCACATGCGCGTCCGGGAGCCACGTGTGGAACGGGAAGAGCGGCACCTTGATCGCGAACGCGAGCGCGAACGCGCCGAAGAGAAGCATCTGGAGCGTCCGCGGAACCGGCGTCCCCACGAGGTCCGCCCAGTCGAAGGAAAGACTCCCGCTCGCCTCCGCCGCGTGGCGCGCGAGAACGAGAAGGGCCGCGAGCATGAGAAGCGACCCGACCACCGTGTAGAGGACGAACTTCACCGCCGCGTAGATCCGCCTCTCCCCTCCCCACACGCCGATGAGAAACGCCATCGGGACGAGCATCAGCTCCCAGAACACGTAGAAGAGAAAAAGATCGAGCGCGACGAACGCCCCGATCATTCCGGTGTGAAGAAGAAGATAGAAGAGCGCGAACTCCTTCACGCGGCTCGTGATCGCGTTCCAGGCGGAGAGATAGACGAGCGGGGCGAGGAACGTCGTGAGAAGAAGAAGGAAGAGCGAGATCCCGTCGATCCCGACGTGATACGAGATCCCGAACGCGGGAACCCAAGGCGCTCTCTCCTCGAACTCCATCCCGCCGGTCCCCTCGAACTCCCACGCGAGAGGAACGGAGACGAGGAAGAGAACCACGGTGACGAGAAGCGTGACGAGGCGCACCGCGCGCGCGTTCGAGCCGGGCACGAAGGCGAGAAGGAGCATCCCCGCGAGCGGGAGGAAGATCAGCGTCGTCAGAATGCCTCCCATCGCCCCCTCCTAGAGAACTTTCCAGAGAAGCATCGCGAGCGCCGCGAGAAGCACGAACGCATAGGTCTGCACGTGTCCCGACTGGGCGAAGCGGAGCGCGTAGCTGAATCCGCGCGAGAGATGCCCCACGAGGTTCACGAGGCCGTCCACGATTCGTACATCAACGATTCGGAAGAGGACCCGTCGCGACAAGACATGAATCGGATGAACGACGAGCACGTAGTAGATCTCGTCCACGTAGAACTTGTCGCGAACCGTCCGATAGGCGGCCGGAAACCGCTCGGCGAGACGCATCGGAAGCTCGCGGTTCCGAACATAGAGAGCGTGAGCCGCCCAGGTCCCAAGGACCGCGATCGCGACCGCGAGCGCCATGAGAACGAGCTCCGTCGCGTGGGACGCGTGCGCGGATGCGTGCCCCGCCCCGTGATGCGCCCCCTCGAAGACCGGCGCGAGCCAATGCTCGAATCGGTTTCCGCCGCCGAGCGCGGCCGGCACGCCGAGGAATCCGGCGAGAGCCGCCCCCGCCGCGAGGATCACGAGCGGAACGGTGAAAAGAGGAGGCGACTCGTGCGCCTCACGCGTCTTCTCTCCCTCTCCTCCCGCGAAGACGAGGAAGAAGAGACGAAACATATAGAAGGCGGTGAGAACCGCCGCGAGCGTTCCGAGGATCCACGCCGCTTTCGGCGCCCAGGAGAGCGCGGCGTTCGTTCCCGAAAACGCGACGAAAAGGATCTCGTCCTTCGAGAAGAAGCCGGAAAGAGGCGGGAAGCCCGCGATCGCCGCCGTCGCGATAAGGAACGTCCATCCGGTCCGCGGCATCTTTCGGAAGAGGCCGCCCATCTTTCGAATGTCCTGCTCCCCGCTTACCGCGTGGATCACCGAGCCCGCCCCGAGGAAGAGACACGCCTTGAAGAACGCGTGCGTGAAGACGTGAAAGATCCCGGCCGCGAACGCGCCGGCGCCGACGCCGATCATCATGTATCCGAGCTGGCTCACCGTCGAGTAGGCGAGCACCTTCTTGATGTCGGTCTGCAGGGCGGCGATCGTCGCCGCGAAGAGAGCGGTCGCCGCTCCGACGAGGAGAACGACGGCAGAGGCGGCGGGCGCGAGTTCGTAGAGGAACGACATTCGCGCGATCATGTAGACGCCCGCGGTCACCATCGTCGCCGCGTGGATGAGGGCGGAGACCGGAGTCGGACCGGCCATCGCGTCGGGGAGCCAGATGTAGAGCGGGATCTGCGCCGACTTCCCGGTCGCCCCGATGAAGAGGAGAAGCGCGGCGCCCTCGATCACGCCTCGCGGAAGCTCATGCACGCGCGCGGCGATCTCCCCGATCGCGAGGGTCGCTCCGCCGCCGAAGCGCGCGAGCGAGGAGGCAAGGAGCAGAATTCCGAGAAGGAACCCGAAATCCCCGATCCGGTTCACGATGAACGCTTTCTTCCCCGCGCGCGCCTTCTCCGTGTCTTCGAACCAGAAACCGATGAGGAGATACGAGCAGAGGCCGACCCCTTCCCACCCGACGAACAGCGTGAGGAGCGAATCGCCGAGCACAAGAAGGAGCATGAAGAAGAGGAACAGGTTCAGATAGGCGAAGTAGCGCCCGTGACCTCTGTCGTGCGCCATGTATCCGGCCGAATAGAAGTGGATGACGCCCCCCACGCCGGCCACCACAAGCACCATGACGAGGGAGAGCGGATCGGCGAGCAGGCGAAGATGCACCGAAAGGCCTCCGCTCTCGATCCAACGAAAGACCTCTTGAACGACCAGCCGATTCTCCGGCTCCTCGCCGAGGAACCTTCGAAAGAGATCGAGGGCGAGGAGGAAAGAGAGCGTCGGTCCCGCGCACGCGACGAAAGCGGTGAAGCGGAGCGGAAGCTCGCGGCGGAGGCGCGCGGCCGCGGCGGCGGCGAGCCCGTTCACCGCGAACCCGATCAGCGGAAGAATCAAGATCCAGAGAAGCGCGCCTTCCACGCCGAATATCCTTTATTGATGAAGAACGTTGAACCGGTCGAGGTTCACCGTTTCCTTCCTCCGGTAGAGGGCCACGACGATCGCCAGACCGACCGCCGCCTCGGCGGCCGCCACCGCGATCACGAAGAACACGACGATCTCCCCGTCGACGAGAAGCCGCGAGCGGGAGAACGCCGCGAACGCCAAGTTCGCCGCGTTCAGCATCAGCTCGATCCCCATGAGCACGACGAGAAGATTCCTCCGCGCGAGAACGCCGACGCACCCGACGAGGAAGAGAACGAGGCTCACCATCAGGTAGTGGCTTTCCGGCGGCATCAGAACTTCCTCATCGCGAGCACGACCGCGCCCACCATCGCCGCGAGAAGGAGAACCGAAACGACCTCGAACTGGAGGAGATAGCGCGTGAAGAGGGCCGTCGCCAACTCCTCGATCGATCCCAGCCCCTTCGCGTCCGCGGGGAACGCGGTTCGGCCTCCTGCGAAGACCCGCGCGAGAACGAGGAGGACCGCGAGCGAGGCGACGGAGGCGAGCGCCGCGCGCGGCCGCGAGAGCCCGAGAACCCGCATGTCCCTCTCCCGCAGATTCAGAATCATGATCACGTAGATCACGAGGACCATCACCGCCCCCGCGTAGACGAGAAGCTGGATGGCGAAGAGGAAGTGGGCCGAAAGCGTGGCGAAGAGACCCGCCACCGCCACGAGCGAAACGACAAGGGAGAGCGCCGAGGAGAGCGGGTTCTTGCGCGTCACGGTCAGCACCGCTCCGGCGACGGCGAGGAACGAGAAAACCCAGAAGGCGATCGTCTGCATGGCTCCCTAGTCGTTCAAGAGCGTATCGATATCGTAGATCAGCTTCTTCCGCGAATCGGAAGAAAGCTCGTACTTCCCCGTATCCATCCGGATCGCGTCGACCGGGCACGCCTCCACGCAGAGACCGCAGAATACGCAACGGAGGATGTTGATGTCAAACCGCACGGCGACCTTCTCCCCCGCGTCCGGTCTCTCCCCCGCCTCGATGCTGATGCAGTCGGCGGGGCAGGCGGTCTGGCAGCAATAGCAGGCGACGCACTTCGGCGTTCCGTCTTCCCTCTTCGTCAACCGGTGCCTTCCGCGGAAACGCTCGGGGAGCACCCGCTTCTCTTCCGGGTATTGAAGGGTCGGCATCCGGTCCTGGTGGAAGATGTTGGAGACGAGGTGGCGGATCGACACCATCATCCCCTTCGCGATCTCGAAGAGATACCACTTCTCCTTGATGTTCATCGGACGGCCGACAGTGCGGATCCCCGGCATGAGCCCCTCAATCGATGCCGAGCAACACGAGCCCGGTCACCGCGATGTTCAAGAGTCCGAGCGGGACGAGGCTCTTCCATCCGAGTCCCATCACTTGGTCGTAGCGGAATCGGGGAAGAGTCCATCGAACCCAGATGAACAAGAAACCGAACGCAAGAATCTTCGCGACGAGGAACAGGAACTGGACCGCCGCAACGAGGATCTGCGCGCCGAGCGGCCGAATTCCCGAGAGAAACGCGAGCGCGAGAAGGGCGAGGACCGCGACGAAGATCGAGGCGGCGCCGAGCACCTTCGCCTCACGGCTCCGGCGATCGCGATAGAGAATCCTGAGCCTGCGGCCGTACGAACGGAAGAGAACGGCCGCGAGAACGCCGAAGACAGCGATCAGCACGAGGAGCACGCGCGCCGCGAGAAGCGCGTTCGCCCGGAGCGTCTCCGTTCCAAGCCACGGCACCTGCCAGCCGCCGAAGTAGAGCGTCGCGATGACCGCGCTCCCCGCCACCATCGCGATGTACTCGCCCATGAAGTAGAAGGCGAAGCGCATGCTCGAGTATTCCACGTGAAAGCCGATGATCTCCGACTCCCCCTCCGGAAGGTCAAACGGGTTTCGGTTCGTTTCCGCGAAGAGCGCGATCAGGAACAGGAGAAACCCGAGCGGCTGCAAGAAGACGTTCCACCGCGGGAGGAAACCGAAGAGAAGTCCTCCCTGTTGGCGGACGATCGCGCCGAGGTCGAGAGTCTGCGAGATCATGAGGACGCCGATGAGCGAGAGCCCCATCGCGAGCTCGTAGCTCACCATCTGGGCGGCCGAGCGCATCCCGCCGATCAGCGTGTAGGTGTTGTTCGCCCCCCACCCGCCGAGAACGATCGCGTACACGTGAAACGACGTGATCGCGAGCACGAAGAGGATCCCGACGTTCAGCGTGACGGCCCGCATCTCGATGATCCTGCCGCCGACGCTCAGGCTGTCCGCGAGCGGGACGATCGCGAAGGGAAGCATCGAGATGAAGAGGGCGAGGAACGGACCCAGATTATAGTAGAAACGATTCACGCGCTCGGGCGTCCAATCCTCCTTCCCGAGGAGCTTCACCACGTCGGCGAACGGATGAACGAGGCCTCCGAGACGAATCCCGAGCACCTCCGCGCGGTTCGGGCCGGTCCGATCTTGAATGAAGGCGGCCGCCTTCCGCTCGCCCCAAACGAGAAGCGGAACGAACATGAGCGGGAGGAACGCCGCGACGAGCGCGAAGAGAACGGGGAGAAGGAGATCAAAGAGCATGCGCGCCTCCTCCGGAGGTTCGCGCGAGGCCTCCGAGAGCCGGCGCCGCCTGGAAGGTCTCCGCGCGGAGCGTTTCGAAATCGCTCCACGCGAGAGAAGCTTCGAGCGCGCGCGCGATCCCCTCGAGAACGCGGAAGACCGGCCGCGATTCTCCGACCGCCTTCAAGACCGGACGGAACGCCTGCGTCCGCCCCTCGAAGTTCGTCCAGCTTCCTTCCGTCTCCGCGTAGGTGCACACGGGGATGCGAAGAGCGGCCGCTTCCGCCGTCGCGTCCCGATTCGAGGCGAGCGCGATCAGCTTCTTCCCGCGGAGAAGATCCGCGAGTTCCGGCCGGTCCCCGAGAAGATCGTTCTCCACGACGAGAACGCATTCCGGACCCGTGCGGAGCGCTCCCTCGAGATCTCCCGAGAGACCGAGAAGCTCCATCCCCTTTCGGTTCGGGTTCCGGTCGGGACGTTTCAGGATCCGATCTTCCTCCCACGGCTTCCGGAACGAGCCGCCGACGAGCGCGGCGCGCGGAAGCGCGGCGTCCCGAAAACGCTTCAGCGCGAAAAGGTTCTCATTCGAAGAACGAGGCGAGGCGACGAGAAGGACCGACGAGGCTTCCTTCAGCATCCGCGCCGCCTCCTCATCCGCCCGCTCCGGAGGATGCGTTCCGGCTTCTCCCTCCGCGCGGAGGAGCCGGTCCCGGTTGATCCACTTGTAGTCGAGGCGTCCGTCGTCGCAGATCCACCATCGGTTCACGTCCGGGTTCGCGCGGGGGCGGATTCGCTGCACCTCGTTTTGATATTGCTCCAGGTAGATGTTGCAGCCGCGCTCGCACCCGGGGCAGATCGAGTCGGCGGTCTTCAAGAACCACACGCGCACCTTGAAGCGGAAGTCCTTGCTGGTGAGCGCGCCGACCGGGCAGATGTCGACCACGTTTCCGGAATACGGGTTCTCGAGCGTCCGGCCGGGGAAGGTCGTGATCTCGGAGCGGCCGCCCCGGTTCGCGAGAACGAGCTCCCGCACGCCCGCGACCTCGTCGCAGAAACGGACGCAGCGCGAGCAGAGGATGCAGCGCTCCGAGTCGAGCACGACGAGCGGGCCGAGGTCGACCCGCTTCCGCTTCAGGATCTTCTCCTCGACAGCGACCCGCGAATCGTGGAGGCCGTGCTCCATGTAGTACTTCTGAAGCCCGCACTCCCCCGCCTGATCGCAGATCGGGCAATCGATCGGGTGGTTTCGGAGAAGGAACTCCATCACTTCGGTCCGCTCCTGGATCACCTTCTCCGACTCGGTCTCTACGACCATTCCGTCCGCGACGAGCGTCGTGCACGCGGTCTGCAGCTTCGGGATCCCCTCGATCTCCACCACGCACATCCGGCAGTTCCCCTCGGGCGAGAGACCCGGATGGTAGCAGTAGTGCGGGATGCGGACCTTAGAGAGGAGAGCCGCCTCGATCAGGTTGATCCCGTCGGGGACTTCGCGCTCCACACCGTTCAGCGTGAACTTCGCCATCGCCTTCCTCGATCAGGGCGCCGCGGAAGAAGAGGACGCCCGATCCGCGAGATGCGCCTCAAACTCCGCGCGAAACTTCGTCACGTGGCTCACGACCGGCATCGCGAGCGCGTCCGAAAAGACGCAGATCGTGTTGCCGACGATCTGCGCGGCAAGGCTCTCGAGTTTCTCGAGGTCTGCGCGGGTCCCCTTTCCCGTCGCGATCTTGCGCACGATCTCCGCGATCCACCCCGAACCCTCGCGGCACGGGGTGCACTGGCCGCACGACTCGTGCGCGTAGAAATGCGCGAGCTTGTCGAGCGCCCAAACCATGTCGGTCGTCTCGTCCATCACGATGCAGCCGCCCGACCCGAGCATCGAGCCGGCCGCTTGGACCGATTCGAAATCGACGTTCACCGCATAGGCTTCTTCCGCGGTGAGGACGGGAGTCGAGGAGCCGCCCGGGATCAGCGCCTTCAGCTTTCGCCCGCCGCGCACGCCCCCCGCGAGATCCTCGATCAGGCCGCGCATCGGAACGCCGTGCGCCACCTCGTACACGCCGGGCCTCTCGACATGGCCCGACACGCTCATGAGCCGCGTTCCCGGGCTCTTCTCGGTGCCGATCGCGCGGTACGCGTCCGGCCCCTTCTCCACGATGAACGGAAGGTTCGCGAGGGTCTCCACGTTGTTGATGACGGTCGGCTTCCCGAAGAGACCGACGTTCGTCGGGAAGGGGGGCTTCATGCGCGGCTGCCCCTTTTTCCCCTCGATCGAGTTGAGGAGCGCGGTCTCCTCGCCGCAGATGTACGCTCCCGCGCCGCGATGGATCGTGAGGTCGATCGCTTGTCCCGGGCCGCCGGCGTTCGGGCCGAGAAGACCGGCCGCGTACGCCTCGTCCGCCGCCGCGCGGATCCTCTCGTGCGGAAGGCAGAACTCGCCGCGGATGTAGAGATAGGCGTGCGCGCATCGAATCGCGCGGCACGCGATCACGATCCCCTCGATAAGGAGATGCGGATCCTCCTCAAGGATCAACCGGTCCTTGAACGTTCCGGGTTCGCTCTCGTCCGCGTTCACGCACAGATAGGTTGCGTCCCGGTTCTTCGGCAGGAAGGTCCACTTGAGTCCGGTCGGGAAGCCGGCGCCGCCGCGCCCGCGAAGACCGGAGTCCTTCACGAGCTGGACGATCTCCTCCGGCGCCGCCGCGAGCGTTTTCGCGGAAGCGCGGTACGCGCCCGCCGCGCGCGCCGAGGCGAGCGTGTGCGAGTCGGTGTTCCCCATGCGGGCCTTGAGGAGGATCGTCTCGGCGATCACTTCATCCACTCCTCGAGGAGGGCGTCGACCTTCTCGAGCGTCAGCTTCTCGTAGTACGCGTCGTTCACCTGCATCGCGGGACCCGTTCCGCACGATGCGAGACACTCGACCGCCGTGAGGCGGAATCGTCCGTCCGCCGTCGCCTCCCCCGCTCGAATGCCGAGACGTTTCTCGATATGGGCGAGGATCCCCTCCGACCCACAGAGCGAGCACGAGAGGTTGTTGCACACCTGAATGTGATAGCGGATCGGCTTCTCGAGCTCGAACATCGTGTAGAAGGTCGCGAGCGAATAGACGTGCGCCGGAGAGGTGCGGCACGTCTCGGCGACGAGCTCCATCACGTCGTGCGAGATCCAACCGAAGTCGCGCTGCGCGATCCAGAGCACCGGAAGGAGAAGCGCGTGGTCGGTCGGATAGCGTCGGCGGAGCGCTTCGATCTCCTCCGTGCGCGCGGCGCTCCAGCGGGTCATCGAGTGCGTCACCGGTCCAACTCCCCCGCGATGATGTTGAGCGACCCGAGCGTCGCGATCAGATCCTGGATCATTCCCCCCTCCGTGAGGCGCGGGAACGCCGAGAAGACATAGAAGCAGGGCGGGCGCACCTTCACCTTGTACGGCTTTCCGGTCCCGTCGCTCACGACGAAGAAGCCGAGCTCGCCGTTCGCCGCCTCGATGGAGCCGTAGCACTCGCCCGCGGGCGGCTTGATCCCCTCCATGATGATCATGAAGTGGTTCATCAGCGCCTCGATGTTGCCATACACCTCGGTCTTCGGCGGGAGCGACACGCGCTTGTCGTCGACGTCGACGGGGCCGCCCGGCATCTTCTTCATCGCCTGCGCGACGATCCGCATCGACTCGCGCATCTCTTCCATGCGGACCCAGATCCGGTCGTACGTGTCGCCGCGCGTCCCGACGATCACGTTCCAATCGTAGCCGTCGTAGCCGTAGTACGGCTCGTCCTTTCGGAGATCGTTCGGAACGCCGCATGCGCGAAGGCACGGCCCCGTGAACCCGTGCGAGATCGCCTCCTCGGCCGTGATCGCGCCGACGCCGACCACGCGGTCGAGGAAGATCCGGTTGCGAGCGACGAGACGCTCCACGTCCGCGAGAGCCTTCGGAAGCTCGCGGAGGATTCCCTCGACCCCCTCCTCGAAGCCGGCGTGAAGATCGTGGGCGAGGCCGCCGATTCGAACGTAGCAATGCGTGAGGCGCGCGCCGCAGAGCGCCTCGATCACGTCGTAGATCCTCTCCCTTTCGTTGAACAGGTACCAGTAGTTGGTGAGCGCGCCGACATCGACGAGGTTCGCGGCGACGCTCACGAGATGGTCCATGATCCGTCCGAGCTCGAGGAGAACGACGCGGATCGTCTGGGCGCGCGGCGTCGGCTCGATGCCGAGCATCTTCTCGATCGTCCGGCAGTAGCCGACGTTGTTCATGACCGAGCTGCAGTAGTTCAGTCGGTCCGTGAAGGGGATCACGTGCGTGTAGGTCCCCTTCTCCGCCGATTTCTCGAACCCGCGATGGAGGTATCCGATCTCGGGAACCGTATGCCGAACCGTCTCCCCCTCGAGATCGACGAGCGCGCGGAGCGCTCCGTGCATCGCCGGATGGGAGGGGCCGATGTTGAGGAGGACCGACTCGCTCTCCTCTCCCTCGGCGCCGCCCCGAAGCTTTCGCATCTCGTCCATCAGGTCGTCCGGCTCGGATAGCCACTGCTGCTTCTTGATGTCGTAGTCCTTCCGCAGCGGATGGCCCACGAAATCTTTATGGTTCAAAATACGCTTCAGGTTCGGGTGATTGCGGAAGCGGACGCCGTACTGGTCGTAGACCTCGCGCTCCGCCCAGTTCGCCGCCTTCCAGAGGTCCGAGACGGTCTCGAGGGAGAGGTCCTCGTCCGGGGGACGGCACTGGACCCGCACGCGTTCCGATCCGACCGAGGGACGAAGGATGTAGACGACGTCGAAGCGCGGTTTCGAGTCGGGGAGCTCCAGATGATCGACCGCGGTGACGTCGAGGAGAAGATCGAAACCGTGCTCGTCCCGGAGGGAGCGAAGAACGTCCCGAAGATCGGAAGGCTCCGCCCGAAACACCGCATCCCCGAAGGGATTCGGTTCCTCGCGGATCGTGCCGGCCAGGCGGCTTCGGAAACGGTCGAGAGACGGCGGCGACAAGTCTATACGCTCCCTTCCGTCCGCTGCGACCCGGGCGGAACTCCCGCGTCGATTCTCTTCTGCAGCTCCGTGACGGCGTGCAGCACCGCCTCGGGACGAGGAGGACACCCGGGGATATAGATGTCCACGGGGATCACGTGGTCGATTCCTTGAAGCGTGCAATAATTATCGTAGAACGCGCCCGCGCTCGCGCAGGCGCCCATCGCGATCACCCACTTCGGCTCCGCCATCTGCGCGTAGATCCTTCGAAGGATCACCGCCTGCTTGTGCACGATCGTTCCCGAGACGATGAGGAGATCCGACTGGCGAGGGGAGAAGCGGACCACCTCGGCGCCGAAGCGGGAGAGATCGAACGGAGAGGCGACGACCGCCATGAACTCGATCGCGCAGCAGGCGGTGCCGTAGGGGAGCGGCCAGAGGGAGTTCCGGCGCCCCCACCGAAGGACCGCGTCGAGACGCGTCGTGAGCACGCCCGACCCGGAGAGGTTCTCGATCTCCCTCAATCCCATTCGAGCGCCCCCCGCTTCCATACGTAGACGAGCCCGGCGACGAGCATCGCGAGAAAGACCGCCATCTCGACGAAACCGAAGAGACCGAGACGCCGGTAGACGACGGCCCACGGATAGAGGAAGACCGCCTCGACGTCGAAGAGGAGAAAGAGAACGGCCACGAGATAGTACTTCACGGGGACCGCGCGCCGCGGGGGAGCGGGCTGAGGAATGCCGCATTCGTACGGCTCCCCTTTCGTCCGCTCCGTCCGTTTCGCTCCGAGGAGGCTCGAGACGACGAGCAGCATCGCCGGCGTGATCAGGGCGAGAACGACCACGAGGATGAGCGGGGCGTAACCGTTCATTCGATCCCCACACGAGGAGACGAACGGAAGCGGTCCCGGGCGGGCCCCGGAACGCTTCCGGGAGAAGCCTTCTGCCGCCGGCCGGACGCGACCGACCGGCGCGCCGAGGAACCGGGCCGCCCGCACCGTCGCGATCCACCGATCGCGCGGACGACCGCCGGGGTGCGTGTTCGGTTCGCAGGGAAATATACGGATCCGGCCGGGCGAGGGTCAAGAAAAAGAACGGAGTGGGATCGACCGGCGGACGCGGCAACGCGTGCCGGAGGTACGAAGCGGAAAGGCTCCGCCCCGTCGGCGCGCGTCGATCGGGATCAGCGCCAGCGGTGTTGCCTGCGCCCTCCGAGGTTCTCGATCCCGGCGATCTTCTTGCAGCAGATCTCCGCGTGCTCTCTCGCAGGGTAGCGCATCCCGCACACGATGCAACGGTACTCGCCGTTCGGAGTGGAGTGCTCTTCGACTCGGGACCCGCTCACCAAGACCTCTTGCCGACCATTCTTTCCGCTCACGTTCCAACGACCTCTGGGGCAGGGGATCGCAACTTGCGGGGCAGGAATCCGGCGGGGAGGTGGTCACCGGCGCCCGTTTCGACCGCCGCCTCTGCCCCTCACACCACGAGCCGGCCCCGCCTGAGCTTCGTTAGTATAGCAGAAGATTCAGCAGCCATCAACCCCCCGAATCGCGCCGTCTGAAATGGAACCCGAGAGGGTATTGTCGTGCCGGCTAGCCTGGATCATGCACACGTTTTCGTCGCGAGGATGCGGAGCGCGAGCCGAGAGGCCGACCTGGACGAGCCGCTCCCGGAAGCGTAGTCTCGGCCCCCCCCGGCGCGCTAAGATTTGTCGCTCCTAGTCGTCGCGACAAGATCCAAGCGCGCCACGGGTCCCTGCTGAGGAAGCGGCGACGGAACGGAGGCCTCGTAGGCCGCGATCCGCAGCCGCAGCAGGAAACGGGTGCATAATCCAGGCTACGGTGCCGCCCGCCCGATCAGAGTGTGGGCCGTGGCGCGAACGAGGCGGATCGTGCGGATTTCCCCGGGCCGCACGCGATCGACCGGAAAGACGGCGCCGCTCCCCTTCGGCGTTCGCCCGAACGCCTCCTCCGACGACTTCTTGCTGGAGCTCTCGACGAGGACCTCCGCCTCCGTCCCCACCTCTTCCTCGAGCCTCCCCCGCGAGTGCTCCCTCTCCAAGCGCGCGAGGCGCGTGACGCGCTCGCTCTTCACCTCGGCGGGAACGTCGTCCGCGAAGCGGCGCGCCGCCAGCGTGTGCTTCCGCTCCGAGTAGGAGAACGTGAACGCCGAATGGAAGCGGATCTCCTCCATCGCGCGGACCGTCTCTTCGAAATCTTCGTCCGTTTCCCCTGGAAAGCCCGCGATGAGATCGGTCGTGACGGCGACGCCGGGGATCGCTTCGCGAATCCGCCGCACGATGTCATCGAAGTGCTCTCGCGTGTAGCCGCGCCCCATCCGATCGAGAACCCGATCGCTCCCCGACTGCAGGGGAAGATGCACGTGCGGCATCGCGGCCGGCTCCTCGGCGAGCACGCGAAGGAGTTCGTCCGGAAAATCCTTCGGATGGGGAGAGGTGAAGCGAACGCGCCGAATCCCGTCGACCCGGCACACGGCGCGAAGGAGATCCGCGAAGCCGAGCCCTTCGTCCCGGTACGAGTTCACGTTCTGCCCGAGAAGCGTGATCTGCGGGACGCCTTCGCGGACGACCGCGCGCGCCTCGGCGAGGACCGACGCGAGCGGCCGCGACCTCTCCCGCCCGCGCGTGTACGGCACGACGCAGAACGTGCAGAAGTTGTCGCAGCCGCGCATCACCGTGATCCAGGCGTTCACGCTCGAGCGTCGAAGAGGCGGGATGTCCGTGTACGTCTCGGTCTTCGAAAGCCGCGTCTCCCGCTCCCGCCCGCCCTTTGCGCTCCTTCGAAGAAGATCAGGAAGAGCCCGGTACGCGTCCGGACCGACGATGAAGTCGACCGCGCCCTCGTGCTCGAGAAGGTCCGCCTTCAGGTTCTGCGCGAGGCATCCGAGGATGCCGATTCGAAGAGTGGGCCTCTCGCTCTTCAGGGGATGAAGTTGCCGGAGGCGTTGGTAGATGCGTTCCTCCGCGTGCTCGCGCACCGCGCACGTGTTGATCAGGATGCCGTCCGCCTCGCGAAGGTCCTCGACGACCTCGAATCCTTCCCCTTCGAGCAGCCCGCCGACGATCTCCGAATCGGAGAGGTTCATCTGGCAACCGTAGGTTTCGAGATAAACCTTCAACCGAGAACCTCCTCGACCGTTCCGCGCGCTTCCGCGACCGACGATTCCTCGACGCGCACGCGCGCGATCCGGTTCGCGAGATCCTCGGCCGAAGATGCGGCGACGCGCGCGTAGTTCGGCGCGTGGCCGACCCAACGCCCGCTCCGGTCGCACGTCTCGAAGAGGACGTCAAGCGTCCTCCCGATGAAGCGCTCGTGGAAGCGCCGCTTCTTCTCCTCGCCGAGCGCGCGGGCCTCGTCCGCCCGGCGCCGAATGATGTCGGGGCGCACCTTCGCCGGGAAGCGCGCGGAGCGGGTTCTCGGATGCTCGGAGTAGGGAAAGACATGGAAATGATAGAAGGGAAGCGCCTCGAGAAGATCCATCGTGTTTCGGAACGCCTCTTCCGTTTCACCCGGAAAACCGACGAGCACATCCGTTCCGATGCCGACGTCCGGCACGCGATGGGCGTACTCGCCGAAGAGCGCCGCATACGACGCCGCGGTGTAGGGTCTTCCCATCTCGGCGAGAATCCCGTCGTCTCCGCTCTGCAGGCAAAGATGAAGGTACGGGCAGAGCTTTCCGCCGCGCTCCATGCGCGCGACGATCGCTTCCCCCGCCGTCATCGGTTCGATCGACCCGATTCGGATCCGATCGAGCCCGGAAACCTCCTCCAATCGATCGATGAGCCGCGCGAGGTCGGCGCCGCCGTTCGAGTACGTTCCAATGTTCACGCCCGAGAGAACGATCTCGCGATGGCCCCGAGCCGCGAGCGCTTCCGCCTCGCGCACGCAATCATCCGCGCGCCGGCTCCGCGCGCGCCCCCGCGTGAGCGGGATCACGCAGAAGGTGCAGAACTGGTCGCACCCGTCCTGGATCTTCAAGTTCGCGCGCGTCTCGGCGAAGATACCGGCCCCTTCGATCGCGAAAGAGCGGCGCTCGATCCGGTTTCTCACGATCGGGGAAACCCCGTCAAGCGCGGAGACGAGATCGGGAAGGCGGTGCTTGTCCGCGGTTCCGACGACGAGATCGACGCCGCCGATCGCGCGAATCCGCTCCGCGTCGAGCTCCGCGTAACACCCGGTCACCACGACGCGCGCCTCGGGCGATCGCTTTCGAAGAAGGCGGATGAGGCGCCGGCATTTCGCCTCGCTCCCCCTTGTGACCGAGCACGTGTTGACGATGTGGAGGTCGGCGTTTTCGCCCTCGGGCACGGCGGCCCATCCGCGCGAAACGAGGCCGTCGAGCAAGAGAGCGCTTTCCGCCTGATTCAGACGACAGCCGAGCGTGTGAACGGATGCGCGCCGCAAGTCGTACTCTCCGGCCTGAAAACTTCAGGCCTCAACGTCGTGGTCCTCAAAGGCCGCCCGAAGACCCGCAGGACGGCCCCGCGCCGGAGGGAGAGCTTCCCCCGACGCCGAAGCTCGAAAACTGCTTCTCCACCCGATCCCCCCCGCACTCCGGACAGCGGATCTCCTCCCTTCCGAACACGAGAAGGGAGAAGAAGTGCTGGCAGCTCATGCACCGGTACTCGTAGATCGGCACGACCCATCCTCCCTTTCGGAACGGCCGGGCAATCCTCCCGCCCAGCCTGTTTCATCATAACCGATCGAAAGCATTCACAGTACCCAGGGATTTAACTCGCCGGGCCGGCGCCTGCTATGGTTCCGTCGTCGAACGGCGGGAACCGGTTGTCGGGAGCGGTCTTGCTCCGGAGACGGGGGGGAGGGCTCAGCGGCGAGTTGCCGCGCGCCGCGCGCGGCATGTTTGAGCAAGCGAGCGCTGCCCCCCGACTCCGGAGCCTTTGGGAATGTTAAGGAAATGTTAAGGAACCTGGTTCGAAATGTTAAGGAACCTGGTTCGAAAATGCGTTCGCCGAGCCTCGGTGGCTGCGCTCCTCGCGGACACCTGCCTCGGTCACCCGCCGTGATAGCGTCAGTGAACGGCGGGAACCGGTTGTCGGGAGCGGTCTTGCTCCGGAGACGGGGGGTAGGGCTCAGCGGCGAGTTGCCGCGCGCCGCGCGCGGCATGTCTGAGCAAGCGAGCCCCACCCCCGGCTCCGCTGCCTTCGGGAATGTTAAGGAAGTGTTAAGGAACCTGGTTCGAATTGTTAAGGAACCTGGTTCAAAAGGTGCGGGTACCCGCGCTCCTACCCTTTGTGCTCCAGCATTCGATCGAGGGCGACCCGCGCGGAACGCGCGATCTCGGCCGGAACGACGATCCGGTTCACGACGCATCCCTCGACCAGACTCTCGAGGACATAGCAGAGAGACCGCGGGTGGATCCGGTACATCGTGGCGCACTGGCAGGCGAACGGCGAGAGGGTCATCACCTCGACCCCTCGCGGAGCCAACTCGGCCGCGAGCCGTCCGACGAGATGAAACTCGGTCCCGACCGCCCAACACGTCCCGGGAGCGCTCTCGCGCACCGCGCGGAGGATCTGCTCGGTCGATCCCATCGCGTCCGCCTTCGCCACGACCTTCGCCGTGCACTCCGGATGCACGATCACGCGAATGCCCGGAAAGCGCTCGCGCATCCGGTCGACGTGCTCGGGAAGAAAATGCATGTGCACGCTGCAGAATCCCTTCCAGAGAAGAACGCGCGCGCGATCGAGAGCCGCTTCTTCGCATCCGCCGAGCGGCTTCGCCGGATCCCAGACCACCAGTTCTTCGTCTCCGATCCCGAGCGTGTGCGCCGTGTTTCTTCCGAGATGCTCGTCCGGAACGAAGAGGATCCGCTCTCCCCGTTCGAACGCCCACCGAAAGACCGAGTGTGCATTCGATGAGGTGCAAACGATCCCGCCGTGGTCGCCGCAGAACGCCTTGATCGCCGCGCTCGAGTTCATGTAGCAGACCGGGATCGTGCGCTTCCCGTTTCGCCCGGCGATCTCCTCCCAGCAATCGAGCACCTGGTCGATGTCCGCCATGTCGGCCATCGAGCATCCGGCGCCGAGATCGGGGAGGATCACCGCCTGCTCGTCGGACGTGAGGATGTCCGCGCTCTCGGCCATGAAGTGAACGCCGCAGAAAACGATGTACGGCTTCTCCTTCTCCGCGGCCGCGTCGCGGGCCAGCTTGAACGAATCGCCGGTGTAATCCGCGAAGCGGATGATCTCGTCCCTCTGATAATGATGGCCGAGAATGAGAACGCGCGAGGCGAGCTTCCGCTTCGCCCGCGCGATCCTGGCCTCAAGTTCCTCGAGAGGCGTTGTCCGCAGCTCTTCCTTTTGTCCGATCATTCTCCGCCCCCGGCCGCTCTTCGTTACACGGCGAACGACTGCCCGCAGCCGCACGTTCCTCGCGCGTTCGGGTTCACGAAGCGCCAGCCCGAACCGTCGAGGCCGTCGTGCCAATCGAGCGTCATCCCCTCGAGAAGCGCGCCGCTCCTCGGATCGACGACGACCTTCACCTCCCCGAACACCATCTCCCGGTCGCTCTCTCCCGCCTCCGTCTCGAACGCGAGCATGTACGAAAACCCGGAGCATCCTCCTCCTTGCACTCCGACGCGAAGAAAGAGGCCCTCCCTTCCGTCCTTTTCCATGAGCCGCTTCACCTGTCCTGCGGCTCGATCGGTCAACGTCAGCATGTCTTGCCGCTCCCGCGCTTGCTCCGCCCCCCATCGGGCGGAGCGCACTCGCCGGAACAGAAGATAATCCAGCGCCGGGGGGGGCGCACGCTAGGCGCCGGCTCTCTTCCCCCGCTCTTCTTCATACAGGGGAGACCAGCTCCGCAGGCGGCGAACCGCCTCGATGACCTTCTCCGCCGCGAAGTCGATCTCCTCCTCGGTCGTGAAGCGGCCGAGCCCGAATCGGATCGTGGAGAGAGCCTGCTCGACCCCGAGCCCGATCGCGAGAAGGACGTGCGACGGCCGAAAGCTCCCCGACGAACACGCCGAGGCGGGGGTGATCGCGACGTCCTCCAGATCCATGAGGAGCGCTTCCGCCTCGACGTAATCGAACGTCAGGCTGAGCGTGTTTGGGAGCGACTTCTCCGGATCGCCGTTCCGCCGAACCCGATCGAGAACCGGCATGATCTTCATGTAGAAACGATCGCGAAGGCCCGCGATCCGGCTCGCGTCCGTCTCCATCCGCTCCCTCGCGATCGCCGCCGCCCGCCCGAGCCCGACCGCGCCGGGGACGTTCAGGGTGCCGGAGCGCATCTTCCGCTCGTGGCCGCCTCCGTGGATCTGCGCTTCGAGACGAACGCGCGGCTCGCGCCTCCGCGCGTAGAGCGCCCCGATTCCCTTCGGGCCGTAGATCTTGTGCCCCGAGAGGGAGAGGAGATCGATGCGCATCGCGTCCACGTCGATCGGGATCTTGCCGAAGGCCTGCGCCGCGTCGGTGTGAAAGAGCACTCCTCTCTCGCGGGCGACCCTGCCGAGCGCATCGAGCGGAGGAATCGTCCCGATCTCGTTGTTCGCGGCCATCACGGTGACGAGAACGGTGTTCTCCCGGATCGCGTCGCGAACCTGCTCCGGATCGATCCGCCCCGCCGCGTCGACCGGCAGGTAGGTCACTGCGGTGCCGCGCCCCTCGGCGTACGCGAGCGGATCGAGAACCGATGCGTGTTCGGTGACGCACGCGACGACATGGCTCCCCGCGTATCCGTGATCCTCGAGCACTCCCTTGATCGCGAGGTTGTTCGCCTCCGTCGCGCCGCTCATGAAGAGGATCTCCTTCGCGCGCGCGCCGATGAGCCCCGCGATCTCCTCGCGGGCGTGCTGCACCGCTTCCTCCGCCTCCCACCCGTAGCGGTGGCTCCGGCTCGCCGGATTGCCGAAGCGCTCGGTGAAGAAGGGGAGCATCGCCTCGACCACCTTCGGGTCGCACGGCGTGGTCGCGTGATGATCGAGATAGACCGGGAGCCTCACGATCTCCTCCGGGCCGGTGCCGAGAACTCGTTGACCTACTGTGAATTAAGCCTAGTGCGCACTCCGCGCGCTGTCAAGCGGGCGTTCGGCCGTCCGCCCCCGCCGAAGCGGATCGCCTCTTGGCGAGGATCGTCGGAAGGCTGAGGACGAGGATCGCGAGGATGACGAGGGCCGCTCCGACGAGTTGGTGCGTGCTCGGGGTGCGCATCCCGAACACGACCGCGAGCGTGAAGGACGCAAGAACGCCCGCGAGCACGCTCGAGGAGCGGTTCACCGGAATGCAGAACGTGTTCTCTCGGCGGTCGAGGAAGATCAGCGTGCCGAAGATGCCGGTTCCCTGCGAGAAGATCCCCGCGAGAACGACGTAGGCGATCGCGGCGCTCCCCGGAAGCCCGACGAAACCGGTGCGCACCTGCTCCGCCATCTCCCCGCGGCCGAAGAGAGCGACGAGCCCAAGAAGAAGCATCAGGAACGGGGTCGCCACCATCTGCTCCTCGACGAAATAGCGGATGTTCCGCGTCGTGTCCGCGGACTTCGCGATCCGGCTCATGAACTGGAAACGGACGAAGTACGCGAGGAGGTACGCCGCGACGTCGATCGCGCAGAGGAGCGAGATCGCGTATCCGCCTCTCTCGGCGAAGGCGACGACGAGCGCCGCGAGGCTGAGGAGCATGCCGGTCGCCGAGAACCACCGCACCTTGCGGCGGTTCAACGTGTCGACGATCGGTCCAAGGATCAGGACGCCCCCCCGCATGAGAAGCATCACGAAGACGATCGAAACGCCGCTGAACGTGTAGGCGAGGTTGGTCGTCACGATCACCAGTGCGGTGCACACGCCCGAGAGCGCGGTCCAAAGCGACGGGAAGGGGATGGGGGCGCCGAGAACTTCCCGCCTCCCCGGATACTTCCACCATCCGATCCACGTGATGAAGACGAACATGGAGACGAGGGACGCGGCGACCTGCACCGGCTGAAGCGTGAGACCGTCGATGCGCCCCGAAAGGCCGGGGAGGATCCCGTCCGAGGTGGCGCGCACGAGCGCGCTGTACGGCCAGTAGCAGGCGAAGTAGCCGAAGGCCATCCACCAGATCGAGATGCGCGGCATTCGGCTCTCTTCCATGTTTCCTCCGCGATCGGCTCGGCCTTGCGCAAGCGGGCGCGATTATACCCGGTTCCGCCGCGCGGATGTCAAGAAAGGGATCGCGATGTTGACGATGGAACCAGCGAGGGATCCTCTTTCCAGCTCTTCTCGGCGCCGCGCCTTGGCCTGGATGACGCGCGCGTTTCCTACTGCGGCCGCGAATGGGGAGTGGGACGCGCGCCCATCGTCCAAGTTAAGTCCCGACGATCTCGTTCAGGCCATCTACGACTTGTTCGATCTCTTCCGGCGCGGCACGTCCAAGACGCTTCCCCAGTCGCTCCGCCGCCAGCGTACGGATCTGGCTGATCTTGACCCACGACTTCTTGGGAAGGCCGCGGGACTTCAGCTCCAGAGTGAGAGGAAAACCGGCCCGCTGCGGTTGGCTCGTGACCGCGACGGCGATGATCGTCCCCGATCGCTCGTTGAAGACGTCATGGCTCAACACGAGAACAGGCCGACGGCCCGCCTGCTCACTCCCCCGAACTGGATTCAGGTCTGCCCACCGAATCTCACCCCTCAGTATTCGGGCCATTCCTCCAAATCCTCCGATACCCCTTCCTCCGCCAACGCCTTCTCGAACGCGGAATCCAACTTGGCGCTCTCCCGCGCCAGCCGCGTGCGGTCCAACCGATCGAGCTTCTCCTCGACCGCGTCGGCAATGGCCCGACTCCGGCTCGGGTAGGCCCGCGAACGGACCAGGCGATCGATTCGGCCGACCGTCCGTTCATCCAGCGTGATGGCGATCTTCGCCTTACCCATAACGCTCACCTCCCGAGTATGACGATACGTCATACTCCAGAAGCTGTCAAGAACGACCGGGTCGGGGACCGAACGGGATCTTCGCCACCCCCACCAAAGGGCTGTTCGAGGTCCGGGTCCCTTCGGCGGATTGCGCTTCGGCTGGCGTCCATTGGCCCATCTTCATTGGACGTTTCTACATTGCGGACTGTTCTGCCTGGATCTTCGCCAGACACTGACGGCAGAGATACACTCGACGTGTGGAAACACTCCCCTCTCGACCGACCTCTACCCAGCACAGATCCTCGTCACTACCAGACATGTTGTGGTACATCATCTTGCCGCAGGACTTGCATGCTGTGAGATGTCCCTTGGACTCGTATATGCCGTCATCCTCATTCCGCATTGCCTGTCGCAAAGTCGTCGGGAGCTTGCTCGCCGATCTTCTCCTTTCGGTTGTTCTCCTGCTCCCCTCGAACCCTGCTGGTCAGGCGCGCAGCCGTGCGTCGTCGCACAGGTTTGTTCGTAGCGTGGGGAGGCATCTTGACTCTTTCGACACGCTCGCAATCGGGACGCCGCACCTATCGTTCAGTGTCTCGTGAAGTGGGTAGGGTGTCCCTCGAACAATGAAATCGACCGCGCGCATGCGGCCCGCCGAAGTCCGCACTTCTCGCTCAGAGCGTTTCCGGCGGTTTCTTCTTCGTCTTCTTGAGCAGCTCGCTGATCCTCTCCATCGTCTCCTTGACGACCTTCGGGTCTTGACCTTTGAGCTCCTCGAGAAGTTGGAAGAGCTGCATCGCCGCCGCGGCCTCGTCGTCGTCCGGCATCGTGAGCTCGCCGGTGTCGATCGCGCCCTGCACGACCGAATGGAAACGGTCGATGATCGAGGGGAGCCCCATCAAGACTCGCATGAACTGCCTCTTGGTGAGCGTCGAGTCCTCGAGCGGGAACTCGATCACCGCGCGGATCTCCCCGTCGATCGGATCGTACTCGTACTGGATCATCTTCGTGCGCCAGGAGACGAACATGCAGGCCTTGAAGACCGCGAGCGCGTGCGGCCCTTCCTTATACATGTAAGCCTTCGGCGCGAGAACCTCGAGAAACTCCCCGTTCTCGTAGAGCTGCACCACCATCACGAGACGCTTCTCGCCCTCCGGGTTTTGGTAGTTCTCCATTCGAAAGCCGGTGACGAGGAAATCCTTCTCTTCTTCCGGCTTGTACTTGAGGTTCTCGCCGTCCAGAAAGGCCATGATCTCCTTGAGGGTCGTCGCCATCCGTCAGATCTCCTTCTCCGCGTTCCGCTCGAGCAAGTCGCCGAGCTCCGCGCTCCCCAGCGTTTCCTTCTTTCGAACCGCCTCCGCGAGGCGGAGAAGACGCTCCTTGTTCTCCTCGAGAAGACGCCGCGCCGCGTCCTCCTCCTCCTCGAGAATCTTTCGCGAGGCGACGACCGCCTCGTCCAACGCGGCCGACTCGACCGGCATCCCCTCCGCCACCGAGAGACCCTGCTTCACACCCGAGAGGCTGAGCGGACCGAGACGATCGTCCATCCCCCACGAGACGACCATTCGAAGCGCGAGGGCGGAGGCGCGCTCGAGATCTTCCGAGCAGCCGCTCGTGAGGCCGTCCTCGCCGAGAACCATCTTCTCCGCCGCGCGCCCCGCGAGGAGAACGCGAAGGGTCCCGCGGAGCCGCTTCCGGCTCTGATCCACATAGTGCCTCGCCGGAACGTGCTCGGTGAAGCCGAGCGCCCGCCCGCGCGGCAGGATCGAGATCTGGCTCACCGGCTCCTCGGGAAAGATCGCGTGTTGAGCGATCGCGTGCCCCGCCTCGTGCACCGCGGTGCTCCACTTCGAGGCGTCGTCGAGGAGCACGCGCTCCGACGAGAGCCCGAAGCGCACGGTCGTGATCGCCTCGTCGAGATGGCGCGGTCCGATCCGCTTCGCCCCCTCGCGAAGCGCGAGAAAGCCGGCCTCCTTGCAGATCTGCATGATGTCGGCGCCGGAGAGTCCGGCCGTGCGCGCGGCGAGGGCCGCGACGTCAACCCCGTCCTCCGCGGCGACCCGGCGAAGGTGGACGCGGAAGATCTCCTCCCGCGCGGGGGCGTTCGGAATCGGAACCTCGATCGAGAGATCGAAGCGCCCCGACCGCACGAGCGCGGGATCGAGAATGTCGGCCCGGTTCGTCGCCGCCATGACGAAGACCGGCCGCCCGGTCTGCACGAATCCGTCCATCTGCGCGAGGAGTTCGTTCAGCACGCCGACGCGCGCGGCGTTGTCGACGGACGTGCCGCTCCTCTCCCCGCCGATCGCGTCGATCTCGTCGATGAAGAGGATCGAGGGGGCGTAGCGGCGCGCGGCGGTGAAGAGGTTTCGGATCGTCGCCTCCGACTCGCCCACGTACTTCCGAAAGACCGACGCGCCCGAGATCGCGAAGAAGGGGACCTCGGCCTCGCCCGCCGTCGCGCGCGCGAGCGAGGTCTTTCCCGTTCCGGGAGGGCCGGTGAGAAGGATCCCCTTCGGAAGCGCGACCCCGATGTCGATCACCGGCCGCGGATCGCCGAGCCATCGGACCACCTCGGCCAGCCGCTGCTTGGCGTTCTCCGCGCCGGCGATGTCGGCGAAACGCTCGCGCGGAAGATCGACCCACCCGGGGAGATCGCGGTCCTCGGGGGCGATCGACGTCGCCTCGCGAATGCCGCCGATCTCGAGAACGATCGATCCTCCCTCGTCGAGAGAGCGCGCGCGTTGCGCGTCGAACTCGACCACCTTGAGGCGGTTCCTGTACTGCTCGACGAGTTTCTGCCGCTTGACCGCGGCGTCCACCTCGCGGAGCCGGCTGAAGAAGCCGTCGCGCGCGAGCATCTCCTCCGTCGCGTCGCCGAGAAAGAGCTTCGGCAGGACGCCCGCCGCGCCCCCCTCGGCCGACACGCGCTGCAGCGCCTCGGCCGAGAGACCGCGCTTCTCCGGCGCCTCCGAGAAGAGATAGACCGGCGTCGTCGGAAAACGGGAGCGGATCCATCGAAGGAGGAGCATCCCCTTCTCGGTCGTCTTCTCCGTGGGGCCGGCGCCGATGTGAAGATCGAGAAGAACGAGATCGACATCTCCTTTGCGAAGCGAAGCGTCCGCTTCCTCTCTCCCCTCGACCCGGCTCCAATGGAAATCGGTCTCGTTCGAGAGATCCCACTCATCGTCGTCGATGAGAAGAACGCGGCTCTTCCTCTCCATCGCCTCGGTGATCCGCGCGGGAACGACGGCCGATCGGCCGAGCGCGATCCGGACGGCGCGCACCTCGGGAAGGACCGGTCTCTCCCCCTCGAGAAGCTCGTCCCGGTGCTCGTGGAGAAGCTGCTTGACCGCCCCGTAGAGATGATTGCGCACGCCGGTCGTCAGTCGTCGCGCGTCTCCCCCGGCGCCGAAGCGGAGGACGAAGAGGACGAGAACGATCGGATCGTCGATCGCGAGCGGAAGGCCGATGCTCGCCTCGAGCTCGCCCGAGAACTTCCGCACGGTCATCCCCGCGATCCGCTCGAGAGCGAGGCCGTCGAGCCGGTTGAAGAGCGCGACGTGTCCCTTCGCGAGGCGCGAGAGAAGCTCCGCGGAAAGCCCCGTTCGACCTTCGTGCTCGCGGCCGACCTCCTCGCGGAGCGCCTGAAGAACCGCGTCCGCGAGATGCTCCGAATCGCGAAGAACGCCCGAGCGCTCCGGCGCGTCGTAGAGCGACCGTCCGAGGTTCGTCGTGAAGATCACGACGTTGCGCGAGAAGTCGATCGTCTCGCGCACGTGGTTGTCGTAGAGCCCGCCGGAATCGAGCACCTGAAGAAAGAGATCCTGCGTGTTCGAGTGCGCCTTCTCGACCTCGTCGGCGAGGATGAACCCCTCCGGGTGCGCGCGCGCGAACCCGGTGAGGAGCCCCTCGGTCGCCCCCTTGTACGAGGTGCTGAAGCCGACGAGCTGCTCGTGCGCCTGATGCCCCGCGTACGCGGTCATGTCGAGTCGGAGAAGCTCGGCCGCCTCGCCTTTGCGAAGATGATGCGCGAGGATCTCCGCCATGTAAGTCTTGCCGACGCCGGGCGGGCCGACGAACGTGAGGATCATTCGCGGGCCGCGCCCGGTCACCGGATCGCGAGCGCCCGCCTTCTCGAAGAGCCGCATCGAGAAGTAGGCGTCGCACACCATCTCGATCGCGCGGCTCTGCCCCGCGAGGCGCTCGGCGAGCGCCCGCC
>JAGUYC010000167.1 GCA_020061515.1 Gemmatimonadota bacterium
CATCGGCTTTCGAGGCGCTTCCCCCTGCCGCGGCGCGCATCGGGCGGCGAGGATGGAGGCGCGCGCGTCGGGACGGCGTTCCACCGGATGATGGAAGCGCACTGGAAGGGGGGCGCGCCGAACACGCGCCGGACCGAAGACGCGCCCGAGCTTCTCGAATGGAAGGCCCGTTTCCTCTCGCTTCCCGAGATCGCGCGGCTCGACCGCGTCTCGCGTCCAGAGGGGGAGATCTCGTTCGCGGCGAAGGTCGGCGGGAGGCCGCTTCGCGGGGTTCTCGATCTCTTCGCGCGCACCGAGCGCGGCTTCTTCCTCGTCGATTACAAGACCGACCGCGCGTCTTCCGAGGAGATCCTCGCGCGGTATCGAGTTTCTTTAGGTCTTTATCGAATGGCCGTGCGGGTTCTCGCGCGCGAGGCGCGTCCGGTCGAGGCGGCGATCTATGCCGCGAGAAACGGTGTTCTCCTTCCCATTTCGGACGGCGAGGCCGAGGCGGCCGATGCTCTCGCCCGCTACGACCGCGCGGAGGCGGAAGGGGACTTCCCCGGGACCCGAAACGACTCCTGCACGTTCTGTCCCTACCGCCGAGGCTGTCCCGCGTTCGACGCGTAGCGCGCGTTTGAGGCGGCGGTCGCGGCGGAGCGTCCTTTCCCGGAAGCGGAGATGCGGCCGCACGTTGCGCGCGATCCGTTCGCGATCCGTTGCCAAACGGAAAAAACGTCGCGAGGAAGCCCCCGTCTTTCGAAAAGAGCGTATACTATGAGTGACGCGGGCGTCGCGCGCCGCGTCACCCGCCGCGGCGAGAACCGACGGTCGTCGCGGCGGGCGAGCGGCATAAGATTCTCCCCAGGGGAAGGGAGTTCCGATGTTGTCGGACGCGCTGAACCTCAAGACGGAGCAGATCCCGAAAAACCACCTCTGGCGGCACTCGATCACCATCGATCCGACCGAGAAGCCGGAGGAGATCGCCGAGCTTCTCGAGGCGCTGATCGACGGCCTGACGGACGGCGAGGAAGGGTTTCTCCATCCATACATGGTCGTGCCCGAGAGGTCGGTGGACCGGCGCTTCTTCGAGGCGATCGAGAACGCCGAGTGCCCGCGCTTCCCGCTCGCGGGAATGTTCGGGACTGCGGAAGGCGGGCGTTGGACGAATCGGCCCTTCGTCTTTCGGATCGCCGACCCCTCGCTGATCGGATCCTACGTCGCCCGCTTCTGGGGGAGAGGGATCTTCGCGATCTTCTTCTCGTCGCTCGATCCGATCGAGTTCTTCGCGATGATTCGGTCGTTCGGCATCGTGCGGCGCGAGGGGGGGAGCCTTCTCTGGGCGCCCTTCTGGAATCCCCGGAGCTTCGAGCGTTTCCTCACGGACTCGGATGCGAAGAGGACGGACACGGTCTTCCGCCGCATCGCCTACTATCTCGCCGAAGGGGAGGGGGGCGCAATCGTTCGCGTCTACTGCCGCGGCGAGGAGGGTCCCTGCTAGCCTGGTTGCACGCGTTTCCTGCTGCGGACGCGGATCTCCCTTCGCGCGAATGCGCCTCGGGCGCCTCGCGTCCTCGCGACGAAGACGCGTGCGTCACCCAGGGCTTGGCGCACACGGAATAGTGGATCAGGTCCCGAAGCCAACCACGAGGCAGGATCTCAAGTTCCCAAAAGAAGAAGGGTGAGAGAGAGGAAGACGAATCGGCTCGCCTCGAGTCCTGCAGTTCCGGGCCGAACCTACGCCGCGTAGCCCGAAAGAACTCTCGAAGTGCGTCGTCGCCTCCCAGGCGATCTCTCACCCATGAAGCGCTATCAGTATAGATGCGCCCTCAAGAGGGTGGCAAGACCTTTTCTCGTTTTTTTTGTGAAAAGCGGACGGCGTGCCTCGTACGGGGTCTTCGCACCTCCGTTCGGCGATTGGCCGCGAGTAGGCACGCCGTCTCGAACGCCCATCCTATCCGTAGGTCAGTATACCCGCGGTTTTCTCGATTGCCGAGCCCGGGGCCCCGCTTTTCCGCTCGAAAGAGCCCGACTTGAAGCTTCTTGTCAAACGAACTCCGTAACACGCTGATTTCTGGAAGGGTGTGCAGCGCTTGCTACTGGGGAATGGAGTCCGTGAGGGCCAGCTCCTCGAGGAGAGCTCGCGCTTCCTGATAGTTCGGGTCGAGCTCCAGGGTGGTTCGGAGGGCTTCTTCCGCCCCGGCCCGCTCCCCGGCGGCGGCGAAGAGAAGGCCGACGTTGAAGTGGATCTTCGGGTCCTGGGGGGCGAGCCGAAGGGCGTTCCGATAGAAGCGGAGCGCTTCCTCTAGGCGCCCCTGCCGCGCGAGGAGCGTTCCGAGGTTGAGGTGAGCGTCCTTTCGGGCGGGGTTCCTCTCCAGGAGGGTGCGGTAGACGCGCTCCGCCTGCGAGGGAGCATTCAGGGCTTCATACTCCAGGGCCAGGTTGTACCGGGCGTCGTCTCGCGCCGGGTCGACATCTAAAATGACCTGGTACTGATGGACGGCCTCCTCGCGCCGGCCGAGCGCGGAGGCGACGAGCGCGATCCCGAAGCGCGCCTCGAGCATCCTCGGGCGGAGGCGGAGGGCTTCACAGAAAGCCGCCTCGGCGTTCTCGAACTCGTTCAGCTTGTAGAGGGCGAGCCCGAGATCGGCGTGGACTTCCGGGACGGGGAGGTACGCGGCCCATCCGGGGTCGAGCGCGAGCGACGCGCGCATGAGGTACCCCGCCTCGCGGTAGGCCCCGCCTCGGTAGGCGTCCTGCCCGAGCCGATAGGTCGCCTCGGGAGCATACCGGTTCTTCACGAGCGTGTCGGTGTGGAGCGTGGCGTCGTCTTTCCACGTCCGGTTCCGGGCGACCGTGCCGAAGGCGAGGACGAGTACGAGCGCCGCGGTCACCGCCTCCCCCGGTTCGAGCCCGAGCTTCTTGCCGCGCCCCGCGACGCGGGGCGCCCAGCGATCGAGGAGCGCCGCCGCCGCCACGAGAAACCCAGCCGAGGGGAGATAAAGGAATCTCTCCGCTCGGAAGTGAATAATCGGCAGGAAGTTGAGAAAAGGAAGCAAGGTGATTCCGAGCCAAAGAAGGCCGAAGGGAACCTCGATCCTCTGCCGCCCCAGCCGAAGGAACCCGACCACGACCGCTGCGAGAAAGAGAAGGGAGAGGAAGACGCTCGGTTCGAGAGCCGAGGACGAAAGGCGGACCGCGTCGTTCGTGTGGAGCGGGTAGGGGACGAAGAGAAGGCGGAGGTAGCCTGCGAGCACGCGAAGCATGGTCGGCGCGAGAACCGCGGCGCCCTCGTCCCGCGCGGCGCCGGTCCCGACCATTCCGAGCGCCGACGAGCGAAGAACGGCGTACGCGAGTGCGAGAAGGAAGAAAGGTCCCTCGCGTCTCCAAGAGAAGAACGGTTCGTTTTCCTTGCGGAGACGCGCGCGGACGAGAAGAACGAGAAGAGGGAGGACGATCGCGCACTCCTTCGAGCCGAGAGCGAGGGCGCCGGCCGCGAGGCTCCCGACGGCGTAGGCGCGGTGCTCCGCCCATCGCGTGTAGAGAAGGAGCGCGGCGATCACGCCGAGCGCGGAGAGAAGCCCGCCTCGTCCCGAGATCCACGCGACCGCCTCGGTATGGATCGGGTGGACCGCGAAGAGAAGCGAGGCGAGAAGGGGGACGCGGCTCCGTTCGAAGAGGCGGCGGAGAAGAAGAAAGAGTAGGAGCGTGACCACCCCGTGAAGAAGCCCGTTCGTTGCGTGATAGCCGGCGGGGCGCTTGCCGTAGAACGCGTGGTCGATCGTGTACGAGATCGAGGCGACCGGGCGGAAGTAGCCCCCCTTTCCCGTGGAGGACGCTTCCCGGAACGTCCAGACCGGGTTCGCGAACGCCCGCGCGAGCTCGGTTCCCGAGCGAAGGAGCGCCTTCCCCTCGACGATCGCCGTTCGATCGGTTCCGACGAACCCGTTCGAGAGGGTGTTCGCGTAGGCGAGGAGCGCGAGAAGCGTGACGAGAACCGCCTGGAGCAGGATCTCGCGGCGCTCGACGAATGGGAGCATGGGGCGACTCTCCTTCTCCCGCTCGGGCTCGGGACGAGGAGAGTGTACGCCACGGGGTGTTCGGCCGCAAGAATGCGAGGACGTCGCGCGGAATCGCGTGAGAAGCGGGTGAACCCCGCTATCGAAAGAGCGTCTTCACGCCTCCCCACGTCGTGTGCTCGACGGAGATCTCGCCGCACGCGTCGCATCCGATCCCGAACGCGCCGACAAGGCCGCACCCGGCGGCCGCCGCGCACGGAGAATCCGCGCAGAGCGTGAAGTTGCCGTTCTCGGCATCGCAGAAGAGAGGATCCGCCGAGAAGTTCCCGTTCTCTCCGTACTGATCCGCGATACACCCGACCCAATCGCCGCCGCCGTTGCCGTAGACATCACAGCAGAGGAAGAAAGGTCGTTCGGTCGGGGCCCAGCATCCCACGGCTCCCCCGCCGAGGCCCCCGGAGAGGATCGTCCGTTCGATCTCCGGCCACGACTGCCTGCAGTAGACCCCGGAACCGTTCGGGGCGCGGTTCGCATGGAACGTGCTCGCGACGATCGTCGGGAAGCAGTTCAGTTCCCAACATGCGACCGCGCCGCCTCGTCCTCCCTCGTTCCCGGAGAGAAGGCAGCGCTCGATCACGGGGCTCGCGGCGCTCTTGCACAGAATTCCTCCGCCGAGGTCGTGGGCATAGTTGTCGACGAGGACGCACTCCGTGATTGTTGGAGACGAGCTGAATGCCGAGATTCCGCCGCCGTGGACCGCCCGGTTCTCGCGGAAGGAGCACTCCCGAACGACGGGGTCGGAGAAGAGCCAGCAGCAGAGACCGCCCCCGACGTCCCCCGCCTCGTTCCCAGTGAAGGCGCACCGATCGATCGTCGGAAACGAGGTCTCGTTGGCGAACGCCGCTCCGCCGTTCTGTCCTGCGGTGTTTCCATCGAACGTGCATTCCTCAATCGTCGCGAAGCAGTGGACGTTGAGGTGCAGGGCACCGCCGTGGCGGTTCGCGTGGTTTCCGACGAAGGCGCACGAGGAGATGCGGGGGATCGCGAAGTCCCAGAGAAAGAGAGCGCCGCCGTTCGTTGCGTAGTTGCTCGCGAAGACGCAACTCCGGATCGTCGGCGAGGCGCGCCTACAGTAGATCGCGCCCCCGCACGCCTCCCCCTCCGGCGGCATGTAGGAGCCCCAGCCGTTTCTGATGGTGAGCCCTTCGAGCACCGAGGTCGCCGTTTCGAGGTTCACGAAGAGAAAAGCCCGGTGCATGTCGGAGATCGTCGCCTCGCAATCGATGACACACGCGGACGGGTCGCCGGAGGCGCTCCGGACGGTCATCGCCTTGCCGCGAAAATCCACGTCTCGGTTGCCAGCGCCGGTGTAGGTTCCGTTCCCGAGCGAGACCGTGTCCCCCGCCGCCGCCGAATCGATGCCCGCCTGAATCGTCGGCGCGTCACCGGAACCGTCGGGGAGGATGTGCCAGGTGCGGGAGAGAGGGGAATCGGCAGCGAGAAGGACGGCGGCGAAGAGGATGAGCGAGCGACGCATGCCAGGCCTCCTTCTCAGCGAATGAGGATCACGCGCTTCGTTTCGGCGGGATCGCGATCCGCCGCGCGGACGAAGTACACCCCCGCGGCGACGTCGCGCCCCGCTCCGTCCTTCCCGTCCCAGAGGATGCTCCCCTCCGCGCCCGGGGCGGCGAGCGCGCGCACGAGCCGGCCCGCGAGGTCGAACACCTCGATCGTCGAGGAAGCGTTTCCGGGGAGCGCGTACCGAAGGACCGCGCGCCCGGTCGCCGGGTTCGGCGAGATCACGAGCCCTCGCTTACTCAACGCCCCCCCCGCCGCCACCCTTGTGTAGATGTCGCATCCCTGCCCGAGAGCACCCATCCCCCACTGCCCCCAAGGATTGTTCTGCGGCAGACAGGGCGAAGCAGCATCCAATGTGTAGTCTCCCGCCGCCGTCGGCGCCTCCGCACAGCCCACCGGACCACAGAAGAGCGGATCGGCGCTGATGCACTCCCAGAGAGCAGCTATTCCCGCGATCTTCGTCGTGTCCACGTCGGACCAGTAGATCTCGGCGGGGTACCCGGACCAGTAGGCGTCCGGCCCCACCGGAGCGCAGTTCCCCCAGACAATGCAATCCGAGATGAGAAATGTCGTGCCTCCGGTGTTGGAGTGCACGCCCCCACCGTAGGTCGGCGCACGGTTTCCCGCTATCGTGGTGTTGACCATCTCCACAGTAGAGGCATCGAGAAAGTCGAAGACGCCGATGCCGCCCCCACCGAGGCTTGTGTGCGTCGATACGTTCCCCGAGATCAGGCAGGAGTCAACATCGGCACTGACGCCGTCCCCATTCAGGGAGATCGCCCCACCGCCCGACCCGGAGTTCCCGCTGAACACGCAGTGACGAATACTCACCCAGGAACCGGCGGCGTGAATGCCCCCGCCGCCCGTGGGATTGATCGCCGTGTTGTCCTCGAAGATGCAGTTTCGGATGTGGGTCGAGCAATCGGAGACCCGAATCCCCCCACCGTAGGTCGTGTAGCCGTTTCGAATCGTGAAGCCGTCGATGCGAGTCCCGCCGGACGCCCCGTGGACGTAGAAGCCGCGGCCCGAGCCCGCGCAGTCGATGACGGTTGCCTCGGGGCCGCTTGCGGAGCGGACGACGAGGCGCTTGCCCTGGAAGTCGACGTTCTTATTGCCTGGGCCGGTGTACGTGCCGTCGTGCACGAAGACGGTGTCCGCGTTAGAGGCCGAGTCGATGCCCGCCTGGATCGTCGGCGCGTCGCCGGTGCCGTCGGGGAGAATGTGCCACGTCCGGGCGAGAGGGGAGTCGGCTGCGAGAAGGACGGCGGCGAAGAGGATGAGCGAGCGACGCATGCGAAGCCTCCTTGTCAGCGGATGAGGATCACGCGCTTCGTTTCGGCGGGATCGCGATCCGCCGCGCGGACGAAGTACACTCCCGCGGCGACGTCGCGCCCCGCTCCGTCCTTTCCGTCCCAGAGGATGGTCCCCTCCGCGCCCCGTGCGGCGAGCGCGCGCACGAGCCGGCCCGCGAGGTCGAACACCTCGATCGTCGAGGAAGTGTTCTCGTGGAGCGAGTACCGAAGGACCGCGCGCCCATTCGCCGGGTTCGGCGACACGAACAGACCGAACGCGTGGGCCGGAAGCGAACCGGACTCCGCCACCGCGGTCAGCACGCACCCCTCTCCGAACGCACCGACTTGCCCGCAGCCGGGCGCGTTCAGGCAGGGGGAAGCGGCGTCGAGCGTGAAGTCGCCGTTCTCCGCGTCGCAAAAGAGAGGATCGGCGGAGAAGTTGCCGTCCACACCGAATTGATCGGCGATGCACCCAACCCAGTCGCCGCCGGCGTTGCCGAAGACGTCGCAGCACGCAAGCGCGAGGCTGCCGTTCGGCTCGCAAAACGCGGCCGCCCCTTCGGTGCTTCCGAAGAGGATCGTTCGGTCGATCGTCGGTGCCGTCCCTCCGGCTACGTAGACGCAACCGCCGGAGACGGCGCGGTTCTCGGCGATTGTGCACGCCCGGAAGTCCGGATCCGTCCCGTTGAAGAACGCGATCGCCCCGCCGCGCGCCCCCTCGTTTCCCTCGAACAGGCAGGAGTCGATCGCGGCCGTCGACCAGTCGTTGAGAACGACGGCGCCTCCGACATCGATCGCGAGGTTCCGGGAGAAGGAGCTGCGAGAAATCGACGCTCCTCCTCGGGCGTACGACACGAACGCGCCGCCGTGAGTCGCGCGGTTCTCCTGGAACGAGCATTCGGTGATCGTCGGGTTCGACCACTCCTCGGACGCCGCCCCTCCTCCGCGATTGTCCGCTTCATTGCCCACGAAGCGGCAGAAGTCGAAGGAGCTTCTCGAGAACCAGAGGTAAACAGCGCCGCCCCGGTCCGCGGCGCGGTTCTCCCGGAACTCACACTCCGCGAACTCAGGCAGGGGGGTCGCCGCGCCCCCCTTGCAGTAGGCCGCTCCACCGTCCGGCGCCACGTTTCTCTCGAAGACGCATCGGAGGAAGAGAGGCTGGCGCTCACAATAGACCGCGCCGCCCGCAAGCTCGCTCCGGTTGTGGTCGAAGCGGCAGTCGACGAGCGACGGATCCGCCTTGCAATAGATCGCCCCGCCCTGCTGGGTCGCGTATCCTCGGGTAATCCGCACTCCCCGAAGAACGCTCCCGCGCCCTTCTCCGCTCGCGAAGCGGAACGCCCGGCCCATGCCCTCGCAGTCGATCACGCACGAGTCGGCGATCCCGCTCGCCGAGCGAACGACAATCGCTTTACCCATGAACCGAATGTCCCGGTTCCCGTCGCCGGTGTAGATTCCGTTCCCGAGCGAGACCGTGTCCCCTGCGACCGCCGAGTCGATCCCTGCCTGAATCGTCGGCGCGTCGCCGGTGCCGTCGGGGAGAATGTGCCACGTGCGGGCGCATGCGGAAGGGGAAGAAAAGAGGAGAGAGAAGAGAGAAAGAAGCCCTGCGAATAGGGGAGAGCGCATCGCGAGCCTCCGATCCTCCGCATGAGCGGAGAAGGGCCCGAATCCTCGTTTTCGCTGGAGATCTTAGATGCGGGATGATTCTACCTCGCCGGGCGCTCCGCGTCAATCCTTTTCGATTTCAAGCAGTTATCGGATGAGAACGAGGCGGCGGGTCTCCTCGAAACGATCGAACCGGAGGCGGTAGAGGTACACGCCGGACGCGGCCCGGCGGCCGTTCGCGTTGGTCCCGTCCCAGACCGCCTCGCCGGGACCTTCCGGCGCTTCTCCGTCGAGGAGGACGCGGACGAGCGCGCCGGAGAGATCGTGAACGGCGAGCCGGGCGCGCCCCGCGCTCGGGAGCGAGAAG
>JAGUYC010000138.1 GCA_020061515.1 Gemmatimonadota bacterium
CGGGCGGAGCCGAGCGAGCGCCTCCGGCTCGACGCGCAAACTCTCGAAGAGGAACCGGCAGAGATCGCGCTTCGTCCGAATGCCCGCGCCGCGCTCGATCATCAGCTTGTCGACGAGGGCTTTCTCCGGCGTGGCGATCAGGAACGCGCGGTCCGCATCGACGGAGACCCGGTCCATCCCGACCTGAAACGCGCGCAGGGGAATGCGGCGATACGAGAACACCCCGAGCGGGGTCGCGAAGCGGCGCGATCGGCCGGTCGTGACGGACGTGACTTCCTCGACGCGCTCGGGAATGAGATGGTGGTACTGGAGCGCGAAGTCGAGCGAGATGCAGGAAGGGCCGTAGATCAGATTTGCGAGAGCCTCTCGCGACACCGTACGCCGGCGGTAGGGCTCGCCGAAGACATAGAGGCCCTTCTTGATGCGGACGATGATCCCCTTCCGGAGAAGATCCGTGATCTTGTCTCGCGGGCGTCCGTACTCGGCCAGCGCATCGAGGAGAGTCTGGTAGTCGAATTCCTCTCGGTCGATCCGGGCGCGGAGGGAAGCGGAGTCCATCGTGCTCTCCGCCGGCGACCTGGCCGGTGCCGGATTCGCTCGCGCTCGTCCCACGCGAGCTGCTCGTTTTGACGCGGTATGTCGACGTTCTGTCGACATACTCTGTCAGCCGGGCACGGACTGTCCAGGGGAATCGGAGGCGCCAGCCTGGGATTCTAGTTCTGGAACACCTCCTCGTAGTGCCACTCCAGGATGCGCGGATCGGGTCGGAGGTCGGGGTGGTCGGGCACACGGACTTCGTGCCCGTCGAACGGATAGTAGCTCGCGCCGTTCTTCCACTCGTCGCGGAGGCGGCGGCTCACGCGGAATCGGAGATCGGGCGTCACGCTCACGTATCCCTTGTCGAAGAGACGGTGGATGTCGGCGCGGAGGAGGATTCCGTTTCCGTACTCGTGCTTGCCGGACTTCTCGTACGGGCGGATGTGCGCCGCTTCGAGAACGGGGAGCGAGTGCTCGGTCGTCACCGCGCACGCGCGCCCGTAGGCGTCCAGGATCGCCGCGCGGAAGGAGCCCTGGCCGAGGCGAGGGTGGATGAGCGCCGGACGCCCGTAGCGCTCTCCCTCGGCGATCTCGCGAAGCCGGGTGCGAAGCTCCATCGGCGTCGGGATCGACGCGGCGCGAACGAGGCATTCCCGCCACACGCGGAGGCCCTCGCCCGAGGAGAAATCGTACGTCTTCCCCTGAACGATCGGCGTCTTCCAATCGCGCGGTTGCTCGATCCACTGCTGATCCGCGAAGAAGACCGGATCGCTCACCATGAGACAGCCGATCGTGGGATCCTCGCCCGGCTCGAGAGCCCGTTTCCCGCGCTCGCGGTACCGGAGGATCTGCCGGAGCATCTCCTCGAAGGTCGGCGCGCCGTTCTTCTCGCCGAACGCATCCCACGCGAGCGAGGCCGGAAGGCGCGACGCGTGCGCGAAGAACCCGAACCCGCCGATCGCGTAATGAGGCTTTTTAAGCTTGAACAAAAACGGCGCCCCCGGCGGGATCGCGCCGAACGCGCTCCCTCCTCCCGGTTGCCAGAAGTTCACCTCGTCCAGCTCCGGCTTCGACCTCAGAAACCGGAACCAGTCGTGGTCGGTGTTGGCGAGGAAACCGTGCATTGGATTCCGCCTCTGCGGCTCTCTCGAAGAGCCGCGGGGTCAAGCCCCGCTCTTCCGCTTCTTCCTTCTTCCGGCCCGGTGGGTCAGGGCCTCTCCGTCGCCCCTCGCAAGGTCGGCGAGCGGCATCGCGCTCACCCACGAAAATCGAACATCGGATGTTCTTTTTTCAGGGTGCGATTCCGCCGCCGCCGCCGATCCCTCATCGGTCTCGTGGTGGCTTCCTCGCAACGACATGGCCGTTCAGACGCTCACTTCAGGTCCGCGATCATGCGGACCGAGCCGTCCCGGTGGACCCTTGCGATGAAGGGCGGCTTGTTCCTCCCAGAAAAGCGGACAATCCGCCTCGCCCGCGCGATGCGGCTTGACGGCGGCATCCGCGTGGCCGATACTTGTTGCGAGGGCCTCTGGTGGGGCTCCGAGGGTCTGCTGGCCCATCCCGGGCGGTAAGCCGGGAGAGGCCCTTGGACTCCAGGCGAGATGAGTGCCCCCTGTGCCCGTGTCCGCAACCAAGAAGCGGCGTCGAGGAATTCCCGGGAGTTTCCGAGAGAAAGAGGAAGGGGCGGCCCGAAGATGTCGGCGTACCTTCTTGCCATGTTGATCGCGGACAAGGTCTTCCGAGAAGAAGGCTCGAAGAAGATTCACATAGCCGGAACCTTCAACATGATCAATCTCGGGCCGAGCAACGAAACGCCCGGTTTTCATGTGTTCATTGCCGTTACGGACGTCTCTTCGGACGATCACAAGGGAGAACTGGTCCTCGAGTATCTTGACGAACCCCGCATCGAGATCGGTCGCCTGTCCGGTCCCGTGAAGGGTCCGCCGGACAAGTTGTCCGTGATCGAACTCAACTTCGGGTTGCCCCCTCTGCGGGTTCCCCGTCCAGGACGCGTGAGGATTTCGTTCTTCCTCGATGGGCAGTACGTTGCCGGACGGGATGTTCGAGTTGTGCGACAGGAGGGAGCCCAATGACAGGGATCGCCATCGACTACGACGCTCGTGATCGTGCGCTCCGGCCGTCCGTTGACCCGGTCATTCCCGAGCACTGGACGCTGGTTCTCAATCCCGAGTGCGTTTTAACACTGGAAGATTGGATTCACCTGCGAAAGATCGAGGCATCGGGTAGCCTCGACTTCTGGCTGGACAAGTCGGAAGACATCTACGAGTAAGCGCGCACATGCCACTCTCCCCCGGCGACATCTGCTTGGTCGAGTACCCTTTCACGGACAAGCCGGAGGCCAAGAAGCGTCCCGTGTTCATCGCGGAGCCTCTGGAAGGAACGCTGCTCGCGCTGACCGATGGAGAGGGGAGTCCTTCCGGTTCACATGCGGTCTTCATCCCGATCACGTCCCGACTCATTCACGGCATCTACAACGTGCCCGTGCTCGACAGCCATCCAGACTTCAAAGAGACCGGCCTCAAGGTGTCGTCCACGGTCCTCTGCTGGAATCTCCATACGATCCACAAGGCGATGATCAAACACAAGCTCGGCAAAGCTCCCGAGTCTCTCCGGACTGAAGTGAAGGATCGGCTCCGAGCGCTGCTTCGCCTGTAGGCTCGAATCGGCAAGGGCCTCAGGCCGGCCACGCCTCGAGACATCCGCGGCTCAACTCTCGACGATGTAGACGGCCGGCAGGTCCTGGCACACGAGCCGGCCGGACTGCCGGAAGAGGCGTCCGTCGATGAGAGAAATGGTGAAATCAAGGAGCGTCTTCCGTTCGAAGAGCACCCTCTCGGCGACCAGGTAGTCCCCGACCGGCAGGCGTCGGATTTCCACCTCGACATCCTCCATCTCCCGCAGCTTCTCGACCACGCCGGCGTTCTCTTCCCGGTCATCCGCGACGATGTTCATCCCCGCCCCTTCCAAGCCCGGACTCCCCCCCAAGGGACGAGCAAACATCGTACCGCGGGAAGTATGAGGAAATAGCCTGGCGCGATGTCCAGGGGGGACTTGTGGACCTTGAGGCCCTCGGCACCCTTTCGCGGAGGCTCGTGTCCCTCTTCTTCTATTCTGACGGCGGCCCATGCAGAAGGGCTGTGTCCGCATGCGGCCTCAAGCCGCCCACGTCCTGGTTCTCAAGCGACCAAGCGCTGGGCGCCGGGGGGGAGGATGATGGAGATTGCGGGGGGATCGCGGGGACGCAACACCTATCTCAGTCGGTTCAGCACGGCGTCCCCAGAATAGCCGGACCTGTTCGTAGGGACGTGGTCGGGGACGGACGTGGTCGGGGACGTTGCGAACTCTCGGAACTTGTTTCTCCACCAGTTCTCCTCCGACTCCAGTTCCTGTGTCAGAGAGTCGAGAACTCATCCACACCGTTCGTCTTCCGCCTCTGTATTCTGGTTTGAGCGGGTTGATCGTGAGGTTCCGTTCGTTCGGAACGTCCCCGATCTCCCCACCAGTACCAGCCGTTGCAGGAGAGGCCTCTCTTGACGGCCTTGCCGGCCAGGCTGGGGGAGGCGTAGGTGCGTCCTTTGTAGCGGATCCTGCCGTCTCGAAGGATCCGAGCTTTGTGCAGTTGTCCCTTGTACGTCATCTGGATCTGCCGGGTCTTCAATCTCAGGATCTTCGCAAGGTACGGTTGGAGAGCCGGTTTGCGTCCTTCGCGGGCTCGACGTGCACGCGTATCGGGATCCTTTTTCAGGGTGCGCTGCGCCCGTCCCTCGATCAGATCATCCAACTCGCTTCGCTGTTTCTTCCGGATCTCGCGTCGAAGGGCGTCCCGCAGGTTCTCGGACTTCAAGAACCCCCCCTGCGTGCGATTCCCGGATGGTTTCCCGATCCGGAGAATCAGAGACTCCATCTCCTTCAGGCGTTCATCCCCAATAGTGAAGTAGACGCTGAAGCGATCCCATGTGCCGGCGTGGCGATCTCTCAGATGCTGCTTGAGCCGAGCGCTGAGATTCCGGGCGAGGCCCACGTAGTAGAGCCGTTCTCCGCGGTAGAGGGCGTAGACCCCGTGCCGCTTCCGCACGAACTCCTGAATGATCTCGCGGTGCTCCTCGAGAATCCGGTAGGAGACCCGCTCGAGATGTTGGCAGACGAGCTGTCCTTTTCGGGTTCGCGATCGAGTCTTGCGCATGTCTCTCTCCCTCTATCCCGTTCCGCTCCGCCGCCAGCCTTCGCGCACCAGGTCCGCGAGGACGATGTAGGAGACGTACGGCGCGCCGTGGTGCTTGGTCGCGATGAACTTGTAGTCGGCGACAAGGTCGTCGAAGATCGGCTTGAGGTCATCCGGGAGGCTGTTTCGGGCGAGCTCGTGCTTCTCGGAGCGCTCAAGTTCGGTCATCGGTCTCGGTCCTTTCTCCCGCGCGGATGGAAGGAGCAGAGGCGTGAGCATCCGTGCGCCCGGCGGTCAAGCGGCGCCCATGTGCCGCCAGGCAACTCGCGTTCTCGTTCACGTCATCGCTGAGACCGCTTCGGCAAAGGTCTCTGGTCTTCCCCCATCGAATTGTCTCTGATTGATCCGGACGTAACCCCAAGCCGATCCCGTAGTCTCAGCGACCCGCCGGCACCAATCGTCGATCGCCTCGTCCTTCGCGGCCGTGCTCTCCCACACCCGGCCCTTCGTCTCGACGATCCAGGTAACCTCGCCTCCCCGGATCTGTTGCACGACCACCCAGTCCGGATGGTAGAAGCCGATCGCGCCGCTCGGCTTGATGTAGTCGACCCGGAAGCGGGTCCCCGACTCGCCCTGCTCGGTGGTCCCGAGAGCCGCGAAGCGGAGAACGTCGGGCGCCGCATCCAGGAACTCGGCGAACCGTCGCTCGTAGTCGTTATACGTCGCCACGAAGTTGAAGACGGTCTTCTGGGCGACAAGAGGGGGGAGGTTTCGACGCCAGCTGAAGGGCTTCGTCGCCGAGAGCTTGAAATCAGCCATCTCGAACTCAATGCTCCTCCGTTCGACGGTGAGTTTGGAGATCTCCCTCGCCAGGTACTTCGCGATCGCCTCTTGAATCTCGAAACGAGAGAGATAGGTCCGCACACGTTCATCGTCGAACTCGACGCGCGTTCCAAAGCATCGTGCCGCCAGATAAGCTCTCACCAGGGGATACAGCTCGGCGAACCGGTTCGTGAGCTTCGCCTGATCCATCACCCGGTTCGTGAGCAAGGCGAGAATCTCGTGAGTCGGGCCCGGCTCGAACCGGATTTCGGTCTCGTGAACCTCTGTCTTCGTCGTGGCGAACACAATCTTCAGCTCGACGCGGAATTGGTGCAGTAGCTCTCCCTGATCGAAGATGGGCTCCAGCCTCTCGGGGTCGAGCTCCACAAGCTTTCGGATATCGTGAACGAGTCTGGGCTTGGTGAGGGGAATGGCGATATCGAAGGCGGCTCGTTCGAGCACCGGCTCGATGATGACCGGTTGCTGGGGATCCTTCCTGACCGTCCTCACCCCGACCCCCTCGGCTTCGAGCTGATCGCGGAGGACGTTGAGGAGGTTGCTGGTCCCCAGGACCTCGAGCGTTTGCGTCCGGTCGGGGCTGATGCCGGTCATGATCCGAAGACCTCGGCCGATCACCTGCTCGGGCAGGATCTCCGCTTTGGCCGTGAACGGACGGAGTCCGAGCACGACGGTCACGTTCCGCACGTCCCAACCCTCGCGCAGCATCATGACGCTCACGATCGCCTTGATCCGGCTCTCCGCCTTGTCGATGTCGCGGGCCGCCTCGCGGGCCTTCTCGAGGTCCTTCTTCGCGATCTCGCCGGTGTTGTCGGTGTGGATGACAAGAATTTCAGATTCCCTGAACCCAAACTCCTTGGTCTTCCAGAGAAACTCGCCGATCGCGTCGGCATGCGGGTTCTTCTCTGCCATGATGAAGAGGACCGGCTTCGTGCCAAGCTTCTTGTAGACCGCCCAGTGGTCCTTCCATCGTTTGACCGCCGCTTGCAGCCAGTAGCCGTACTTGCCGGTCACGTTCTCCTTCGTGATGTTCTCCGGGTCCTTCGTCGGGCGTTTGGGGTCGTCCTCCTTGCTGACGATAAGCGGCGCCTTGACGATCCGGTCCTCGACGACCTGGGCGAGGGGGTAGTCGCAGACCGTCCACGGGAAGTACATGCCGTTCTGGTCCTTGGGCGTAGCCGAGAAGTCGAGCCAGAGCGAGAGCCGTTTGGGCAGGGCTCGATGCACCGCGAGGAGCGATTGACTCCACTTCAGGTCTTCATCGTGCACGTGGTGCGCCTCGTCGTTCAGCACCACCAGGTCTTTGAGCGACTTCACCCGCTCCAGCATCGAGCGCTGGCCGGAGGCGGCGAGGTCCTTTTTCGGCTTCCTCCCGAGCAGCGCCTCGACGGCGTTTTCGGGCGTCCATTCTTCGTCGCGGGATTCGTAGAGCTGTTGGATGTTGGTGAGGAAGAGATTGCCCGACGGGTCCGGCTCGGCCGCCTCGCCTCGTAGAATCACTTTCTGCGAGAACGCGCCGCGCCACTCCGGCGGGATGAGTGGGATCTCGTAGAAGATGCGGTTCGCGGCGAAGTCCTTTTCCAGTCGCTGATAGACGATGACATTCGGAGCGACGACGAGGAAGTTGGTGGAGAGAGGGGACCCGGGAACGCGCTGCTTGTGGAAGCGGGCCCAGACGACGGCCATGGCCATCACCCATGTTTTCCCCGATCCCGTGGCCATCTTGAGGGCGTACCGGCGGAGGTCCTCGGGCGGGAGATCCTGCACTCCATCGGCGTTCAACTCGGGCACGTAACGGCGGATCTGCCGTCTGCCGTCCATCGTGGTCTGGAAGGCGATGTTGTCGCTGAAGAAGTCTTTCTTGAAGACCGTGGCGAAGGAACGGATCAGAGCCTGCGTGTCCTTCTTTTCCGCGACCTCCACGAGCCAGACGAGCGTCTCCATCGCCTCCCGCTGACAGAACCAGTAGCGGAAGGGAACCGGGAAACCCTCGACCTCGTGATCCTCCTCGAACCAGTACTCGAAGAGCCGTCGGCTGATGTCGGAAGCGCCCGGATAGCCCTGATCCCGCCAGGCATCGACGGCCGCTCGGATCTTCGGGACGAGGAGGAGCCGGCTCTCGCGGCGGCCTTCCTCGATCCGCCACTCGTTGGGAGAAGCCTCGTCCTTGACGAGATGCTGCGTCGGCTTCTCCCACGGGCGCCGGCCCGGGATCTCCGGCAAGTCCTTGTCGTAGGCGATGACGGCCCGGGCCATGGCTACTTCACCTCCACGTCGAAGGCCTGCGAGGTGTCGTTGCCGAAGATGTCGATCACCTTGACGAGGATGCGGTACTTGCCAGCCTTCTCGTAGGCGTGCGCATCGGAGGTGAGCGGGAGCTTGCGCTCCTTGCGCGTTCGGTAGGCCACCCAGCCCTGCATGAAGGTGTCGCTCCGGAAGTCCCAGTCCGCCGCCCAGTAGTCGATGTAGTCCGACCACTTCTTGACCTTGCTGCGCACGTCTTCCGGAATCAGCTCGGTGTTGGGGATGACGAAGTCCTTGAGCGCCACCTGCGCGGTGAGCTTGTTCGGCTGCTTGATCTCGGCCTCGAGGTAGGCCAGCTCGAAGAAGCGCACGTCGCCCTTCGCGGCGGCCTGCTGCTCCATCACCTCGCGTGGGATTTGGAGGAGCAGGAGCTTCACGCCCTTCTTCTTCGCGGCCTCGACCATCAGGTCGTAGAGGCCCATCTCCCACTCCCAGCCGAGCACGTGCAGCTCGCCCTGCTTGAGTCTGGCGCACTCGTCCACTGCCGCGTCGATCTCGGCGATGGTCACCGGCGCGTCCACCGCGCCGATGTGGATCATCGCCTTGCCCTTCTTGCCGTGCAGGTGCGCCATGCCCGCCACGGGCTGCGCGCCGTAGAGCTTGAGGATGAAGGCGAGGTACTCGTAGAGCGCCTGCTCGGCAAGTGGCTTGTCCCTCGCCTCGCCAAAGGTCACGCCCTGCCAGTACTGGCGCTCGTACTTGCCAAGGTTCAGGATCTCGAAGGGCTTGCTGTTCTCGATGCCGAGCAGCCGCTTGCGCGTGACGTGGATGCCCCAGCGGCCCAGATCACAGCCGATCCAGCGGCGGCCGAGCTTCTCGGCGACGGCGAGGGTCGTCCCCGAGCCGCAGAAGAAGTCGGCGACGAGGTCGCCCTCTTCGGAGAACGCGCGAATCACCCTTGTCAGGAGCGGTTCTGGCTTCTGCGTGGCATACCCGGTCTGCTCCGCCTCCGGCATGTGCATTGCGTCGGCAATGTCGAGCCAAGCGTCTCCAACGGGCACCAGCTCGATCACCTTGCCACCCTCCACAGGCAGGAAGTACTTGATTCTGATACCCCCCGTACTTGTCCTGTGGATGCGACCTTCACCGTCCAGGCGGGCGATACTCTCGTCGGTGTAGTCTCCGCGTGGCGCGGTCTTGAACCAGCGACCTTCCTCATCCTGCCGGAACCCCTTCTTACGCGCCTCCTCAATCGAGTACACGCGCTTCAGCGAATCGCCGTTGAAGGTCCACTGTTCTCCACCGCGATAGCACAGGAGGTCATCGTGGTTCCGTGGGAACTGGGACGCAATGGCCTTCGCTCCCCTCGCGGACTCGCCGTAGACCCACACAACACTGTTCAAGAAGGCGTCCATTCCGAACGATTCGTCCAGTAGCAGTCGCACCCGGTGCGCCATGCGCCAGTCACAGTGCACGACAATGACACCAGACTGCGAGAGGAGAGCTTTCATGAGAGTGATGCGCTGCCCGAGCATCGTTAGAAAGCTGTCAACGCCGGCGCCCCAAGTATCGCGATATGCCTTCTCCTCGATAGCCGAGGGTTCCTTGGCAACTTGCAGCCCAGCTTCCCCTACCTCCGCGACGAACGAAAAATCCGCTCCGGTCGCAAACGGCGGATCGATGTAGATGAGGTCAATCTTCCCCGCGAACTTCTCCAGCAACGATCCCATCACCAGCAAGTTGTCGCCCCAGATGAGCTTGTTGCGCCAGCCCGCCTCGAAGGTGTCGCCTTCCTTGCCCTCGTAGACGTCGAAGAGCGTGCCCTGAACGCCGCCCTTCTTCGCTTCGCGCGTGGCGCGGCTCTCGTTGACCGTCTCGATGACCTGGAAGGGCAGGCTGACGCGCGGCACCTCCTTGAGCGTGCCGTCCTCGTTGTACTTGCCGGGCCAGACCAGCTCGGTTCTGGTGATGTCGATCTTTGCCATGCCGCTATCGCTCCTTCTTCGCCAGATAGTATTGACGCTTCGGATCGCGTTTGCCCCTGCCTACCTCGTGGACCAGGCCGCGCGCCACGAGTCCCGCCAGCCGGCTGCGGGTCGCCCGGGGCGTACGCCCGACCGTCCGCGCGACCTCGGCCGTGGTGTGCCCACGACCATCGGCCAGCAGGTTGAGGATCGCCGCTTCCACCGGATCGACCTCTCTCTTCGGCTCGGGCGTCTTGCACAGCGTGACCCGGAAGTGCCTGCCGATCTCCTCGAACCGCGGGTCCGGAAGCCCGGCTTCCCGACACGCGGAGCGCATCCGACCGATGCCGCTGCCCCACTGCTCGATGAGGCCGAGCTCCTTGAAGACCCGGCCGACGACGCGGTTGCGCAGCTTGGAGATTCCCGCCAGGATGTCCTCTACGGTGAGACCGAAGGGGAGGAGTCCCGGGTTTTCGATCTCCACCCGATCGTCAAGGACGGCGAGCCGGATCGGCGCTCCTCGCTGGGCATAGTCGGCATGGACGATCGCGTTGACGATCGCCTCCCGCAATGCAACAAGGGGTATCGGCCATTTCTCACGATGGCGGGGCGCGCCGATCTCCAGCGCCACCGCCTCATGCTTGCGCAAGAAGCCGATCGCCCCGTCCACCAGGACGGGGAGATGGCCGCGGATCTCCACCGTGTCCAGAATGCGCGTCCGATCGGTTCCGGCGAAGCGACCGGCTTGCAGGTACGCGTCGGGGAACCGTTCTTCGCGGACCGTCCCGAACAGGAGAATCCCACCCACCGTCGGGACGGTCCTTCCGGCGTGGCGAGTCACGAGGCCGAGCACCGACAAATCGCGCGCCGCGATCTTGCGGATCGGGGCGAACAGCTCGGAAGCGGCTCGGAAGTCGATGGCTTCCGAGTTGAGATCGGCCAGGGGTTCTTCGTCATAACATCGGTTCGCCGCCATGCGCCGCAGCTCGTCGAGGGCGGCACGATCCGCCCGCCGGTTCGATGAGCCGAGCCGGACAAAGGCGCCTTGCTCCGGCCCGAGCGCCTTGAGGTAGTGAGGTGCATTTGGACTCGGAAAAACATGGACCGCTACCAGATGCGTACGCCGCCAAGGGTGGATCTCAATGTCCGGCACCAAGCGAGGCCGAACGGCATCGGCCACGAGGTTGGCGATCTTCGCTTCCAACGCGAGCGGATCGGCAACCCCCACCACGCGTCGCGTCTTGTCTTCCACGCCAAAGAGAAGGCTTCCGCCGGCGGTATTGGCAAACGCCACGATCGTTTTCAGAACCGGTTCCGGCGAGGCAAGAAGCGCCTTGAATTCGAGCGTCTTCCCCTCATGTCGGGCCAACATCTGCGCGACGGTCGCCTTCATGTGATTCTCCGTCTCGGAAGAGGAGTTTCGACATCGGCTTCCGAGCTGCGACCGCTCTGGCCGGAAGCAGAAGCTCCGAGGATCCCCTCCGCATGGCACAGCATCCTCAGGTCGCACTCCTTGCAGATTGCCGCCTCTGGTGGCGTTGTCACCGCGAACTCGCGCGCCTGGATGCGGCGCACGGTCTCGTCGAAGTGGAGGCCGGCCTCTTCGACCCGCGCCGGGTCGTAGGGCAGGGTCATGAGAGCATCCGCCTTGCGAGGCTCCGAGGTCCAGTAGAGAAGCAACCGATCTACTTTTCGGGCGTGGCGGCGCTCAAGGATGTGCGCGTAGGTGCAGAGCTGGCGCTCGTAGGCGGCGATCAGCTCCGGGCTGTCCTTGGGCCGCGGCGAGGTCTTGAAGTCGAGGAGCTCCAGTTTACCGTCTCCGCCCATGAGCAGGTCCACCTTGCCAGCGAGGATGTAGCCGTCCTTCTCGAGCGAGACGTCCACCTCGGTCTGGATCACCCGGCGCATCTCGTCCCGGTTCTGTTGGAAGTAGTTCATCACCTGCACGAAGGCGGCCTCACGGGCGGTATCGCCGATGGGGCGCACGTCAGAGAGGGTCAGGAACCGGAACGTACGGTCGAAGAGTTCGCGGACGCACGCTTCGTCGAGGGTGTCGAGCTTGCCGTCGAGGGCGATGCGGTGAATCTCCTCGATGGTCTGGTGGACGAGCATGCCGAAGAAGATGACCGCCGAGCGCGAGGGCGTGAAGTCATACTCGCGGAAGAACTGATACTGGCGCGGGCAGGTCTCGTAGATCCTAAGATCGCCGGTGAAGCTGTAGGTCTTCTTGACCGGCATCCGCTCGCGCAGCTCGAAGCGCTGCGCGGCGAGCAGCTCCTTCTCCACATACGGCCACTGCGGCAGGCCCTGCCAAACGGACGCAAAGTGGTCCTTGGGCGGCTCATGTGCGCTGAGCACGAGCAGCTTCTGCGGCCGCGAGAAGGCAACGTAATGCAATCGCATCCGGTCGAAGAGCGTGATCCGGTTCTCCGGTTCGAAGGGCGGACGGTGATAGAACGGTCCGAGGTCCCGGTCGATCTGTTTGGGGCTCGAGAGCTGCTTGCTGAGAGATCCGACAACGACCACGGGGAACTCCAGGCCCTTGGCCTGATGGATGGTCATCACCTGCACATGGCCCTTGGGGAATGGCTGATCCGGGTCCTCGTACTCGTTGATGCCCCCGTCGTAGAGGAGGCGCACGAAGCTGTTGAAGAAGTGCAGCCTCAGGAGCTCGCGGTTCCGGTGCGTAACGACCGTGTAGTGGTAGTAGCTCTGGAAGACGTTCAGGAGCTGCGAGAAGATCGCGAGGTTGCGGGCGGTGTTCTCGTTGCGGACCGCTCTCCGGAACGGCTCCAGCCCGAGCAGGTGGTAGAAGTAGTCAGCCGGCCGGAGGTCGAGCGCTTCTCCCTCGTTGAGGCGAGCGATCTCGGTGGTCCAGCCCGCGAGGGCCGCGGCGAGCGGATGCGGGGCGCCGAAGCGGCGGCCCAGCTCGACGATCGCACCGTCCACGTAGGCGGCAAGCTCCGCCACGGCGCCCGCCACCTGCCCTCGCCCTTCTCCGTGCCAGCCGAACAGGACGGCGAAGCAGGCGATGAGGTCGCGGATCACGTCGTTCTCGAAATAGGCGCGGGCCCGCGGGCAGAAGGCCGGGATACCGCGCGCGGCCAGCGCCGCGAGGTAGTGACCGCTGTGCTCATGCCGGACGCTGTGCAGGAGCAGGGCCACCTGGCTGTAGTCAGTGATGATCGCGTTCTGCTTCAGGAACGCGACCAGGTCGGCGAAGCGGGCGGCCTCGTCGCTCCTGCCCTTTCCCCAGATCGCGAAGACCGCGGGATAAGCGGGATGCGCAGCCGCGTCATTGGCCGCGATGGTCTTGTCGTACCGGAATGAAGCGCCGCGCGGATTCGACCAGTCGGCCGACGCCATCCAGCGGTCGTATCGCTCGACGATGGCCCGGTGGGAGCGGTAGTTGGTCGTGAGCTTGAGGACGCTGCAGCCGGGCATGCGCTGCGGAAATTCCAGGATGTTCCGGACGGTCGCACCCCGGAAACGGTAGAGGCTCTGATCCTCGTCGCCGACGACGCAAAGGTTGCGGCTCTCTTCGGTGAGCTTGAGGAGCAGCTGCTCTTGGATGTAGTTGGTGTCCTGATACTCATCGACAAGCACATAACGAAGGTCGCGCGTCACCGTGTCAAGGATGGCGGGTTCCCGGAGCAGATCGAAGACCAGGCGCTGAAGATGAGCGAAGTCAGCCCGGTTTGCCTCGAGGAGCGCACGCTCGTAACGCTGGTACGCCCCGCCGATGGCGACCAAGAAAGGGCCGCGCGACCGCGTGAGGTGCTCCGGGTCGAGCAACTCTTCGGTAATCTTGTCGAAGTAAGCGCGCGCCCCCTCGATGGCCGTCCAGCGGGTTTTCCAGCGATCGAGGTAGAGATTGCTCTCCTCCGGCCGGATGATCTCGTCGAAGTGCTCGAAGATGAAGAGCAGCTGCGTCAGCTCGTCGAGGGTGTCGTAACCGTGCCCCAGTCCTGTCCGATGGCGGTGATGGGCGAGGATCCTGTTGCAGAAGCTGTGAATCGTGGAGACCGACAGCTCCGAAAGGTCGCCTTCGTACCCGACCTTGCGGGCGGCCGCGGCCAGGCGGTCGCGCATCTCGAAGGCCGCTTTCTCAGTGAACGTGCAGAGCACGAGTTGTCTGGGCTCCGCCTTCTCGAGCAGAAGGAGGTTGAGCGCCCGAAGCACGATGCTGTAGGTCTTTCCCGAGCCGGGCCCCGCGATGACGAGCAGGGGGCCTTCCAAGTGCCGAATCACCGCCTTCTGATCGTCGCTGAGATTAGGGAAGTGCGCGAGAAGAGAGGGCGCGATTCTCATTACGGCCTCGATTTCCCCGACCCCGCGCAGGCGATCACCTGGACGTGGCTCCCCCGGTGCCCGATGACCCGCTTCTGCTGGGGCGAGAGGGTGATCGTGCTAGTCTTCATTTGGCGCCAGGATATCAGAATCGGTCCCCAGCCGACACTTCACTTGGCGGTCCTTCCTGCCGAGTCCGCCCGCGGCACTCCAGGGAGAGTGCGAGCATTGGTTCCCTTCACGTATTGAATTGAGGTGGCAGAGAAAGCGCGGAAAGGCTTGCCCGGCTGGGGCTGCGGCAAACGTGCGTGCCAGAGACCCCCCAAGAGCCCGCCTGCAGAATTGGGGCGTTCGGCACCGCCACCGCTCCTTTTTCTGCCTCTTCTTCCCTTGTCCTCCCTTCTTCCCCTTGATACAATCACCGCCAAGGAGCCGAAGAATAGAGCCCTCAACAAGAGACAATTCCGGTTTGGCGGCTTGTATGGAAAAACCAGACCGCCCTGAAATCCGTGCCCTCCGCGACGCGATTTTACGGCCCTCGGCTGCCGCGCGCGAGGCGTTCGCCCGCGAATGCCTCATCCTTGTTCGCGCCTACCTCATGGGCAATTGGCCCCGATGGTCCCTGTGGTTCAATGGGGACCTATCGGATGCGGTCGAAAGCGCTGCTTCGCAGGTCGTCGCCAGCCTCTTCCGCGAGGAGCCGGAGGGGAGCGGCCGCCTTCCCGTCTTCCAAAAGAGGCTTCTGGAGACACTCCACGCCTGTTCCTGCCGGGGGATGCCGGTGGGTCCCGTCTTGGATGGTGATCTCGAGGAGGCGGTGCGGACCCTTGATGACGGGACCCTCGGCATGGCCCTACGCAGACTTCTCCGGCTTCAGGGAGAGCAGGGTATGAACGAGGAGTGGGGAATCCGCCACCCGGAGAAGGCGCGGCTTCGGAGGCGCGTGCGGGACTGGGCCGTAGCGAGAGGGATGCTCTACAGGAACGGAGACGGACGTGGGACTTTGCTCGCGGGACGCGACTGCGATCTTCGGCTTCGCCCGCTCAGCCTGGATGAGCTCTTCGAGTTTCTCGGGGCGGGGTGGGCCGACGAGGGGGAGGCGCTCGGGAGGCTTGCCGATCACCTTTCGCCGGGTGGCGCGCAAGGCGGATACTGCTTTCTGAACGACGTGGTTCGCGTCCTTTTTGAGGTGATGACGGGGAGGATAACCAGCGAGGGACTGGCGGGGGCAATTCCCGGTGCCCTCGGGGTTCGGCTTACGCAGGGGGGGCTGCCGGAGTCGATCTTCATCGAGAGGGTACGGGAGCGAATGCGCTTCCTGGCGCGGGGATACTTGGAGCAAGACGCGGTGAAGGGAAAGTTCACCGACTCGCCGCCGCTCGCGGCCCTGACCGAGATCGTGACCGAGATGGTCTGCCGGGACTGGGGCATGGGGCGTCCGGCGTGGGACCAGCGTTCACAGGAAGAGATGGCCATGATCCTTCTCCCGGGGCTCACCCCTGAGGAATACGCGAGGGAATACCGGTCGCGCCTCGACTACGTGATTCGGAGGGTCAGGGCTCGGGTCGGAAGAGGGGACGGGATCTCTCTTCTGGACATGCATGACGTTGTAGCATGAGCACTTGTTGGGACGAAACGAGGATTGAGGAGGCCGCGATCCGGTTGGCATTGCCGGGGCGCGGGACGCCTGCCGGTGAGCCGGAACTCGAGGCGTTTCTCCGCCATGCAGACGAATGCGTTCGGTGCGGAGAGCTCCTCGCCTATTACCTGGATGTCGAACGGAGGGTCGCGGCGGGTCGGGCGGCCCTTTCTCGCGCGCGCGAAGGGAAGGTGATCCCACTTCTCGATGTCTCGGCCCCGGATCTCTCCCGATTCCACCCGCCCGCCGGGAGCCGAGCCGCCTTCGCGCTTGCCGCCGACTCCGGTTGCGAGGCGGGGGATGACTCGCGTGGGCGTCTGCCGCGCTCCCTCGAGGGGGACAACGGCCGCTACCTCGTGCGCATCCTACCGAGCGACGAGGGAGAGGGCGCCGTCGCCATTTTCATGTGCCGAGAGGGCGCCCCCGGGGTCCGAGGTGCCGCACTCCGAATCGGCGAGGACGATTTCCAGTTCGACGCATCCGGTCATGCGAGCTTGCCGGCTTTCCCGCAAGGGGACGTCCGGCTCGTGATCCACTAAGATGGGTTGCGGGGTTCATCCCCGCCCAGCAACGAGAGACGGCACCCTGCCGGCGAGAGCGATGACCCCGCGCGACATCGAGAGACTCCACAGCGATCTGACTGCCCTTCTCGAAGCGGGGCAACCTCCCGCGATCGCTCTCCTTCTTCGGGCGACCTTTCTTCGTGCGCTGCCGAGAGACGACGCTCTTCTCTGGAGCGCGTACGGATTCGACGTAGCCCGCGGGCTGGTCGAGGGGGCGCTCTCGATCCAACCTGCCTCGCTCTTGGCGGAAGGCAACGGGATTCTCGGCGAAGTCCTCCGGTCGGTTCGAGCGCGGCCGATTCCTCCGTTTCGGAAGGTGGGGGACTGGGAGCGCCGGATCGCGGATGCCTGTGTCCGAGCGGAGCGGGCGGAGCGAGGTGCCGAGGCCGATCTCGCCGATCGTGGATGGGGCGGCGAGGGCGGACTCTCCGAGGCCGAGTGGGAAGGGAGCGGAACCGTCTACATTCCCGTCGTGGCGCGGCTGAACGGGGGGAAAGGCATTCATCCCCTCTACCGGGATCTCAAGGCGGCCTATCTCGTCCCCCTGCGGGTCCAGGCCGAGGGAACCCTCCGCTCGGCACGCGGCGGGGAGCCGATGGTCGAGGGGGTTCCCGCCCATCGCCGAGATGCCTTCGTGCGGGCACTGGGGGCGCTTGAAGCGCTCCGCCTGAAGGGAGCCCCTCGCCTCGCGAAGTGCCTCTTCCGAATCGCGTGGGGGGAGCCCAATGCCTCGCTCGACGGTCGATCGGCCGAGCTCGGGTTCGTAGCGGCGGCTGCAGCCGCATACTCGTCCCTCTCCCTGGACACTACAGGCCGTCGAATCGCTCCGGGGATCGCGTTCACGGGCGTTGTCGAAGGAGAGCGCGTCATTCCGGTCGGCGAAGGATCGCTCGATCGGAAAGTGGAGGCGTGCTTTCACGCCCGGATGCGACTCTTGGTCGTGCCGAAGGTCCAGGAAGAGGCCGCACGAGCGGTTGCACGTGGGCTCGAGGTCCGGTATCCCGGCCGCCGGCTGGTGGTCGCGGGGGCTTCCGCGCTCGGCGATGTTTGGCGGGACCATGACGTGGTCGAGGTTGGAAGGCGGACGGCGGGCGAGTATGTCTCCGCCGCCCGCCGGCGTTTCGCCATGAGCCGGGTGTTCGTCGTCACGACCGTACTCGTCCTCGCGGCGTTCATTGGCTACGCAGCCCGGGAAGCATACGTGTCAGACCCGAACCCCGTGAGCGCGAAGTGGGAAGGGAACCGAGTGATCGCAACGAATAGGCACGGTCGGTTTGTTCGCGTGATCGGCGCAGGTCTGATTCGGCCCGACGTCGTTGAGGTCCCCACATGGGATCCAATGGGGAAACGCCTGGCCCTTTGGGACACGGACGGCGATGGAACGAACGAGATCTTGGTCATCTACCGGAGCGTGCCTACGCGAACCGACCGCATGGCCGTCTTTGACCGATCGGGGCGACTTCGCTGGGTCGTTGAAGCGGAGACACTCGGCTTCCCCGAGGGCATGCCGCAAGAAGATCTGCAGTGGCTTGCCGCGTATTCCACGGAAGAGAGGCGGAATGGATCGCTCCTGATCATCGCCATGCGACGAGTCCCCGCGCGTGCGCTCGCATTCGCGGACGTGATCGACGGAGCCACCGGCGCACTGATCGCGTCGTTTCGCAACAACGGTCACATCGAAGGCATGTTTGCAGTCGACATCGGCGACGATGGCATCCCCGAGTACTGCCTCTCCGCGACGGACAACGAGACGGGGATGGGATTGCTCGGCATCATCCGGGTTCCCGAACTGGAGGATCCCGAACCGCGTCCCTCAAGGGAGATCCCCGCGCTGACTGAGCCGCAGGCTCTGAACATGGGTCTTGTAGCGGCATTTCACTTTCCGGCTGATGCCTTCTCCGTCTCTCGCGCCCACGCGCGCGAGGTGGTGGAGGAGGCCGGGGACGTGCTCAGAGTTTGCGTCGTGGGCAACGGAGAGGGCGCCATCGACCAGAGGTGCACGCAGTATTGGATCAACCTCGCGGATCTGCAAAGGCCGATCCTAAGGGACGTTCAGTTTACGGATAGCTACCTGGCAATCATCCGACTGATCGACCCGTCGATCCGCCCCGAAGAACTTCATGAGGCATGCGAACGGGTCTCGCGTGGTTCCCTCTTTCTCACGCCCCGCGGCTGGCAGCCGATTGCCCGTTCGAAAGCCTGAGGCCCGTCAGGGACTGAGCCGTCATCGCCAAAGCCTCTCAGTCACCAAGCTCTCGTCCACTGTCCACGTCGACGCGCCACTTCTTTTCTAAGAACCATCGACCCCGCCCCTAGGAGGCTGACGAGAGCCTCACGCGATGTCGTATGCGGGATCGGGTCAGAAGTGCTCACACCAAGCAGGCAGGCCCGGGCAGCCTGGAAAGGGGACAGTGAAGTGCGAATGCTGGATCTTTTCTGTCGTTCGTTTCCACGGGCGGGATCTCGTCCGCCCTCTGTCTACCGGCAGGATTGGCTCCCCCGCGGCGAAAGGAGGATGGACCGACATGCGATCGCCGCTCTCTGTTTGCTGTGTCTCACGACCTTTCCGGCTCTCTCGTACGCCACGGTCATCGTCCCCGATGCGTCGGGAAACGGTCTAGACGCCACGTTCCAGGGCACCCCGGATTTCGTGTGCGGGTGTGTGGATCGGGCATTGGAGGTGGACGGTGCGCTTAACTACGGGGTCGTTTCGCCGACGGCTTCGCAGCTGCTGCAAGCGCTGACGGTCGAGGGCTACTTCTTGTGGGATGGCAACACCGACGGTTTGAGCCCTGATCGTTACATCATCAACAAAGTCACTCAGCATACGGACGCCGGGCGGAGCTGGTCCCTGGTCATTCAAAAGAACACGCGCAAGCTGCGGGCGACCGTGTTCTACAACAGCCAGAACGGCCATGTGGCGGTGGAGGACCCGAATCCACTGCCGGATCCGATGACCGAGTGCGTTCAGGTCGCCTTCACCGTTTCGGCCGGGGGACAACTGAATCTCTATCGGGATGGTGAGCTGGTGGCCGCGGAGCAGTTCCCTCACTCGATCAACTACTCGACCAATACGGCGATCTATTTCGCAAACTCTCAGAACTGGTCTGCTCCGATGGACGGTCTCTTGGACATGTTCCGCATCAGCGATATCGTGCGGACCGAATTCCCAACGACCCCGCAGAATCTGTCAGGAGATGAACATACCATCGGGCTATGGCGTTTCGGCGGGAGCGACGGTGTCTGGTCAGTCCCGTCCGAGGTGGGGACCATCCAGGCGGCGATCGACAGCGCTTGCCCGGGTGATACGGTGCTCGTGGCGGCCGGCACCTACAATGAGCACGATATCGAGCTGACGAACGGGGTCGTGCTCCTCGGCAGCGGCGCGGAGACGACGATCATCGACGCCCAGGGTCTGGGCCGGGTGATCGAGTGCACGGATGTGGGTTCCTCTACCGTCATTCGCGGATTCACGCTTCGGAACGGGATCGCCCCGGACAACGGGCACGGAGAACACTGGGGCGGCGGCATCTTGTGCGGGACGGTCATCTCGCCCGGCGCGATTCCCCTCGTTGCGGATTGTGTCATCGAGTCTTGCTACGCCCAGACGGGAGGTGGGGGCCTCTACTCCTCCGGCGACGGTGGGCGCGTGGAGGACTGCATCTTCCGCGACAACGTGGCCGGCGTGGGCGGCGGCATCATCCTGAGCGATGCCGGCGCTTTCACGATCGAGGGCTGCACCTTCGAGCGGGACTCCTGCTTCCAGCCCCAGTTCCGTGGCGGCGGGGCGATCGCCCTCTATTCCTCGAGCGCCGAGATCACCGACTGCGACTTCTCGGACAATCGCGCCGAGGAATTCGGGGCGGGGGTCTTCGGGATTCACTCGGGCGCGGAGATCGCGGGCTGCGTGTTCACGGGGAATCACTCCGGAAGCCACGGAGGCGCCGCCTTCTCGGACACCGGCGCGGTCTTCGAGTTCTCGAGTTGCACCTTCTACGGCAACTCGGCCGGAACGGGGCAGGGCAGCGGTCTCTTCGTGGACCGCGACGGCGCCGCGTTCCTGAGCACTTCGATCGTCGCCTTTGGAACGGGGAGTGGGATCGCGTGCCAGGGGTGGCAGGACACGATCGACGTCGCTTGTTGCGACGTGTACGGCAACTCGGGCGGCGACTGGGTCGACTGCATCGCCCCGTTCGCTGGTGTGGCCGGGAACATCGGCGCCGATCCCATGTTCCACGATGCAGAGAACGGTGACCTCGGTCTTAGGCACTGCTCTCCCTGTGCGCCGGAGAACTCGGGCGGCTGCGGACTGATCGGGGCATTCGCCTCGGAATCCTACACGACGACTATCCACGTCCCGGGAGACTTCGAGAGCATTCAGGAAGCGATCGATCACGCCTGTCCCGGGGACACCGTGCTCGTCGCGGCGGGGACCTACAACGAGCACGATATCGTCTTGATGGACGGGGTGAAGCTCCTGAGCGAGTCGGGAGCGGAGGCGACGACGATCGATGCTCAGGGTCTCGGCCGGGTGATTCTGGCGTCGGGTGTTGGGCCGGCCACGGAGGTCATCGGGTTCACGATCAAGGGTGGGAACGCGGAGCACGGCGGCGGAATCCGTTGCGTGAGCGCCAGCCCGCTTATCGAGCAGAACGTGATCGTCGACAACTACGGGTCGGGCAACTACGGCGGAGGGGGAGTCTTCTGCACCGGCGGGTCCGATCCGATCATCCGCCGAAACGTCATTGCGCGGAATGCCTCGCAATGGGGAAGCGGCGGAATCTACGTGTACGACACGAACGACAATCCCACGATCGAGTGGAATACGATCGTCTATAACACGACTTCTGCGAGCGAGCCGCATGGTGGTGGCATCTACCTTCGGAACGGTGCCGACGCAACGATTGAGAACAACATCGTTTGCTTCAACGACAGCCGCGGGCTCTGCGGGAACGACGCCGGCTGTACGGTTCGGTGGAACAACGTCTTTGGGAACGTGCTCGCGAACTATTGCGGGTCGGCCGACATGACCGGCATCGACGGGAACATCTCTGTCGATCCGCGGTTTGCGTTTGCGTGCCCCGGCTTTGCGGGGAGCACAATCGAGGACTCGTTGCACCTCTGCTTCGATTCGCCCTGCATTGACGCTGCGGATCCGTCGGCGACCGACCCGGACGGCTCGCGGAGCGACATGGGCGCCTATCCGTTCGAGGGCACTCCGGCCCTTCCGAGGATCGTGTCCGTCGAGGATGTGGCGAACGATCAGGGGCGCAGGGCGCGCATCGAGTGGACCCGCTCGCGCTTCGACGGGTCGGGCGAGAGCCTCGATTCGGCGATCACCGTCACGTCGTACGCGCTGTACCGGAGAATCGATGATCTGCCGAACGAAGGGTGGCCGTCGAAGGTCGCCTGGCCTTCGGGGGATTGGGACTACATCATGGATGTCCCCGCCATGGGCGAATCCCTTTACCACGCGGCCGTCCCGACCCTGATTGACTCGGTGCCGGGCCAGGATTCGGTCTCCTCGTGGTCCTGGTTCTTCGTCGCAGCTCGGACTCCGGATCCTCTCGTCTCGTTCTATTCGCATCCTGGCTCCGGCTACTCGATCGACAACCTGCCCCCGAACGTCCCGGGAGGATTTACGGCGTCTCCCGGACACCAAGCGATCGAGCTCTTCTGGAAACGGAATTGGGAGCCGGACTTCAAGCACTATGCGATCTATCGCGGAACAGAGCCCGGATTCGATCCTCTTGCAGCAACTCCCATCGCGATTCTCGTAGGCGTGCTCGATACGGCGTATACCGACACGGATCTCGATCCGGAGGTGTGCGAGTACTACTACCGGCTGGCGGCCTTCGATCAAAACGCGAACCGGAGCGAATTCTCGGCCGAGGTTCATTCCAGCTACACGGCGATCCCGGGGGCAGGGGTACCCTCGCGCTACGCGCTGTACGCGAATGTCCCGAACCCGTTCAATCCTCTGACCAAGATCGTCTTCTCGATTCCGGAACCCGCGCAGGTGAACCTCACGGTGCACGATGTCTCCGGCCGGGCAATCGCGACTCTCGCCGAGGGCCGGTTCCCGGCGGGAGAGTTCACGAGAACCTGGGACGGCAGGGACACGAATGGGCGGGATGTTCCTTCCGGCGTGTATCTGGCTCGGATCACTGCCGGGAGTTTCACGGCGACTCAAAAGATGACGCTTCTCCGATAGGAAAGGCGATCAACATCGGTTTGAGAGAGGCCCGGAGGAGTTCCTCCGGGCCTCTCCCGGGATCTCGACTCCCACCTCGAAAGCTCATTCCGCCGGCAGATGACGCTTCCGGGAAGGGAGAAGAGGGCCGAACGCTCCCTCGTTCGATGGACGGGCGAGCAGGAATGGAACGAACAAGCAAGAAGGAGAGGATTGTATGCGCAGGGCGGCAGCGATCGCGGTCATGGGATTGACGTTGGCGGTATCAACCGTCTGGGGTGTGTGTTGGGATTTCAGTGTCGACCCGAACATCCAGGTCTATACAAACGTGGAAAACAGCAACTACTACTACTTTCTAACGGGCGCGATGGACATCGTGAAACCGGGGGACTTCATCCGGTTCGAGTTCATGATTACCGGTTATTACTTCAGCAGTTGGGGGCACAGTTCGGTGACGGGGCCGAGGGACCCGGCGCATTCGTTCCCCGAGGCGCCGAATTTCCGGTTCAATCTTCACTTCGATCAGTCGCCGAACAGCTGCCAGGTGTCCGCGACCACCCAATGGGACGGAGGACAGACCGCACGGGCGAGCGTGGCGCTCAACACTCTCTACGAGGCTCGCTTCACGATGGTGACGGCGACCTCCATGGAGGTCAAAGTCACGAACCTGAACACGATGGCCGTCGTGCTTCAGGAGACCATGGCGTACGGATGGCCTGCCTTCGAGTACTTTCAGGTGTGCTACGACTACTACGGGGGCGGGTACTGCAACTGGGATGGATCGAAGATCCGGTTCAAGGCGGACCGTGGCGTGAACTACGTCGAGGGGTGGATCGACAACCTCTGCGTAGAGATGACCTCGAGTACCGAGCAGACCACGTGGGGGGAAGTGAAGGCTCTCTTCCGCTAGCTGCTTTCCTCTCGGCAACCTCATGGGGAGGCGGATTCCTGCCGCCTCCCTTTTCAGCCAGGGTGTACCGTCTTGCTGTTATTGCCGGGGGAGTCAGCAGAGCGGGGTACCCCTCGTGTGCACGCGGAATGAGTCCTCCGCAGCTAGCTCCGATCATCTATGTATTGAAGCAACCACGCGTTTCTGTATAATTTCAGACGTCTTCCGGAGGGATGGCCGAGAGGCTGAAGGCGGCGGTCTTGAAAACCGCTAAACCGAATAGGTTTCGTGGGTTCGAATCCCACTCCCTCCGCCGGCGCGGGCGCGGGCGGAGGGTGTGGTATCGTAGCGCGAGAGGCGTCCCCCGAGGCCGGCGGCTGCCCGCCGGGACAATCGATTGTCAGGCGGAGTGGTGCGTGAGATGGCTGAAACGAACCGCCTGCTAAGCGGTTGAAGGGTCAAAAGCCCTTCCGAGGGTTCGAATCCCTCCCACTCCGCCAGTTTTCGATCGCGGATCGAGAAACCGAGGACGGGCGTCTCGGGGCAAGACTCCGGATTCCCGCGAGGCGTCCTCTCCGAGAGGGACGAAGACGCGCGGGTTCCGGCGGGTCGAGGAGCCTTCCGGGCCGCGTGCGGGCCGGCCGAGTCGTGCGCGAGAACGTTCTTGCCGGGCGGGCTCGGATCGAGTAACCTGCTTCGGGCGAGCGAACGAACACGCCCATAGCTCAATTGGACAGAGCGTCTGGCTACGGACCAGAAGGTTGGGGGTTCAAGTCCTCCTGGGCGTAGATGATCGGGCCCTCCGGATCGCCGGAGGGCCCTTTTCTTGAGCCTAGACTCCGCGTGCGTCTTCTGCTGCGGACGCGAATCGCGGACCGGATCGAATCCCCGCCCGCTCGATTGCCCCTACCGCTTCCGGCCGCCGCCGATCGCGAGGACGACGTGCGCCGCGGGCTCGATCACACGAAACGTGAACGATTCGGTGATGAAGAGACGAACGCGCTTCGTCTCCTGCCATTCGTAGCCGATCGCGAAGTCCTCGCCGAGCGTGATCGTCCGGTCGCCGCCGCGCATCGAGGCGAGGACGCCCCCCTCGAGATGCGGGGAGTAGAGGACCGGGCCGCCGAGAAGATCCTCAAGCTGACGGAGCGGCGGATGGCAAGGACCGTGCGAGGCGAGGGTCTCGTAGGGTTTCCGCCCGAGGATGAGCGTGTACGGCCCGTCGATCGAAGCGTCCCGAAGGAGGAGAAGACCGCGCGCGACGCCGTCGACGATTCCCTTGACGTCGGAAGGAATCGGGATCGGCTTGTGGCCCGACGAGCCGAGAAGACCGGAGATCTTCCCGGCGGCGAGGCCGTCGAAGACCGCGCCGTCCTCGAAGGCGATCATCCGCCGCGCGGCTTCCTCCGCCGGCCCAAGGTCGATGTCCGCCGCGCCGCGGGTCGCGTTGTCCGTCTCCCAGATGTCGAGATGGAACGAGGTCCGCGCCTCGACGAGAGGGAGCGCCACGCGGAGGCCGAAGGCGACGCCCTCGCGCGGCTGCTTCGCCGGAAGCTCGATCCGGCCGAGGCCGACCGCGGAGAAATCCCATCCCTTGGGGCCGTCCACGTCGGCGATTCGCCGTCCCGCGAGCCCGGCCTTGAGGACGCGGCGCACGGCGCCGTCGATCGCACCCCACGCGGCGTCCGTGAGCGGAGCCAACGATCGCTTGAGAATATCCATATCACTTCCTCTCTTTCAGACCGCCGATGCCGAGGCTGCCGGAAATCTTCGCGGCCGCTTCCCCTTGGCGGAACTTCTCCTCGACCTCCGTCAGGGGACCCTCGCTGAAAAGAAAGACGCGGAGCGCTTCGTCCCACGCCGGCATGTTGCGGCGGAGCCACTCGACCATCATGCAGGCGTGCTCGACCTCCTCGTCCCGGTTGTGCGCGAGGGCCGCCTTCAGGTCGACGTCCCCCGCGAGGGCGACGCGCTGGTGGTACCAGTCGATCGCCTCGATCTCCTCCTTGAGGCTCGCGAGCGCGCGATGGGCGTCGCGCACCGCCTCAGGAAGAGCGTCCCACGATTCGTGATACTCGCTCATTTCACCTCCGGAGGATAGCGGATCGGGTACTCCACGTTCGACTAGGCACGCGTCTTGCATATGTACCTGGTACACCAGCAGACCATAGCACGCGGGGATGGGGCGAACAAGACACCTGTGCCTGACAACAGCGGTGACGCGCGGGGCAGACAGGGATCAGGTACCGGCAGCGCGTGAGCCGTTTTGTTAAGGAACCAGGTTCCTTAACAATTCATTGGAGGATCCAGATGTCGTAGGTGCCGCCGCGGTTGGAGGCGAAGGCGATCCGGTCGCCGCGCGGGGACCAGGCCGGCTCCCGGTCGTCGGCGAGATGGCTCGCGAGGATCTTCTTTCGGCCGCTCGCCGGATCGACCGCCCAGATGTCGTACTGCGCGTTCCGATTGTCGGCGAAGACGAGGAAGGGCCCCCTGGGGCAGAAGGCGGGGTCGATCTCGCGCACCATCGGGTCGTTCGCGCCGGGGACGAGGGAGAGGATCGGGTCGGGCGGTTCGACCGTCGCGAGGTCCGATCCGCCGACCTGGTTCGAGACGAACGCGAGGGCCTTGCCGTCCGCGCGCCACGTCGCGGACGACTCCGCGGTGGCCGCCGCGGTGTACGCCTCCTCCTCTCCGGACGGCGCGCCGCTCGCGATCGCCACGGAGTAGAGGTTCCAGTTTCCGTCGCGGTTCGAGTGGAACGCGAGGCGCGCGCCGTTCGGCGACCAGACGGGGCCTCGGTCCGCGAAGGGATTCGTCGTGACCTGCGTCTCCGCTCCTCCCTCCGCCGGGACGGTCCAGATGTCCCAATTCCCCGATCGGTTCGACGCAAACGCGATCCGGTCGCCCGCCGGCGACCAGTGAGGGGAGGCGTCGTCGTTCGAAGACGAGACGAGGATCGAAGGCGAGCCCCCGGCCGAGGGGACCGTGTGGAGATCGCGAAGACCGCTCACACCTCTTGATGTGTAAACGAGCGTGTTCCCGTCGGGAGACCAGGCCGGCTCGCGCTCCTCTTCGCTCGCGCTCCCGATCGAGCGGAGGGTTCGTTCGGCGAGGTTCGCGCGCACCGTGGCGGATCCCTTCGCTCCGGCGGCGTCCTCCGCCTCGACCGTGATCTCGATCGCGCCGGCATCGAAGAGAAGCGCGGGGAAGTAGAGGGAGAAGGGAGAAGCCGCCGCGGTCGCGAAGGTCGTCCCCGCCGCCTTCAGGCGGATCGCCGCGATGCCGTCCTCGTCGGAGGCGAGGCCGGAGACGGTGAAGCCGACGCCGGAGAGCGTGTCCCCAGCGCCGGGAGATTGGATCACGACCGAGGGGGGCGTTCCGCCGTTCGTCGGGGACTCGTGCTTCCCGCAACCGGCGGAGAGGAGAGCGAGAGCGATTCCGAGAGCGAGAAGCCCCTCGATAAGACGCGAGCGGTGCGTGATCGACATGCTCGTTCCTCCGCGGGTTCGCCGCCGGTCGGGACTCGCCTCTGTGCCCCCGCGAGTTGACGGCGCGAGGCACCCAATGCTACGTTCCGCCGGACGGAGCGCCGAAAACGGGGAGGGCACCCGTGAGATCCCGATGGATTCTCCCTCTACTCCTACTTATCGGCCTCGCGATGCGCCTCTATTACCTCCACGGCATCGAGGCGAGCCCCGAGTTCCGCGTCCCCCTCGTCGACAACCGATGGTACCACGACCGCGCGCTCGCCTGGTCGGAAGGAGAGAGGGGGTCGGAGCTCGACCTCTTCCGCGCGCCGTTCTATCCGTTCCTCCTGGGACAACTTTATCGGGTCTTTGGATCCGACCCCTATGTTGCGCGGATCTTCCAAATGCTTCTCGGGCTCGGGGCGATCCTCCTCGTGCACGGGATCGGGAACCGCGCGTACGGACATCCGGTCGGGCTCGTCGCGGCCGCCTTCTTCCTCCTCTACAATCCCTTCATCTATTATGAAAACGAGACGCTCACGACCTCGCTCGTTCTCTTTCTCCTTCTTCTCGGCTTCTTCTTGCTTCTCGGGCTCCGGGAGGGGAAGCGGTCCCGCGCGTTCGCCGCGGGGGCGGTCCTGGGGCTCGCGGCGGCGACCTATCCGACGGCGCTCGCCCTCTACCCGTTTGTGTTCCTCTGGTGCGCGCGCAGCCGCGCGATGCGGAGGCTCCCCGTGCTCGCGCCTCTCGCGATCGGCCTTGCGCTCCCTCTCCTCGCGACGGCGGCGTGGAACGCGAGAACGCACGGCGCCTTCGTCCTCGCGACGCAAGGGGGCGTGAACCTTTATATCGGAAACAATCCGAACGCGGACGGAAAGACGGCGATCGTTCCCGGCTGGCGCGATGCCGCGTACGAAACGAAGGAGTACGAGGACAACGTCTCGCTCGCGGCGATCCGGGTCGCCGAGCGGGAGACGGGACGGAGACTTTCGCCGGGCGAGACGGACCGCTTCTGGCGGGAGCGCGCGCTCGAGTGGATCGCGTCGCGCCCGGTCGACGCGCTCCGCCTTTTCGGGCGAAAGCTCGTCTATCTCGCGAGCGACGAGGAGATCCCGAACAACCGCTTTCTCATCCCCTACATCGAGGAATACGCGCCGCTTCTTCGGCGCCTCTCGCTCGGCGCGGGTTTCTTCCTCGCGTTCGGGATCGCGGGGCTCCTTCTCTCGGGAGGGCGCGCCGGAGCGCGCTCGCTTCTTGCGCTCTTTCTTCTCGCGCAAGGGGCGGTTCTCGTTCTCTTTTTCGTGTGTGCGCGCTTCCGCCTTCCGATGATGCCCTTCTTCCTCGTTCCGGCGGCGCACCTCGTCGTGCGGCTCGCGCGCGAAGGGCGGCGCTTTCCGATCCGCGTCGTTCTCTTCGTGGCGGTGCCGCTTCTTCTCGTCGCGCACTCGAACGCTTTCGATGTGAACGTTCCGGGGGACCTCGCCTCGCTCTACTTCTCGCGGGGCCATGCGTTCGCCGAGGTTGGGCGGCTCGACCGGGCGGAGGAGATGTACCTCAAGGCGATCGCCCTCGATCCGGGCGATCCGCGGGCGCTCATCAACCTCGGGGCGGTTCTCGCGCGGGCCGGGAGAGCCGACGAGGCGGAGCGTGTGCTCCTGGTGGCGCTCGATCGGGATCCCCGCTACGCGCCGTTCGTTTGGAACAACCTCGCGCTCGCGCGTCTCGTCGCGGGCGATCCGGAGGGGGCTCTTCGCTTCTTCGAGCGATCGATCGAGACGGATCCGGGGGACGCGGACGTTTACGCGAACGCGGCGAACGCGCTCCTCGCGCTCGGGAGGCACGAGGAGGCTCTCGCGCGCTACGACGAGGCGCTCCGCCGGGGGACGGC
>JAGUYC010000030.1 GCA_020061515.1 Gemmatimonadota bacterium
GACGAGCCTTCCGTCCGGCGCGAGAACATCGCGCCGCGCGGGAACGCCCTCGAGGAAGACCTCGACCCCCTCGGGCCATTCGATCCGTCTCGCGCCCGCGGCCGCGCGCAAGGGATCGTGATTTCCGGTGCAGTAGAAGACGGGGATCCCCGCGGCGGACAACCGTCTCATCTGCGCGAGAAGGAACGTCTCGGCGGCGATCGAGGGATCGCGTTTCTGGAAGAGATCGCCCGCCACGAGAAAGGCGTGGACCCTCTCCCCGATCGCGAGATCGACCGCCCTCTCGAACGACCGGCGAAGCGAGTCCGCGAGAAGCCTTCGCAGTTCCGGGCGCTTGCTCGCGAAAGACATGTCGAGGTGAACATCCGCCGTGTGAACGAACCGGAACGCGCTCATCGTTCCCTCCGCGGGCGAGTATACGGAACGAACCGCGGAAGGGGTAGGTTCTCCGGCGCTCTTGAACGGGCGCGGACCGCGCCCGGCTCTATCCCCCTCAAGACGGCGCGGGGGCGATCCTCCGAACGGAGGCGAAGAAGTCGCAGAGCCCCGGCATCGGCCTCCCGCAAGGATCCTCGTCGATCTCCATTCCCCAGACGAGGGTCTCCCCGAGAGGGATGGAATCGGGACGGGCCGCGAGCCCGATGCGGTAGGGCGGGGCCGCGAGATCGAGGCATTCCTCTCCGTTCGGGTAGAGGAACCCCCGGGCGACGAAACGCCTCGAAGAGGAATCCGGCTCAGCCGAGACCACGAGCGTGTCCTGGAGATCCCCCGCCCGGAGAAGGTAGATCCCCGGATCGAGGCGGGGGAGCGGGAGCACGCGGGTCGCGTATCGCGCCGTCGTGCCGCAATCGTGCCCGTCGGTCCGCTCGACCGCGAGTCCCGAGACGCGGATCGTGTTCCCCTCGCGCGCGACCTCGAGCTTCTCGACCGCCCAACAGGTGTTCGGCCCGACGAAGAACCCGGTCTCGAACGTCGTCGAGTCCGCCGCCGCGATCGGCGAGGGGAAGCGAAGCGCGGAGAACCGGAGAGCGCGCGCCCTCAAGTCCTCGCGCGAATCGAGGAGACAACCGGGGAAGAAGAGAGAGAGGAAGAAGAGAGAAGAGAGAGAGGAGAGAAGGAGGAGGCGCGGGCGGAGGAGCGTCCGCCGGCTTTCCCCGCGAAGCGTTCTCCGGCCCGTCCCTCCCCTCGCGTCGGATGCCTCTTCGCGGCCGCGCATGGCTCACTCCGCCGTCACCGCCGTTTCGATTTCCGGCGGGTTCTCCAGATAACGCTTCACGCTGCAAGTGTTCGCCGCGCGAACGAGCGCCTTCCGGTACTTCTCCGGGAAAGCCGCGCCGACGCGGATCTCGTGCCGGACCTTGACGACGCGGTCCGTCTCCAAGTCCCGAACGAGACTCGCCGCGACGCGGAGCCCGTCCGCCGGGAGCCCCCGGCTTTCGTAGAAACTCAGGACCGTGTACGCCGTGCACGCCGCGATCGCCGCAAAAAGGAGATCGACGGGTTCCGGTGCGCTCCCCTCGCCGCCGTCTTCCTCCGGCTGATCGGTCCGGTGCGTGAAGCCCTTGTAGCGGACGCCGACCTTCTTGCCGCCGCCGAACGCGATCTCGATATCCATGGTGTTCTCCTCGCGACCACGCGCGTGCGGATCTACCTGAGGTAAGGGAGCGCTTGGAGCTTGTCGAGCTTCTCCCGCATCTCGCCGATCCTGCGATCCGACACCTCCCTCTCGATCGGCCGATCGGCGAACCGGATCGGGGCCGCCCCTTCCAGACTCTCCTCGAAGGGACCCTCGAAGGGACGACCATCCATCCGCAGAGGGATCGTTTCGCCGAGAAGGCGCAGCGCCGTCGGGGCGAGATCAAGGAGCCTCAGGTCCTTTTCTCCTCGTCCGGGTCGAACGTGCGGCCCGCGGACGAGGAAGATGCCGCGCATGTCGTGAAAGGCGGAGAAGGTGTACGACGGCACCCCGAACGTCCCTCCTTCTTCCATCGGAGAACCGCGACCGAAGAAGTAGCCGGGCTCCGGGAGAAAGAGAAGATCCGGGGCTTCGTCCAGATGCGGGCCCGAATAGATCCGATCCGCCCGGAAGACCTCCGACACCACGCGTTTCCCGTTCGCGGGATCCCGCACCGCGAGGAGCTTCTCGGTCAGCTCGGACATCAACTGCTCGTATTCCTCGCCGGGGGCGACGACCCCGTTCGGGAACCGATCCTTCCGGTTGATCGCGAGCTCCCCGCCGTAGTGGGGAAGATAGAGCACGCGCGATCGCGTCGGGTTGATGTCGCAGTAACCCTCGTCCCAGAGCCAACGGAGAACCCGCATCTCGCGGTGAATCGGGCCGAACCCGTGATCGGAGACGACGAAGAGGACGGTGTTCGAGTCGGTGGCCTCGACGAAGTCGCCGACGAGCCGGTCGATGTCGATCCAGAAATCGCGGATCGCGTGCCGATACATCTCCGCCGTCGCCGGATCCACGTCGCCTCGCTGCTCGGCGTCCATGAACTTCCAGAAGAAGTGCTGGATCTTGTCCGTTCCCAGGAAGACGAACCAGAAGAGGTCCCAGTCCTTCCGCCGATAGAGATCGAGCCCCACCCGTCCGTGCGACTCGCGCACCGCGTACAGGTGGTTCAGGAACGCATCCTCGTGCTCGTCCATGAGATACTCGCCGTACTTGTGAAGACGATACCCGACGAGTTCTTGCTCCAGCTCGGGAGGAAACGTGAACCCGCTTTCGCTGAGATGGGGAAATCCGGAAATCATCACGCCGTTCAAGGAGTCGGGCGGAGAAGTGAGGGGGATGGCGACTGCGATCGAGCGGCGATTCGATTCGGTGAGGTACTCCCAGACCGCCTTCGTCTTCCGATCGAGCGATGTGGCCGGAAACGGAAGGAACCGCTCTCGATCGAAGTGATCGAAGTTGAAGATGCCGTGCCGCCCGGGATTCGTTCCGGTGATCGCGGTCGTCCACGCGGGCGCGGAGAGAGGCGGAACGACCGAAAGCAAGCCCGTCGAGAATCCCTCCCGGCGGATCCGCTCGATGTTGGGGAGGATCCCTTCCTCGATCCACGGATCGAGAAGATTCCACGTGGCACCGTCGAGCCCGATGACCGCGACGCGGAGACCCGTCGGTTGTGTGCGCGCTCCGCATCCGACGAGGAAAGCGAGCGAGAGGGTGAGAAACACGAGCGTTCTGCTCTTCACGGGTCTTGTCCCTTCTCTTCCCGTTCGCGCCCTCAACCGGCGGCGCGCCCGCAAGGAAGTCGTTTCGCCTGCCCGGAACATAATAACCTCCGAGGAGGGTTGCACCCAACCGATCTCGTCCGCGGGAAGGGAGCGTCCGCCGAAGGCCGCGACGCCGGGCCGCTCCCCCTCATTGCCCCGTTGTCAACGGGCGCGTCCGCCTCTATAATGCGACGGTCGGTTCGACGAGAAAGGGTCCGGTATGCCTTTCACGCTTACGTGGGACATGGACACGCACTACGAGGTCGCGGGCGAGGGACACCCGCTCGTCCTCATCCACGATCTCGCCCTCGACGGAAGGATCTGGAATCCCCAATGGAAGGTCTTCCCGCGGGCGGCGCGCGTCGTTCGATACGATCTCCGCGGCCACGGGGAATCCTCGTCCCCCGCCGCGCCCTTCTCCGCCGACAACCTCATCCTGCAGCTTCGCACGCTTCTTGATACGTTAAAGATCACCCGCCCGGTTCTCGTCGGCCATTCGTTCGGGGCGGCGATCGCCGTTCACTTCGCGCTGCGCCATCGAACCCGAGCCGCCGCGCTCGTTCTCGCGAGCCCCGAGGTCTGGGGCGCGCCGGGCGAGGGGGAATCGTCCGATCGCGCGCTCCCGGGGCCCTCCATCGATCCGGGTCTCTTGGAGGATCCGAAGGCGCACAAGAAGGCGCTCACGGATTGGCTCCAGTCCGATGGATTCGCGGCGACCCGAAGGAACGAACAGGCGTTCCGCTGGATCGAGACCATCGTTCTCGCCCACGGGTGCGCTCCGTGGAAGCGCGCGGAGCCGTTCACGCGCCCGGATGACTGGTCGAACCTCTCCGCGCTCGATCTTCCCGTTCTCGTTCTCTGCGGGTCGGACGAGGACGCGCGCCTTCGCGGGACCGCCCGCGCGCTGGGGGATCGCATCCGGGGAGCCCGCGTGATCGAGTTTCCGCAGGCGGGCCGCTTCGCCAACGTCGAGAGTCCCGCGGAGTTCAACCGGCGCGTGCTCGATTTTCTTGAGGCGGAAGGTTTCGCCCGCGCTCTTCCGCCGGGCGCCGAAATCCCTCCGAAGACGCGCCGAAAGAAGAAGCCGCGCGGCGACCGGAAGAAGCCCGAGGGGGAGAGGTTCCGCCCGCCGCCTCCCGAAGAGCGGCCGCAACCCCCGAAGGGGAAGCCGGAGCGAAAGCGTCGAAGACGAAGACGCCCGCGCGCGGACGGCGAGACCGCTCCCGGAAGAGGACGCCCCGCCCCCGTCGAGCCCCCGAAGGAAGAGAAGCGAAGCTTCTGGAGCCGGCTGTTCGGAAAGAAGAAGCCGACGGAGAACTGACGCGGAGCTCCGGGAGTGCGGCGCGGGCCGCTCGATTCTATCGAAACCGAACGCAGCGGATCGTCGCGTCCGATTCTCCATTCCCGACGCGGATGAAATACACTCCCGGCGGAACCTCGCGCCCGCCGTCGTCCTTCCCGTTCCAGACCCACTCGCCGGGGGCGCCGCCCATCGGAAGCGTGCGGATCCGCCGTCCGAGAAGATCGTACACACGCGCCGAGGAACCGCCCGGCGCGGGCCTCGCGAGACGAATCGTCGTCTCGCCGCGGAACGGGTTGGGCGACGCGGCGGCGCGGAGCATTCCTGGTATCGCTTCCCCGCCGGAGACGAGGACGGGGATCTCGACCTCGAAGTCGTACCATCCGAGCGGAGCGGCGCGGGGAAGGCGCTCGACCCGCCCGCTCGAGTCTGACGCCTCGAGCCAGTACTCCACCGTGGCGCCGCCGGGCACCTCCGGAACGGCGGCGGCGAACGTGTCCGGATCCGCGGTCGGCGCGAGAGGGACCTCGTTCCAAAGCGTCTCTCCCTGAAGTCGCCAGCGGAGAACGCTCCCTCCCTCGACCAGACCCGCGCCGCTCCGATCGTCGATGAACGCGCGCATCTCGTGCGAGGAAGCCCACGGGACCGTCTCGTCCATCCGCCGATGCGTCATCCGCAGCATGTGCCGGTCATGAATCCCCATCGTTCGGCAGTGGAGAGCGTCGTAGTAGTACCAAGAGCCCCAGGAGAACCCGATCACCTCGTAGCCGGGCATCGCCGCCTCGTACGCCGCGAGCGCCGCCGCGTCGGTGGAGATCCCGAAGAGGGGAACGAGCACCTTTCCGTTCAGGATCAGCGAGTTCGTGTAGGCGGCCGGATCGCCGTACGAGTTGTACGCGCCGCAGTCGACGCGGCGGACTCGGTAGGGCCGGCCGTAGCAGCCGGTCGCTCCCTCGAAGGCGTCCGCGAGCGCTTCCACGCAGGCGTACTCCCCGTGGCTCGGAGAGACCCTCTTCACGAGCACCGTCTCCTCGTCGAGAAGCTTCGCATAGCAATCGATGTGCTGGATTCCGTGGATCTCCGGGTTGTCGAGGATGAAATAGCGCGTGATGCCGAGGTACTCCTCCGCGAGGGAGAGGAAGGACGCCTCGTTGCCGAGGGGCGCGTTCTCATCCACCATCTGCCGCGTGGAGAACGCGGTCCCTTGTCCGTCGGTCATGATGTTGCCCCCGGTGCAGAAACGCGGGAGCGCGTGCAGGGGAGCGCCGAAGAACGCGGCCAGAGCGGCGTTCACCTGGTCGTCCTCATCGTATCCCCTCGACCCGATCCGCTCGGAGGCCGGCTCTTCTTCCCCGAGAGACCGGTCGCAGCCCGGCACCCAGGGATAGCCGTTGAAGATCGGATCCGTGATCCCCCAAACGCCGTTCCCGTCGAACACGTCGTGCGGTCCCCAATCGCGGGTCCAATGAGAATACGTGTTCGCGCGAACGTAGCGGACGTGATTCGCGTTCACGCCCCACGAGGCGAAGGTGTTCCGGGCGCTGTTCTCCTGAGACTGCGTTTCGACGAGAACGTAGAGCGTGTCGTCCTTCGCCAACTCCACCACGAGCGAGGAAGGAATGCCGAGCGGCCAGCGAATGAGCGTCCCCGCCGCCGGCTCCCACTCCGCGACCATTCGGACCGGAGCGACCGGCGCGGCGGCGGCCGCCCCCGCCGCGAGAAGAAGCGCGAAAAACAAGAGAATGCCTCGTGAAAGACGGCGAACCGGCACGGCGAATCTCCTTTGAGGGAGTGTCGTGATTGTACCACATTTTCGCCGTGCGGCCGCGGTCCAAGTGAGCGCGGACCGCGAGAATCGCTTCCGCGGAAGGAATCGGCTCCCCCAACGCCGAAGAGACGGCCGGCACGCCCGGAGGCTCGACTCGCGAGCCTTCGAGAGGAACGCGCCGGCAAGAAACAAATACCTGCGTGCCCGATCAAGCAATCGTTCCGGCGCGGTTTCCGATTGACCGCAATTGGGAAGACGTGTAGACTTTGGTTCCTGCCCATGCACAGTTCGCCGCGCTGCGGCGAAGGTCGCCGCGTGCGCGCGCCTCGAACCCCTGAGGAGGTGTAAGCTCATGAGGCGATTGGTGACCGCAGGGCTGTTTCTCACCGTTCTTCTCCTGATGGGATGCCAGGGGGACGCTCCGTCCGTCGCGCCGCAATCCCCCGACGTCCTGTCCGTCCCTGCCGAGCAGCTCGCACCGGGTAAGGACACCGTCATCCCAGGCGAATATCTCATCGTGTTCCGGCCGGGCACGCGCAATGTCCCGAACCTCGCGGACCAGATGGCCGCCGCGCACGGCGGAACCATCCGGTACGTCTATGAGCACGCGATCCAAGGCTTCGCCGCGCAGCTCCCCGAGCCCGCGGTCGCGGCGATCGAGAACAACCCCCAAGTCGCTTATGTCGAGCCCGACCAGATCGTCTGGGCAACCGGCTCGCAAAGCAACGCCACTTGGGGGCTCGACCGGGTCGACCAGCGCGCACTTCCTTTGGACGGTTGGTACCACTGGAACCAGACCGGTTCCGGAGTGACGGCCTACATCCTCGACACCGGCATCCGGTACACGCACCAAGAATTCGGCGGCCGCGCTCAGTTCGGGTTCGACGCCTTCGGCGGCAACGGAAGCGACTGCAACGGCCACGGCACGCACGTGGCGGGAACGGTCGGAGGCGCGGTCTACGGCATGGCGAAGCAGGTGACGCTCGTCGCCGTGCGCGTGCTCGACTGCGAGGGCTCCGGGACGATCAGCGGCGTGGTCGCGGGCGTGGACTGGGTCACGGCACACGCGGTCAAGCCCGCCGTCGCGAACATGAGCCTCACGGGCAGCGGCAACACCACCCTCGACGATGCCGTGCGCAACTCGATCGCCTCCGGCGTCAGCTACTCCGTAGCGGCCGGAAACGGCAACTTCATCGGCCGCCAGGACGATGCGTGCAAGTACTCGCCGGCACGCGTGACCGAGGCGATGACGATCAGCGCCACCAGCAGCTCGGACGCCAAGCCTTCGTGGGCCAATTACGGCAACTGCGTCGACTGGTTCGCACCGGGGGTCAACGTGACGTCCGCGTGGTACACCAACGACACAGCGACCAACACGATCAGCGGCACCTCGATGGCAGCCCCGCACGTCGTCGGCGCAGCCGCTCTCTACCTCGAGACGAACGGCTCGGCGAGCCCGCAGCAGGTGCGCGATTTCCTTTACGATCAGACGACGAAGGGGATCGTTACGTCCTCGAACACGGCGAACAACCACCTCCTCTATACGTTGTGGGGCGATGTGCCTCCTCCGGAGAACAACCCGCCCGCGGCGGACTTCAATTACACGACATCGGGCCTGACGGCCACCTTCACCGATCAGAGCACCGACTCGGACGGCAGCGTGGTCGCCTGGGCCTGGAACTTCGGCGATGGGAGCACGTCGACCGCCCAGAACCCGACGCATACCTATGCCTCGGGCGGAACCTACACGGTTTCGTTGACGGTGACGGATGACGACGGAGCGACCGGATCGACGTCGAAGAACGTGTCCGTCTCGAGCGGGGGGGGGATCACCCTGACCGCGACGGGTTATAAGATCCGGGGTGTCCAGCACGCCGACTTAGCGTGGACCGGCGCGACATCGACCAACGTGGATATCTTCCGCGAAGGGGCGAAGATCGCGACCGTCGCCAACAGCGGCGCTTACACCGACAACATCGGGAAGAAGGGCGGAGGCTCGTACGTCTACAAGGTCTGCGAGGCCGGCACGTCCACTTGCTCGAACACGGCGACCGTGACCTTCTGATCGCCGAACGTTTCCTGCTCAACGAATGCGCGCCCCGGATCGATCCGGGGCGCGCGGCGTTTTCCGGCGCGAAGGCGATCACCAAGGGATCTCGACGTGAAGCGGAGAACCCCCGTCGTCCCACTCCCCCTTGGCGACGTTCTCTGTTCCTTCAAACACGAGATATCCATACTTCCCGTAATGAGGGATCTTCCGCGCGAGCGCGGGGACGGCTTCCGGACCTTGAGGATCGAAGAGAGACCACGAGCGGTCCGGATCGATCGGATGCCGCGCGGTGAGAACGACGGAGTGGGAGGCGGCGGAAAAATCGCCTTGCGGGGTCTTCCACGATCCATCGGTCCGCTCCGTTCCCGCGGGGAGGGTCTCGGCGAAGCGCTCGGCGTAGACGGTCGACCCGAAGAGCCAGACGGTCGAGCGCGCGAAGACATCCTCCGGGAGCGCCTCCTTCGCGATGCGGACGCCGGGACGGGCCGCCCACGACTCGGCGAGCGCGCGAAGCGCCGAATCCGCCGGCGAAGCGCCCGCCTCGGGAAGAACGATCCAGACCGAATCCGCTCCGAGAGTCTGCGAGAGCGACGCGGGGATCTCCTCCCGGTGGAGCCGCCGAAAGAGATGAAAGACGGGATCGACCGCGACCGCGAGCGGCCGGGCATCCCCTTTCCACTCGAAGCTCTTCTTCTCTCCCGTGAGGTAGACGACGAGGCTCTCCGGACCCGCCTCGGTCTCGATGCGAACCGGCACGTCCAGCCGAAACGCCGGCTTCTCCTGGACCACCGTCCCCTTCACCTCGTAGCGCCCTCCGCGGATCGTCTTTGAGCGAACATCGGCCAAACGAAGAGCCGGCGCGCCCGCGCGCTCCGTCCACTGCCGGAAAAACGTCTCGAGATCGGCGCCGCTCGCCCTCTCGAACGCCTCCCTCACGTGCCCCCAATCGGACGGCTGGAAGCGCCGGTCTCGAAAGAGATTCCTTTGTCCTTCAACAAACGCGCGGTGCCCGATCTCCCGGCGAAGCATGTGAAAGACCATCGTCCCCTTGGAGTAGCCGATCGCCTGCGTCGCCGCGTCCGATCGGCTGCGGAACCGGACGAGCGGGAAGTCCTCGTTCTCGCTTACATAGTTCCGGAACTTCTGGAGCTCGCCGCGGCGAAAGGCGGCCGCCTCGAGCGCGCCCTGGTCCTCCTTGTAGGCATAGTCCGCCCCGTAGGCCGTGAGCCCCTCGCACCAGTTCCCCTTCCCCCAGTCGACGTACACCCCGTTCCCCCACCAGTTGTGGAGGATCTCGTGCCCGAAGGAGGTCCGGGGAATAAACGGAAGCCGGATCACCTGCGCGCCGAGAAGCGTGAACGACGGCATCCCGAAACCGGTCTGCCAGAAGTTCTCGACGAGGGCGAACTTCGGGAACGGGTACGGAGCGATCGCGCGGCTATAGCGATCCAGAAAGGTTGTTGCAGCATCGATATATGTATCATGAAGTCTCTCGGCGTCCTCCGCTTCGTAGAGGAAGGTCTGAATCTTGGTCCCGTTGAAGTCCGCCTCCCGAAAGACATACGGTCCCGCGACGAGATAGACCTCCTCCATCGGATCGGCCGCGCGCCACCGGGCGATCCTCGATCCCCCCTCCTCGAAACGCGCGAGAAGCGCCCCCTGGCTCACGCTCTCCCAGTCCCGCGGAACACGCGCCTCCAGGCGGAACGTGAAGAGATCCCCGGGGACCGTCGGCACCCAGAAGGTCGGCCCGCAAAGATACGCCCCGCGCGTCTCGATCAGACCGGACGTCGTCTCGAACGATCGCTCGTAGCCCACGGCCGGCGCGCGAAGCGAGTCGACGACGACGCCTTGGTAATCGATCGAGACCCTCAAGCTGTCCCCCGCGCGTCCGGGAAGGTTGATCGCGATCTCGCGGACCCCTTCCCACGAGGAATCCTCGCCGTACACGGCTCCCCCCCACCGGCTCCGATCGAGCGATTCTTCCCGCCATTGGATCGGGGCGCCGCCCAGCTCCATCGAGACGATCTCGAGACGCTCGTTCAAGAGGAACCGAAAGACGCTCGTTTCGTGGCCGACGATCGTGAAGCGGTCGAACGCCTCGAGCCGGGACCGATACGGATCGATCGCCGCGCGGATGTCGTGCTCCACGATCCGCGCGGTTCCGAAAGCCGTCGATGCAAGCGCCGCGACGAATGCGAAAACCGTTCCCATGCGTCTCATCGTGTCTTTCTCCCCGACGCGGCGCTCTTGCCCCGCCGATCGATTTCCGCGGCGGCCGGCGCGCGGCGTCGAGTGATTATAGGAACCGTTCGGACGGGGCGCAAGAAACCGCCGGGCCGGGATCCGATCGCCAAGGGCCCCGCCCCTCGTGTACGATGAAGGAGCTTTCTCGTCTCGGAGTGAAACGCCGTGCGGAAAATCGGATTTGCCTTCGTCGTCCTCGCTCTTCTCGCGTGCCGCCCGGCGTTCGCGGACGGGCCGCGCGCACCATCTCTCCGCTACGACTTCTCGGGC
>JAGUYC010000217.1 GCA_020061515.1 Gemmatimonadota bacterium
AGACGTGGCTCGCCGAGCCGTTCGAGGGGGGGCGCCACGAGGCGCGCGTGCGCGGGATCGATCTTCCCGCCTACGGGGGGAGCGAGGAGCTGGCCCCGCCCGGGGGCGGACGGCTTTCGTATCTCTTTCGGACCGATCCCGAGATCGCCGAGGCGATCCTCGGGGAGAGGCATCGGCAGGAGACGAAGCTCGAGCTGATCGCGTCGGAGAACTTCGCGAGCGAGGCGGTTCTCGAGGCGCTCGCCACCCCGATGAACAACAAGTACGCCGAAGGGTATCCCGGGAAGCGCTACTACGGCGGATGCGAGTTCGTAGACGTCGCCGAGCAGCTCGCGATCGACCGCCTGAAGGCGATCTTCGGCGCGGATCACGCGAACGTGCAGCCCCATTCGGGCGCCTCGGCGAACATCGCCGCCTACTTCTCGCTCCTCGAGTACGGCGACACGATTCTCGGCATGAACCTCTCGCACGGAGGGCACCTCACCCACGGCCATCCGGTGAACTTCTCCGGGCGTTTCTTCAAGGTCGCCCAGTACGGCGTGAGCCGCACAACCGAAACGCTCGACTACGACGAGATCCGCAAGGTCGCCCGCGAGGCGAAGCCGCGGATGATCGTGAGCGGATACTCCGCGTATCCGCGCACGATCGACTTCGCCGCCTTCCGATCGATCGCGGACGAGGTCGGGGCGTACCTGATGGTCGACATCGCGCACATCGCCGGCCTCATCGCGGCAGGTCTTCATCCGAACCCGGTCCCGCACGCGGACCTCGTCACGAGCACGACCCATAAAACCCTTCGAGGGCCGCGCGGCGGCTTCATCCTGTGCAAGAAGGAGCACGCCGAGGCGGTCGACAAGACGACCTTCCCCGGCATGCAAGGCGGCCCGCTCGAGCACTGCATCGCCGCCAAGGCGGTCTGTTTCCGCGAGGCGATGGCGCCCGCCTTCCGCGAGTACCAGGGGCGGGTTGTCCAGAACGCCCGCGCGCTCGCCGCGGCGCTCGAGGCGAAAGGCTTCCGCCTCGTCTCCGGGGGGACGGACAATCATTTGATGCTCGTCAATTTGACCGACAAAGGATTGTCGGGAAAGAAGGCGGAGAAGGCGCTCGACGAGGCGGGAATCACGGTGAACAAGAACACGGTTCCCTTCGACGAGCGGTCGCCTTTCGTCACGAGCGGGATTCGGATCGGAACCCCCGCGGTGACGACGCGGGGGATGGGGATGCGGGAGATGGAGCGGGTGGCGGAGCTGATCGCGCGCGTCCTCGCCGACCCGGCGAACGAGGGGAACCTCGAGGAAGTGCGGAAGGACGTCGAGGCTCTCTGCCGCCTGTTCCCGCTCTACCGCGGCTAGGAGGATCCGGGTGCGCTGTCCTTCGTGCGGAAAGGATCGCGACAAGGTCGTCGATTCCCGGAGCGTGCGCGCCGGGAGGGCGGTGCGGCGGAGGCGGCATTGCACGGAGTGCGGGCACCGCTTCACGACGTACGAGTACGTCGACACCGCCGTGTTCGTCGTCGTGAAGAAGGACGGAAGGCGCGAGCCGTACAACCGGGAGAAGCTGATCAGCGGAATCCTCGCCGCGTGCGAGAAGCGGCCCGTCTCCCGCGACGCGATCGACGCCCTCGTCGATCGGGTCGAGACGGCGATCGGGGAACAAGGAGAGCGCGAGGTCCGGAGCCAGGCGATCGGCGAGGCGGTCATGAAGGAGCTCCGCAAGCTGGACGAAGTCGCCTACGTTCGTTTCGCTTCGGTCTATCGACGCTTCAAGGATGTGGGCGAGTTCCTGGACGAAGTCCGCTCGCTCCTCGACTGATCGATGTCCGAGAAGCCGCGACGCGCCGGCCGCCCCGACCGGAAGGAGATGCCCTTCCTCGAGCACCTCGATGAGCTCCGCGGGGTTCTCCTTCAGTCCGCCGCCGTCGTGGCCCTCTTCGCGTGCGGCGGATGGTTCCTTTCGACCGCTGCGCTCGATCTCCTCATCCGTCCGGTCGGAACGCTCGTCTTTCTCGGCCCGACCGAGGCGTTCACTCTCCGCCTCAAGATCGCCCTTCTCCTCGGCTTTCTCGCGTCGCTCCCCTTCGTTCTCTACAAGGCGTGGAGCTTCATCGCGCCCGGTCTCTTCGAGCGGGAGAGGCGCTTGGTCGTTCTCGTGGTCGGAGCGTCGACGGTTCTCTTCCTCGCGGGAGCCGGCTTCGGCCTCTTCGTTCTGGTGCCGATCGCGGTCGGTTTCCTCCTCGGCTTCGGCACGGAGAGCCTCCGGCCGATGATCGCAGCGGGGAACTACTTCGCGTTCGTGACGAAGCTCCTTCTTGCGTTCGGCGTCGTCTTTCAGCTTCCGCTCGCCGTCACGCTCCTCACGCATGTCGGCCTGCTCCAGCCGGAGTGGCTTCTCCGGAAGTGGCGCTATGCCCTCGTCGTGATCGCAGCGGTGTCGGCGGTCCTCACGCCCCCCGACGTCGCCTCGCAGATCCTGATGGGCGTGCCGGTCCTCGCGCTCTACTTCCTCTCGATCCTCGTCTCGTTCGCCGTCCGAAAGAAGCGCCGGGAAGAGAAAGAACGCGATCGGGAGAGAGAGGAGGACGAGGGAGGCGAGGAGGGAGAGGAAGAGGGTGACGAGGAAATCGAAGAAGACACGGAGCGGGTGAGGCGAAGGGAGGATCCGGAGTGAGAGGAGAAACGGCTCGGTTCGCGGAGAGCGCGGCGCGCGAGGCGGGGGCGCTTCTCCTTCGACGTTTCCGCGGCGTCGAAGCGGATCGCGTGCGCTTCAAGGGGGCGAAGGATCTCGTGACCGAAGCGGACGAGGAGGCCGAGCGCCTGCTCCGAGGGCGGATCGGGGAGCGGTTTCCGGCCGACCGGATCGTCGCCGAGGAGGGAGGGGGACGGGCGGAAGGGGCCGATGCGGTCTGGTACGTCGACCCGCTCGACGGAACGACGAACTTCGTCCATCGTTTTCCCCTTTTTTCCGTTTCGATCGCGCGCGAGGTGCGGGGCGAGCTCGCGGTCGGGGTCGTGCACGTTCCCGTCCTTGAGGAGACCTTCGTCGCGGAAAAGGACGGCGGCGCATACTTGAATGGTGAACGAATCCGCGTGAGCGGCGTGCGGGAGCCGATCGAGGCGCTCGTCGCCACCGGCTTCGCCTGCGTCCGCTCGAACCGGATTCCGAACGGCGTGCCGGTGTTCGATCGGGTGGTTCACGAGGTGCAGGGGGTGCGACGGGGAGGCTCCGCGGCGATCGATCTCGCGTACACGGCGGCGGGGCGCTTCGACGGGTTCTGGGAGATGAACCTGAACGCGTGGGACGTCGCGGCCGGAATCCTCCTCGTCCGCGAGGCGGGAGGAATCGTCACTGATTTCCTCGGGGGGGAGGGGATGGTGCGCCGGAAGGAGCTCGTGGCGGGGAACCGGGCGGTCCACGCCTACCTGATCGACCGGATCGCGCGCACCGCCGAGGAGGAAGGTTGGGACCTTCGGGCCGGGGACTAGGGGAAGACCGGAGAAAGCTGGCGCATGCCGGCGTTCTCGCCGCGGTTCCTATCTTCCGGATTCTTCCCGTCGACGTGCTCCTTCCGCTCACCGCCGCCGCCCTCGGGGGGGTATGGGCGCTGGGACCGTTTCTCCTCGCCCGGCTCGCCCGTCCGGGAGAGGGCTGGGTCCGCTTCTCCCTCGCGGTCTCCTCGTTCCCGCTCGCGGCGGGCCTTCTCCTCGCCGCCTTTCCCGAGAGGCCCGGGGTCGCCG
>JAGUYC010000078.1 GCA_020061515.1 Gemmatimonadota bacterium
AACGCCGTGACCGGCGCAAGGAAGGTGAAGTCGTACGCGGAGACGGCCCAGCACTTGTAGTTCGGGTACGTGTCCTTGATCGACTGGCTGATCTCGCCCTGGAAGGTCCCCGTGTCGGAGGCGAACGTCGTGAAGAGCGTCCAGCCTTCGGGGGCATGTGACGCCCAGAGCGCCGTCCCGACGCGGCTCTTCTCGGCGACGCAGAAGGTACAGCCGTATCCGAAGAAGGAGACCGCGTCGTCGAAGAAGAGGTCCACCGTGACCTGCGAACCGACCTCGCCGGCCGTGAACGTGCGGCCCATGTCGAAGTCGCCCGGCTCGCAGTCGAGGTCGCCGTTCACGTCCAGACCGACGAACCTCTCCGCGAGGCCGGGGGAGAAGGAGAGAAGCGCGGCGATGAGTGCGATTACAGCGGCTGCATTGAAACGAGGCCGGCCAGATCGCATGATCTTTCTCCTTTCACAAATGAGGGTTGCGGATTCCGAAGAAGGTCGCGCGAAAGGGCGGAGGGGATGCGGGATTGAAAAGTCAAGAGATCCATAATCTCCATGATATGGGTGAAGAGCTTTGGCCGTCAAGCGGTTCGGGAGCCGGAGTGAGATACGAGCGGAGGTCGAATGGAGAAAGTGCCCGAAGGCCGGGCCGCTCTGTTAATAGCAGGGTCCTGGTAGGTTCCGTGATCAAGAGGAAAAGCTGCTTCTCTCGGGCGTCCCCCCGAAGAAAGAGGGATCGACCGGCGGTCGCTGGCCGGTCCGCGATCCGGTTTCGAGGCAACGGTCCCGAGAGGTCTGGCCTGAGAGGCAGGGATCTGGAAGCGCCCGCGGAAGGCCGCCCGGCGGGGCGGACGAGGTGCGCCTGGGGCGGCCTTTCCCCGTCGCCCGGGCCGGGCCCAACAACGGAAAAACGCTGGAAATAAACCGGTTTTCGTGATAAGCTTTGTCATCTTCAAAGGGTTCGATACGCCGCGATCAGAAGGAATGTGCGACTCGACAAGGAGGTTGGTGATGCGTTTCTTGCTACGGAGTTCGCTTGTTTGGATGGTCTTCTTGCTCGCGTTTCCTGTCGCCGCGTCCGGGTCCGAGTTCCTTGGTATGGACGCCAACGGGAACCTCGCTTGCGATTCGACCGACATGATGCAGGAGGCGACGGCAGGGGATGTCGGGACCACGAAGTCGATCCGGGTCTTCATCGACGACGTCCCGGCCGGTGTTTTCGGGCACGGATGTACTTTCTGCGTCACGGACAAGGAGAAGATCGGCAACGCCACCTTCACCTACACCTCCCCAACCGGATGGACCAACTTCACGGTCTTCGCCTCCGACACGGGGACCTTCCCGATCGAGATCAGCGAGTTCATCACGGATCAGTATCCCGACTACAAGTGCTGGTCGATCAGCGCCTACGACTTCACGTTCCAAAACGCCGTTCCCGCGAACACTCCCTATGCGGTCGGAACCTTGCAGTATCAGGTCGCGGACGAGGGGTGCATTCAGTGGGTGCTCGACGGGCCGTTCTCGGCCGTCCAGACGACCGGCTTCTCGACGCTCTACTTCGAGGAGCCCGGCGAGACATGCGACACGGTCCCCTGCCCGACCGGCGGCGAGCCGCTCGCGATCGATCCGAACACGCCGGCGTGTCCGATCGAGGACGCGACGCTCGGCGCGGCCTATCCGGCCGGCGTGATCTTCACGGCGACCGGGGGGACCCCGCCCTATCAGTGGAGCCAGTCCGGGCTTCCGAGCGGAATGAACATCAACACAACGACGGGCGAGATCTACGGGACGCCGACTGCTTCGGGCGGATTCGCGTTCCTCGTCACCGTCGAGGCGGGCGGCGTCGACGAGAGAGCCTGTTCCCTCTTCGTGCGCGAGTACGGCGTGGGCGTCACGCTCGTCAGCGCGGACACGACATGGCTCGTCCCGCCGCAGACGATCTCCCACGACTTCGAGGTGAGAAACACCGGCAACGTGACGGAGACCTTCTATCTCACGCCCTCGTCGCTTCTCGGTATGCCGGTCTCGATCGTGGGGCCGACATTCGTGAACCTTGGGCCCGGCCAGGCGGACACGGTCGAGTTGGAGCACCAGGTCCAGGCGGTTGCGTGCCCGGTTTCCGGGACCCATGTGTTCGAAAAGGCCCGGCTCTTCGCCACGAACGTGGACAAGGACGCACATTTCGCGCCGGTCGAGGATGCGGACACGGCGGTCGTCGGGATCGGGTTCGGGATCGGCGTCGACGTCTCGATCCTTTCGAACAGCATCTGCGGCATGCCGGGGACGGTGCACCCCGTGGCCTTCGAGGTGGAGAACACCGGGGAATGCCCCGAAACCTTCGACCTTCAGGCCGGCATCGACTTGCCGAGCTGGTCCGTCTCGCTGCCGGGCGGCTCGTTCGTCGTTCTCGCGGGAGGAGCCTCCTCCGGAGTGACCGTGAACGTGTCGATTCCGGGAGGCGCGCTCTGCACGGAAACGGCTGAGGTCACCTTGAGCGCGACCGGCCGCGTGTTCGAAGCGTCGGATGCCGATACCGCAACGGAGTGCGTGCAGGCCGTTCTCGACGGAACGCTGAGCGACGAGAACAACCAGGTTGGCGCGCCCGGCGATACGGTTTGGTACTGCTTCGAGGCCACGAACAACGGAAACTGCGCGGCCACCTTCGATCTCTGGTTCCCGGAGACCGGCGGGTGGGATGTCGCCTACTCGACCGCGCCGTTCTTCCTCGAGGTCGGGCAGATGACCGAGGTTTGCGTGGGACACGTGATCCCCGGCTCCGCCCAGAACGGAGACCAGGACGAGCTGTGCGCTTACCTCATGCCGGTTCTCGGAAAGGACGGCCCGCCGTCCGCCACGGTTGACTCGAGCTGCGTGACGACGACCGCGGGCGTTCCGTGCGAGTCGACCGTCGACGTGGTTCACACGGGCACTCTCGGCTGCACCGATCCGGGAGCGACGGTGCGGGACACGTTCTCGGTGGAGAACACCGGAGACTGCGAGGAAACGTTCGACTTCTCGCTCACGATCAATCCGGGCTGGAGCGCGGCGATCGTCGGCGACGCCTTCGCCCTGCTCGACATCGGCCAATCGGTCGATGTGTACGTCGATGTCACGGTTCCGGCGGGCGCTCTTTGCACCGATGTCGCCGAGCTTCGGCTTCAGGCCGACGGACGGACGTACGGGGCGAGCGATTTCGACGTTTCGAGTCTGTGCGTCAACCCGGTCCTCGACGGAACGCTGAGCGACGAGGCGAACCAGACCGGCGCTCCGGGCGACACGGTCGATTACCAGTTCACCGTGACGAACACGGGGAACTGCCGGACGGCGTATCAGGTCTCCTTCACTGCGCTCTGGGGGAAGACCTCGGAGAGCGTTCTGGAGACCCTCGACCCGGGCGACACGGCGATCGTGGACGTCGGGCATATCGTTCCGGAAAGCGCGACGGAGGGAGATAAGGACAAGCTCTGCGCGCTCCTCGAGATCGCGTTGACCAAGGGCGCGCGGCAGCAACCGATCGACGAGAGCTGTGTGCTCACGACCGCGGTCGTGCCGTGCGACGCGGGGGTCGACGTCTACGGGGATACGTTCCTCAGCGGCTATCCGGGCGACTCGCTCTACGCCGACTTCTTCGTCGAGAACATCGGGGGCGATCCGGATCGGTACATTCTCGCCGCTACGTGCGCGGAGGGGTGGTTCGTCGAGGTCGTCGGTGCGGAGACCACCGCGGTTCTCGTTCCGGGCCAGATCCAGAACGTTGAGGTTCTCGTCGTCATTCCCGAGGACGCGCTCTGCGACGAGCAGGCGATGGTCGAGCTCACGGCGTTCTCGTTCTGCGATCCGTCCGTGTGGGACGCCCATTCAGCCAAGATCGGCGTGAATCCGTTCTGCGCGACCTCGGTGACCGCCTTGACGGAAGACTCGACCGGCACCGCCGGCCAGTCGATGGAATACGTCTTCCGCGTGACGAACGAAGGGAACTGCGACGCGGAGTTCTTCATGTTTGTCTCCCAGTTCCCGTCCGATTGGGACACCACGTACGGGGAGACGTTTAAGGTTCTTGCGGCGGGCGAGTCGTACGATCTGCACGCGGCGGTCACGATCCCGCCGGACGCGGAGACGGGGAACGAGCACCATCTGAGAGTCTGCGCCGAGTGCTGGCTTCCGACTGACAAGGATCGCCGGGACCAGGCGGACTGCGATTCGACGATCACGCGCGTCCTCACCGGATGCGTCGCCGATCAGCCGATCCTCTCGCTCGGCGGCTATCGCACGATCAGCTACACGCCGTACGGACTGTGGACGGTGGAAGTGCAGATGAAGAACAACGGTCCCGGAAAGGCGCGATCGGTCGCGGCCGAGATGCACCACGATCTCTCGTGGCTTCTCATCCCGGATCGGACCTGCAACTACCCGGATCTCGGAGCGGGCGAGTCGAGCTACGGAGGCGCTTGCGACGGATATACGTTCGATCTCAGGAACTATCCGGGAGGAAGCTTCAACGTCTGGTTCGACGTGACCTACACCGACACGTGCGGGATGCAGTACCAGGTCCGTCTCGACCCGACCTTCCTCGAACCTGAGGAGAACGGGCTTCCGGGCATGACCCCGGCGCGGTTCGTCCTGCACCAGAACATTCCGAACCCCTTCAACCCGACGACCGCGATCTCGTTCGAGCTCCCGGCGGGCGCGTTCAGCGAGCTCGTGATCTACAACACGGCGGGCCAGGTCGTGAAGAGGCTCTGGACGGGGCACCTCCCGGGCGGGCTCCATACCTTCCTCTGGGAGGGGGATTCGGATCAGGGAAGTACCGTGCCTTCAGGCACTTACTTCTACTCCCTGAAGAGCGGAGGGCTCACGGAGACGAAGAGGATGGTCCTGATCCGATAGGGGGGCGCTTAGGCCCTTGACGGGCTGGGCGAGAGCGTGCTAACATTCTGGTCAGGATGTACCGGAGGATCATCACGATGGAAGCAAAGAAGAAGAGTCCTTACGAGAAGCCCGAGCTCGTGCGGCACGGGAACCTGAAGGAGATCACGATGATTTCCTTCACGCCGCCCCCTCCCGGGGACCCCGGAAGGACGAGCAACCCTCACCAGGCGGGCTGGGCCTAGGAGATCGAGCGATCGTTCGCGGCGGGGGAATCGCCGGATTCCCCCGCCTTTCTTTCTCTATACGCGATCGCCTGCGGTCGGGCGCGCGCGAGAAGCGTCGTGTGCCGGCGATCCGGCCGAGCCGATCGAGCCGTGAACCGCGCTCCTTTCATGCCCCGCTCCCCGGGTGGACATCGACGGCCATGAGAGCTCTCGCCGTTCTCCTCCTCGCGTTCCTTCTCCTGCCGGCGGCTCCTTCGCGCGCGGGATATGATCTCTGGACGGCCGAGGGCGGGCCGTTCGGGGGAAGGGTGCCTGTTCTTCATTCGCGAACTTCCGATGGTTCGATCTTCGCGGGGACCGAGGGAGGAGGAATCTTCCGGCGGAGCGGCGGCCGCTGGGAACCGCGGAACAGCGGGCTCCTCGTCTTCGATGCGCTCGCCTTCGCGGAGCATCCGTTCGACGCGGACACGATGTTCGTCGGGACGGGAGGAGGAGGGGTCTATCGGAGCGCGAACGGCGGAAGAAGCTGGTTCCCGACGAACAACGGCCTCGCCAACCTCATGGTGCGCGATCTCGCGTATCGACCGGGCGGGACGCGTCTTTTCGCCGCCACGGCGGGAGGCGGGATCTTCCGGAGCGACGACGCCGGGACGACCTGGTTCCCTTCGAACACGGGCCTTGCGGTGCTCTCCGTGCGCGCTCTCGCCTTCGCCCCTTCCTCCACGAACATCTGCTACGCCGCGACCGACGGCGGTGTTTTCTTCTCATTCGACGGCGGCCAGACATGGGCGCCCCGTTCGTCCGGCATCGCCGAGTCGACCGTGGCGGATGTCGTGGTCGACCCTGCGAACGCGAGCCTCGCGTACGCCGCGACGCTCGGGGGCGGGGTTTACCGGACGACGAACGGCGGGCTCAGTTGGTCGGCGCGCCGCGCCGGCATGGGCGAGGTGTATGCCGAGGAGCTCCTGATCCGTCCCGGCGCCTCCCAGACGATCTGGGCGGCGACGCGGAACGGCGTCTTCGAGACGTTCGACGGGGGCGCGAACTGGACGGCGAGGAACGCAGGTCTCGCCGACACGATCGCGTGCTCGCTTCTCCTTCAGGGCGATACGCTTTATGTCGGAACTTTTTGGGGCGGCGTGTTCGCTTCCCGGGATCCGTCTTCCGGATGGTCGGCGAGGAACGAGGGCCTCACCAACCGCTTTGTGTGGGAGCTCGCCGTCTCCCCTCACGACCCCGGCGTCGTTTGGGCCGCGTCGTACGGAGGGCTTTCCGTGACGACCGACACCGGTTGGACGTGGGCGGATGCGTCGAACGGAGTTCTTCGGCGCGATATGCGGACGGTCGCGGTGAGTCCCGTCGATCCGGGACGGCTTCTCTCCGGCGCCTTCTACGGCGGCGTCTTCCGCTCGTCGAACGGAGGCGCCGGTTGGGTCCCCTCCAACAGCGGCCTCCCCTCGAACCCGACGGTGACCGCGATCCGCTACCGCCCGGGGAGCGGCAGCCACGTTCTTTGCGGGACGTGGGCCGGCATGTATCGGAGCTCGAATGGAGGGAGCGGTTGGACTTCGTCGTCGTCGGGGATGGGATCGAAGAAGGTGTGGGGAATGGCGACCGTCGAGACGGCGCCGATGGTCGTCTACGCGGGAACGTACGAGAACGGGCTCTTCCGATCGCGCGACTTCGGCGCGACATGGGATTCGGTTCCGATCCCGGAGCGCTACGTGCGGGCGATCGCGGTCGATCCGTCGGACACGTCGATCGTGTACGCGGGAGGCTATTACAAAGAGGGGGGAGGCGGCGGCGTCTACAAGTCGACGGACGGCGGCGCAAGCTGGACGCGGAAGAACGAAGGCCTGATCGACCGGAGCGTCTGGTGCTTGTCCGTCGATCGGACGAATCCCCTGCACGTCCTCGCCGCGACGGCGGGGGGCGTGTGCGAAACGTGGGACGGCGGGGAAACCTGGGAGCCGCTCCTCGCGGGGCTCCAGCCGTTGGATATCCGCTGGGTCTCGCCGGCCGCCGATCGGATCCTTGCCGGATCGTTCGGCGGTTCGGTCCCGTGGTACGAGGACGCGATCGTCGCCGTGGCGGAAGGCGTCGTTCGTCCGGAGGGGCCGCTCGCGATCGCCGTCTCTCCGAACCCGTTCAACCCGGCGACCCGGATCGACATCCTGTTGGCAGGGGCTCACTCTTCACTCGACCTATCCCTCTACGATCTCCGGGGGCGTTTCGTGCGCAGGCTGCACCACGGTCCCGCCGGAGCGGGATCGCTTCCTCTCGTCTGGGACGGAGCGGACGCGCACGGCTCGCCGCTCCCCTCCGGCGTCTACTTCGCGGTCGCCTCCTCGGGCGATGCGCGAGCGGTGCGGAAGGTCATCATCGTCCGGTAGAAACGGAGCTCGCGGGGCGCACGGCGGCTCGGATCGCTTGACACCTCCGCGAACGGGCGACTAAGGTTTCGGCGAGGTTCGCGCGATGACCCTGCTTCAAGAGTGTCCGGCCTGCGGCCGGCCGACGCCCGAGGAGAACCTTCGGTGCATCTATTGCGGGGAGAGGCTTCCGGTGCAAGGGGGCGTTCTCGGCTCGTTCCGTTTCGGAGTCGGGCGCGCGTTCTTTCTGGCGGCCGCGATCCTTCTCGTTCTCTTCTTTCTATGGCTCTATCTGCGTTGAGCAGGCGCGAGAGACACGCCCCGCGCGGGCGCCTGCGGGAACGGACGCCGGCGACAATCCTTCTCCTCTCTCTTCTCTTCCTTCTTGCCGCCTGCTGCTCGCTCCGAGGAGAGGGAAGATCTCGGGACCGGGTAGGGGCCGCGACGGAGAAAGGCTTCCATCTTCTCGCGGAGGGAAAGTGGTCGCACGCGATGGGCGCCTTCCGCCACGCGCTCGACCTCGAACCGGATCACGCTCCCGCCCGGTACGGGCTCGGCCGAGTCTTCATCGAGACCGGCTACTGGAGCGGGGCCGAAGCGAACCTCCTCGGCGCAATCGAGCTCCGCCCCAAGTACGGGGAAGCTCTTCTGGGCCTCGCGACGCTTTACTTTCGCATGGAGCGCTACGACGATTCGGAGCGCCGCGTGCTTGAGGCTTCAAGGCATGGAGCGGGGGATTCGCCGCGCGCGCTTCATCTCCTCGGTCTCTTCGCGGAGCGCCGCGGAGCGCACGCGGAGGCGGAAGCCCGCTATCTCGAGGGTCTTCGACTCGCCCCCGGCGACGCGGACCTCCGTCTCGCCCTCGTCGACCTCCTCCGCGCCCAGGGCCGCTACCGGGAAGCGCTGGAGGAGATCGAGCGCGAGCGTTTCGCGCGCGGGAAGGAAGACGACATCCGCCTTCGTCTCGCCGACTGCCGGCTCCACACCGGGCAGGAGCTCGAAGCGGAGAGGTTATACCGCCAGCTCGCTCTCTCGCGCGATCATGCGAAGGCCGCTCTCGAGGGGCTCATCCTCCTCTCGCTCCGCCGCGGGGACGCGGAGGAGACCACGCGGCATCTTCTCGCCTGCGCCGGACTCCTCGACGGAGGGGATGCGACACTCGTCCGCGATTTGGCCGGCGCTCTCGCCGCGACCGATCCGCTCTTCTCTTTTCTCGCGAGATGCCGGGAGGTTCGGGAGGAAGCCTCGGACGGACTCAGAGAGCGGATCGACCGGTGGATCCGGGAGCTCGAGGAGCGGTCCCCGTAGTTGCTTGAGACACGAATGAATCGTTCGCCGGAGGGGGGCGGGTTGGACACCGGGGCGATCCGCGAGAAGGGAAGCACTCGGATCCTCTTCTTCGCGGTTCCTCTCGCGGCGGGGCTCGCGCTTCGCGTCTTCTCGCTCGTCCGGTACTCGGCCGAGAACCCCTTCGCCGCGCGCGTCTTCTCCGACGCCCATCACTATCTCGAGTGGGCCCGGCTCATCGCCGCGGGAGAGGCTCCGCGCGAGGCCTTCTATCAGGCGCCCCTCTATCCGTATTTCCTCTCGGCGATCTTCCGCGTGTTCGGAGAGAACCTAACGGCTGTCTACGCGGCGCAGCTCCTCCTCGGGTGCGCCTCGATTCTCCTCGTCGCCGATCTCGCCCGCGCGTTTCTTCCCCGGGCGGCGGCCGCCGCCGCCGCGACCGCCTACGCGCTTCATCCCTATCCGGTTCACTTCGAAGAGAAGCTCTTCCCGGAGACGCTCGCGCTCTTCCTTGCGCTTCTCGCGCTCCGCCTCGCGGTTCGGCCGCGCGACTCTCTCCTCGGACGGGCTGCGGCGGGGCTCGCGGCGGGAGTCTCCGCTCTCGCGCGGGCGAACTTCCTCCTCATCGGGATTCTCTTCCCGCTTCTCGTTCTTCGCCGGGAGAGAAAGGGCGCGCTCCTCTTCGCCGGCGCTTTCCTCGTCGTGATCCTGCCGGTCCTCGCGCGGAACCTCGCGGTCGGGGGCGGGCTCGTTCCGATCGCCGCCAACGGGGGAGAGGTCTTTCTTCATGGGAACAACCCGAGCGCCCGCGGCTCGATGGGGAAGGTGAGAGAGCTTCGCGCGGACATCGAGACCTTGGCGGCGGAGTCGAGGCGCGTCGCGTCGGAGAAGGCCGGAAGAACGCTGAACGCAGGAGAAGCATCCGCCTTCTGGTTCCGCGAGGGGCTTCGGTGGATTCGCGCGAATCCAGGCGCGTACCTCGTGCTCGAACTCCGCAAGCTTCGCCTTCTTCTCTCCGCGCGCTTCACGCCTCTCGGGTCCGACTTCGATTTCGAAACGGCCCGCTTTCCCGGAATTCCCCGGACGCTCGTCTCTCTTCACTATCCGGTTCTCCTTCTCGCCGCGCTCGGTCTTCTCCGCTCCGAGGCGCGCCGAAGGATCCCGCCCGCGGTGTTCGTCTTCGCGGCGGTTCAGGTCTTCACGCTTCTCTTCTTCTTCGTCTCGACGCGCTACATCCTTCCGCTCCTTCCCGTCGCCGCTTGGCTCGCCGGCGCCGGGGCGGCTTTCGGGCTGCGAGGGAGAGGACCTCTTCTTCTCGCCGCTCTCGCGCCGCTCGTGATTCTCCTCGCGCTCGCGGACGCGCGCGCGGATCGCGCGCACGCGACGCCGTACGCGCAGCTCGCGTCCATTCGGTCGGAGGGAGGGCAATGGGAGGAAGCGGTCGCCCTGTACG
>JAGUYC010000144.1 GCA_020061515.1 Gemmatimonadota bacterium
CCCTGAACCTCGCCCTCGGCGTCACCCCGAAGGAGATGTTTCTCGCCGCCGTCGGGTCGATCGAGGATCCCGCCTCGGGCGGGCGGCAGATGCCCGCGCATTGGGGGCACGGAAGGCTTCGCATCGTCTCGCAAGGAAGCCCGACCGGCTCGCAAATGCTTCACGCCGCAGGAATCGCCGAAGCGTGTCTCTACGGCGAGAGCGCTCCCGGTGTTCCCGGAACGTTCCCCGGCGACGAGATCGTGTACGTCTCCGTCGGAGACGGGACGACGAGCGAGGGGGAGTTCTGGGAGGCGATGAACACGATCTGCAACCTAGCCCTCCCCGTCCTCGTCGCCGTGCAGGACAACGGGTACGCGATCTCCGTTCCCGTCGAGGTGAACACCGCGGGGGGAGACATCGCGCGCCTTTTCGAGGGATGGCCGAATCTTCTCATACGAAAAGTTGACGGATGCGACCCGGTCGCCTGCCTCGCGGTCTTTCGCGAGGCGGCCTGGCGCCTCCGCGCGCGGAAAGGGCCCGTTCTCGTCCACGCGAAGACGACCCGTCCCTACGCCCACTCGATGTCCGACGATCACTCCGCGTACCGCCCGCCCGAGGAGATCGAGGAGGAGGCCCGCAACGATCCGATCCCGCGCTTCGAAAAGAGACTCGTCGCCGAGGGGCACGCGACCGATGAAGAGCTCGCGTCGATCCGCGAGGGGGTTCTCGCCGAGATCGAGAAGGCGGAACGGGAAGCGCTCGAGGCGCCGCGCCCCGGTCCGGAGGACGCGGAGCGGTTCGTCTATTCGGAGACGGTCGATCCGACGTCGGACGCCTTCGCGAGCGAGCCCGAAGAGAGCGGCGCGAGCGATTCGATGGTCGGGCTCATCAACCGTTGCCTCCGCGACGAGATGGAGCGGGACGCGCGGATCGTCGTCTTCGGCCAGGACGTGGCCGACGCGAGCCGCGAGGAAATCCTTTCACGCGTGAAGGGAAAAGGGGGCGTTTTCAAGGTGACCGCGGGCCTTCAGAAGACGTTCGGCTCGCGCCGCGTCTTCAACGCTCCTCTCGCCGAGGCGAACATCGCCGGGCGCGCCGTCGGATGGGCTCTCCGCGGCATGAAGCCGGTCGTCGAGATCCAGTTCTTCGATTACATCTGGCCCGCGTATCTGCAGATCCGCGACGAGATCTCGATGATGCGCTGGCGCTCGCGAAACGCGTTCGCCTGCCCGCTCGTCGTGCGCGTGCCGATCGGGGGCTATCTTCAGGGGGGGGCGGTCTATCACAGCCAGTCGGGCGCGGTCCTCTTCGCGCACAATCCGGGGCTTCGCGTCGTCTGCCCGTCGAACGCGCGCGACGCGAACGGCCTTCTCCGCACCGCGATCCGATGCGACGATCCGGTCCTCTTTCTCGAGCACAAACACCTCTACCGCCAGCCGTACGCGAAGGGGGACTATCCGGGGCCGGACTTCATGATCCCCTTCGGGCGCGCCGCCGTGGTTTCGGAAGGAAGCGATCTCACGATCGTCACGTACGGCGCTCTCGTCAGGCGGAGCGAGATGGCCGCGCGCGCTCTCGAGAAGAAAGGGATCCGCGCCGAGGTGATCGACCTGCGGTCCCTCTCCCCGTGGGACCGCGCGGCGGTCGGCGAATCGATTCGAAAGACGAGCAAGGCGCTCGTCGTGTACGAGGACAACCGCTCGTTCGGATTCGGGGCGGAGATCGCCGCGTGGATCGCCGACGAGCTCTTCGAGGACCTCGACGCGCCGGTCCGCCGCCTCGCCGCGCTCGACACGCCGGTCGGGTACTTCCCCGGACTCGAGGACGCGATCCTTCCCCAAACCGAGGACATCATCCGCGAAGCGCATGACCTTCACACATATTAGTCTAGACTAGAAATGCCGCACGAGCCACGCTCGGTGGTAGAATTCACATGGACAAACCCCCTGAAAGCGAGGTGGATCATGCTTCGAGGAATCGTCCCGCCGGCGGGCGCGGTCTTCGCGCTTCTCTTCTTCGTCTCGTGCGGGAACGGCCGCGGAACCGAGCCGGATCCCTTCGTGGAGCGGCAGATTCCGGCACATCTCTCCGCCGATGTCTCCGGCGTCGTCGAGTCGGCGAACCGCTTCGCGATCGATTTCTACCGAGAGATCAGGAACCGAAAGGACGGCAACCTGTTCTGCTCGCCCTTCAGCGTGTCCACCGCTCTCGCCCTGGCCGACGCCGGCGCGGCCGGAGAGACGAAAGCCGAGATGGAGCGGGTGCTTCGCTTCTCGGGAAACCAGGAGAACGTGCACGCGGCGTACGGAGCCCTCGTCGGGAGCCTCGACCGCGGGGGCGCGCTCGGCGGGTACCGCCTGAACGTGGCGAACCGCCTTTGGGGACAGACGGGCTATCCGTTCCTCGAGACGTTTCTCGATGTTTGCGCGAACGACTACCAGGCCGGCTTCGAGACGCTCGATTTCCTCACGAACTGGGAGAGCGCACGGCAGACGATCAACCTCTGGGTCGAGGGGAAGACCGAGGAGAGGATTAAGGATCTCCTCCCGCCCGGCAGCGTGACTCAGTACACAAGGCTCGTGCTCACGAACGCGATCTACTTCAAGGGAAAATGGGCGAGACAGTTCGACCCGATAACGACGACCAATCAGGCGTTCTACCGGACCGGCGGCGCGGCGTCTGTCCCGATGATGTACCAGAAGGAGACGTTCGGCTACGCGCGCGGGACCGACCTCTCGATCCTCGAGATGAAGTACGTGGGAGAGGACCTCTCGATGTTCGTCTTCCTTCCGGACGAAAACGGCGGCCTCGCGGATCTCGAGGCGGGCCTGACGCACGAGGCGCTCGAGGCCGGGATCGCCGCGGTTCGGGACCAGAAGGTGATCGTCTATCTCCCGCGCTTCGAGTTCACCGTCGACTTCGAGCTGAACGCCGTGCTCGCCGACATGGGGATGCCCTCGGCGTTCAATCCGGAAACGGCCGACTTCTCCGGAATGAACGGAACCCGCGATCTCTTCATCCACGGGGTGTTCCACAAGGCCTTCGTGAAGACGAACGAGGAGGGGACCGAGGCGGCGGCCGCGACGGGGGTGGTCGTCGGGGTCACGAGCGCGCCTAACTACCCCGTCTTCCGGGCGGACCATCCGTTCCTCTTTCTCATCCGGGACAACGTGACCGGCGCGATCCTGTTCATGGGGAGGGTGGCAGACCCGCTTGCGGATGCTTGATCGGGGGGAAGAAGTGAGTAACGAGTTGTGAAAAAAGAGGATAGAGAGGGGGACGAGCAGGGAGCAACACATGGCCGCAAATGAATATGTACCCCGCGACGAACAATCAAATACACCCCCAAGAATATAGCTTTCTTTTCCATTGAAGTCTCCCGCTTGCCCGCTGCCGTTCCGCTTGTCGCGAGCGCCTGACGCGGCTAAACTCCCGGTTGGATAGGAGGCCTCGGATGGGCCGAGAACGGGACAGCGAGCATCTCGCCTCGAAGGAGATCGCGCGCCGGGAAGCGATCAAGAAAGCATTGCGCGAGGCCGAGAAGGGGTCTATGGGCGGCCCCATCCTCACGGTTTCGCGCGACTTCCTGAGCGGCGGCGGGACGATCGCGAACAAGCTCGCGGCGAAGCTCGGCTGGAACCTCTACGATCGGGAGCTGATCGAATCGATCGCCGCCGACCGAAAGGTCGACTTTCGCGCGATCGAGGAGATGGACGAGAACGTCTACCGGTACATCCAGGAGTGGGCGAACGAGATCTTCCTGCCCGGATACGTGGGCCAAGCAGGGTACATGAAGGCTCTCACCCGCGTTCTTCTCTCGATCGTCAAGGACGGGAACGCGATCGTGATCGGAAGGGGGGCGCACCTCCTCATCCCGACCGACCGGCGGCTCGCCGTGCGGCTCATCGCACCCCTTCCGGCAAGGATCGAGAACTACGTGCGGCGCTTCGGGTCGACCTCGGAAGAGGCACGGGAGCGGATCGTCGCCGAGGATAGACGACGCAAGGAGTTCCTTGCGAAGAACTTCAAGAGAGACATCGATGACCCGCTCGGCTACGACCTCCTCATCAACACCGCGGAGATGGACCCCAACGCGATCCAGCAGGTGATCCAGGCCGCGCTCCGCTCGCGCTTCGACCTCACCGACTCCACGCTTGAGCGCCTTCACCCGGAGACGGAGTGAGTAACGAGTTGAGAGAAAAGAAGAAAGAGAGACGGAATCCAATCGGTACCGAATCGGAAGATCATCGGACTCTCTTTGAGCGGGAGGTCCACTCTCTGCTGCTTGCGGCTGCAGGCTCATCCGAAAGAACAAATAAGCAGAAACGCTTTCGATCCGGACGGGCCCGGACACATTCATAAGAACAAATGCTTCGAGTCTCCGGAAGGGGCCCCGCCCGCCCCGGAGGAACTCCGGACGACTACGCCCGAACGCCCGCGGCGAAAGGGCCAGAACGCGGAGAACTCTCCGATCGAAAGAAAAGAGGAGCGCCTATACCAGGCGCTCCTCGATCGATTCTCTTCTTCTTCGGGCCGATCAGCGAACGAGAACGAGCTTTCTCGAGAGGCTCTCTCCTCCCACTTCCAGCCGGTAGAGATAGATGCCCGAGCCGACCGGCTCGCCCCTCTCGTTCGTGCCGTTCCACGTCACGCTGCGAGAGCCGGAGACCTTCTCGTTCCGAACGAGGGTCTTCACCTCGCGGCCGGCGACGTCGTACACGCGAAGCGTCGCTCTCTGTCCCGGAGCGGGAACCGAGAAGCGGATTTCGGTCGAAGGGTTGAACGGGTTCGGCGCGTTCTGCGCGAGAACCGGCCGCTTCGGCGCGGCGTCCCCCGCGCCCGCGACCGCCGTGCTGAAGTCCCAGATCGAGATCGCGAAGTCGTCCACCGCCGCCTCGACAAGCGACCCCGAGCCCTCGTCGGCCGCGATGAAGCGGAAGCGGACGTTTGACGTGAGATCGATGTGCTCGTGGAGCGGGAACGAATACCGATTCCATGAGTTCCGGCTCTCGGTCGTGTTCTCGAGATAGACCCAGTTCGTTCCGCCGTCGTCGGACGCTTGAACCCTCCAGTAATCCTCGCCCGGGGAGGCGCCGAGGCTGTTCGTGTACCAGCGCCAGTACGAGACGAACGCGATCGTGTATTCGGAGAGGTCATAGACCGGCGAGAGGAGGGTCGTCTTTCCGCCGTCGACGTCGTACGAGCCGGCGCTCGATCCCGCGAGGCGCCCGGTCACGTAGCAGTTCACTCCGGGGGCCGGCGTATGGTCGTCTTCCGGTTGGCACGGGACCCCACTGACGTACGTCCCCTGCGGGTCGCCCCGCTCCCAGATTCCCGTGGTGGCGTTGTCGCCGGGAACCCCCGCGGTCCACCCGCGATCGATCTCGAAGTCGTCCTCGATCACCGTCACGACCGTTCCGACGAAGAACCGGTGAACGCTCGCGGGCGCGGTGCTCGGATGGGTCTTCCGATAGCCGTCCGTGTCCTCCGCCACGAGGTAATAGCTCACGAACGTCCCCGGCATCTGCGCGGGGATGAACCCCTCGTATTCGTCCGGGTTTCCGGTCGGGGTCATCGCCGCCGTCTGGAATCCGGATCCCGCGTCGTAGCGAACGAAGAGCGAGTCCTGGTTCAGAGTTCCCGCCGCGCTGATCGACGCGACCGCGCGATACGGGTTCGTGTAGTCCTCGGTGTCCGCAAGGGGCGTGTGGACGATCCCCACGCGGAACGGCTCGGCCAGCGTCGCGACGAGCCCGACCGCGGTCTTCACCGAGTTTCGGGCAAGCGTCGGGCTGTTGTAGCTGAGGCCGACGATGTCGTTCGTCGTGTGGATGTAGGGGCTGTAGCTCCCCGTGTCCTCGAAGAAGAGGATCGCGTCGTAGCCGTTCGCCCAGAACGAGGCGTGATCGCTGCTCGCCCCTCCCGGAAGCGATCCGTTGACGATCGCGAAGCCGGGGACGTAGTCGGCGCCGGCCTGGAACGCGGCGTCCCGGATCCACGCCGAGCCGGTGTTGGAGATGATGTCGAGGTCCATCGCGTCGCCGCTCGCGAGGTAGCCGATCATGTCGACGGCGATCGCCGCGATGATGTCGTCCCCGCGCGCCGCGGCGTCGCTCGCGTACGCCTCGCTTCCGTAGAGCCCGACCTCCTCGGCGCCGAACGCGATGAACGTGATCGTGTGGTTGAAGTCATACGAAGCCAACACGCGCGCCGCCTCGATCGCGCACGCCGTTCCGGACGCGTTGTCGTCCGCGCCGGGCGCGTTCGTGGTCGGCGAGGGAGAGGTCGAATCGTAGTGTCCGCCGATCACGACCACCTTGGTCGGGTCTCCCTTTCCCGGAATCGTCGCCACCACGTTCGGCTTGTAGTTTCCGCCGATCGTGTGGAAGTGGACGCTGTCGATCCCGAACGACTCGAACTTCGCCTTGATCCAGTTGGCCGCCGCCTGGCAGCTGTCCGTCGTGCAGTAGCGCGTCTTGAAATCCTGAAGCCGCTGCACGTACGAATCGACGAGCGTTCCGGAGACCGAGTCGACCATCTCCTGGATGAACGGGTCGGCGGTCATCGTCTTCGAGAGCCTCCCGCCGGCCGCCTCGCGCGAAAGACGGATCGGGCGGACGAAGACACGGGCGATCTCGAAGCCGGCCGCGGCGACCGCGTGGGCTTCTTCCTCGCTCGCCTCGATCACCGCGTCGAAGGCGTCGGACCGAAGCACGCGGACGAGGGAACGGAGCGTGGGGAGCTCGGATGCGTTCCTCATCGTCGCGGTGTAGTAGGTCTTCCCGCCCATCGACGGATCGAGCACCTCATAGCGGATCCCGAGATCGCCGAGCCGCGCGAGCTCGACCTCGTCGGCGACCACAAGGAGATACCGCTCCATGTCGCGGACGACGGTGAGCCCGGCGTCGAGAAGCGCGCGCGCCGCGCCCGGCTCGGGGTTGCTCACGGCGACGAGCGATTGCTCGGCGGCCGGCGCCCCCGCCACGACGCAGAGAAGCAGGACCACGGGTACCAGTCTGTTCATTCTCGTTTCCCCCACGCTCAAGGTTCAAGGACCCCGGGATGTTACAACTGTGGATTTTACCACAGGTTGCGCCGCTTTTCCAGGGCTCTCTCGCCGCCGGCTCGACACCTCGCGCCGAAGAAGCCGGGAGCGCGTCTGCCGAGCCGCCAACTTGCTCTGGGGAAAGAGGTTGAAGAAGAACGGCGGCCGCAGGATTCCTCGCGGGGCGATCGAATCGGTCGGGAAGACGCGCGGCCGGCGGTCCCCGATCTACCGGACGAGCAGCGCGCGCCGGGTCGCAGACTCGCCTCCTGCCTCGATCCGAACAAAGTACGCGCCGGAGGGGGCGGCCCGGTGCGCGTTCGTGTCGCCGGCCCACCGAACCTCGTGAAACCCCGCCTCGCGCCTTTCGTCCAGAAGAGTTCGAACGAGCGCGCCCCGGACATCGTGCACCGCGAGGCGCACGCGCGCCGGTTCGGGAAGGGTAAACGAGATCGTCGCGAGAGCGTTGAAGGGGTTCGGGCGGATCTCGCCGAGCGAGAGACGGCGCGGAGCCTCGGGGGCGAGGACCCATCCGCCGAGAGAGAGGCGGATGAGCTCTCCCCCGCTTCCGGCGATCTCGATCCACCGCGCGTCGAGCGGTCCGATGGCGCCCGGTCCCTCCACATCGAGGAGACACGCCCTCTCGCTCCCCTCCTCCTCGAGACTGAACCAGAAGACCGCGCCCCCTCCGCTCGCGGGATCGACGCGAAGAAACGCGCGCTCCCGATCGCCCGGCTGAAGGCGGAGGAGGTCTTCCGCCGACGCGCCGAAGAGTAGCCGGACCGCCCGCAGGCGAAAATCGGTCGACACCTCAACCATCGAACCGTCAGGCGCGAACGCGAGCTCGAAGCGGCCCTCCTTCTCCGGTCCGCGAGGAGGAGCCTCGAGAAGAAGCCGCCCGAGGAAGACCGCGTCGGCCACGTTGATCCTTCCGTCGCCGTTCGCGTCCGCGCCGGTGCTCTCCGCCTCCGAGGGGAGCGTCTCGCCGAGAAGGATTTCGAGGATGCGGGCCGCGTCGTCCGCGCCGAGCGCACAGTCCCAGTTCACATCTCCCGCCGGCCTCGCCTCGGAAAGGAGCGACACCGCGAGGGGGATCGGCGCGTGCCCCGGAGGAACCGGATTTGTTTCGACGGAAACCGTATCGGCGTACGCGGTGCCGCATCGATGATCCCCGACCGAAACCGTCACGGAAACCCGCCCGCCCGGCGCGAGGCTTCCCGTCGGCGGCGAGAACTCGATCCAAGGAAGCGTGTCCTGGATGATCCACGCGAGATGCCCGATCCATCGGTTTTCGAGGACGAGCGTGGAGTCGGAGAAGATCGAATCGATCCCGTTGCCGAAGGAGAACGACGTGGTCCCCGAGACGACCGCGAGGCCCGGAACGGCGGAGACGGTGAACGAGCGCGCGGGATAGAGCGGACTCTCTCCGCACGCGTTCCGCGCGCGCGCCCTCCAGTAGAAGGTCCCGAGCGCGCTCACCTCCGCGAGATCGTGGGCGGTGCCGGCGAGAATCGTATCGAGAAACGTCTCCGCGAACGCGGCGTCGGTCG
>JAGUYC010000188.1 GCA_020061515.1 Gemmatimonadota bacterium
CCTCGCCGGGGAGACCGGGATCTGCCGCACGGCCGCGCGCGCGGTCGTCTCGAGCGCGTTCCCCCACTTCGGCGAGGAGTCGGTTCTCGTTGGGCGGGGCGGCTCGGGGACGATCTTCTTCTCCTGGTGCAACCTCCGCTGCGTCTTCTGTCAGAACGCCGAGATCTCGCAGCGCGGCGAGGGGGAGGGGCTCGAATCCGATCGGATCGCGGCCCTCATGCTTCGCTTGCAGAGCATGGGGTGCGCGAACATCAACCTCGTTTCCCCGAGCCACGTCGTTCCTCAGGCGATCGAAGCGATCGCGAGTGCCGCGCGCGAGGGGCTTCGCCTCCCGATCGTTTATAACTCAAATGCCTATGACTCGCTCCGCTCGCTTCGCATTCTCGAGGGGATCGTCGACATCTATATGCCCGACTTCAAGTTTTGGGAACGAGCGAGCGCGAGGCGCTTTTCGAAGGCGGCGGACTACCCGGAGAGGGCGCGCGAGGCGATCCGGGAAATGCACCGGCAGGTCGGACCTCTTCGAGTCGGCCCGGACGGAGCCGCGCGCCGCGGTCTTCTCGTTCGTCATCTGGTGATGCCCGGTCTCGAAGCGGAGTCGCGCGCGATCCTCCGCTGGCTCGCCGAGGAGATCTCATCCGACACCTACGTCAACCTCATGGACCAGTACCGCCCGTGCCACCGAGTGGGGGAGAGGCTCCCCGGCGGCGCGCGGCGCTACGAGACGATCGACCGCCGTCCCTCGCGGGAGGAGATCGCCTCCGCGTTCGCCGCGGCCCGCGAGGCGGGGCTTGGGCGCTTTGATCGTTGATCCTTGATGATCCCTCTCTCCGCCTTCTCGGAAAGACCTTGACACCCGGACGGATCCCAGACTAAAGTCGTGCGGTTGAAGTGGGCGCAAGCTGAGGTCGTTTCATGAGTTATGCTCTTACGTTCGCGGTCGCTCTTCTCGCGGTCGCGCTCCTCGTGCCGATCGTGAAGAGGCTCGCCCTCCGCTCAGGCTTCCTCGACCAGCCGAGCGCGCGCAAGGTTCACAAGAAGCCGACGCCGCTCCTCGGGGGGCTCGCGGTTCTCATCGGCTTCTTCGCCGCCTTTCTGATCGGGGCGCGCCTCCAAGAGACGAGTTTCTCTCCGTCCGTTGTCGGGTTCCTCGCCGGCGGGATCTGGGTCTTCCTCGTCGGGCTCATCGACGACCGCTTCGGCACGGGGCCCCTCGTGAAGCTCCCGGGGCAGATCATCGGGTGCGCGATTCTCTTTTTCAGCGGAAACACGAACGGCCTCATCACGAGCGCGCCGCTCGATCTCTTCTTTTCGTTTCTCTGGGTGGTGGGGATGATGAACGCGGTCAACTTCCTCGACAACATGGACGGGCTTGCCACAGGGATCACGTTCCTCGCCGCGTCGGGCTTCTTCGCGATCTCGCTTCTCCACGGCCAGGCGGTTTCCGCACTCATCGCGATCTCCCTCGCCGGCGCCGCGCTCGCGTTTCTTCGGTTCAACTTTCACCCGGCTTCCATCTTTCTCGGTGATGCGGGGTCGCTCTTCCTCGGGTACGCGCTCGCCGCTCTCGGGATCATGTCGACCTGGCACATGACCTCGCACAGCTTCCTCCTTGTGCCGGTCCTCATCCTCGGCTATCCGATCTTCGATATCGGCTTCGTCGTGCTCACGAGGATGGCGCGCGGGCGGCGGATCTATCTTCCCGGGAAGGATCACTCCTCGCATCGGCTTTGGACGCTTCTCGCGAACGTCCGCGGCACCGCGATGGTCGTCTACGGAATCTGCCTCGTCCTCGCGCTTCTCGGGGTCGCGCTCTCCTTCACGAGCGACCGTTCTCTCTACTGGACGGCGCTTCTTCTCGTCGCGACCGTCTCGCTCTGGAGCGGCCGCCGTCTCGCGCGGGTTCCCGTGGAGTAGGCGGGGCGCGTTGACGGTCCCTCCGGCGCGTGCTAGCCTGCACCATACGGGGGTGCGCCCTCGTCAAGGCGGCCGTCCCGGCCGAGCGGGGGTCTCCGCATTCTTCCTCGCCGGACCGATGCTTGGAAGGGAGAGGGTAGGGGAGGTTCCGCTTGCTTGATCCCGCATACATCCGGCAACACGCGGACGAGGTCCGCCGCGCGATCCGTCTCAAGAACGAGAAAGCGGACGTGGACGAGTGGCTCCGTCTCGACGAGAGGTGGCGCGCCTTCACGAAAGAGACGGAGGATCTTCGCGCCCTCCGGAACCGCGTGAGCGAGGAGATCGCCGAGCGGAAGCGCCGGGGCGAGGACGCGGCGGACGAGATCGCCCGCATGCGCACGACCGCCGACGCGATCAAGGCGCGCGAGGAGGACCTTCGTCTCGTCGAGGAGAAGCTCCGCGACCTCGCGGTCTGGATGCCGAACGTCCCGCACCCGAGCGTTCCGGAGGGGGACGAGAGCGCGAACCGGATCGTCTCGACTTGGGGAGAGCCGAAGGTTCTTCCCTTTCCGGCGAAGACGCATTGGGAGATCGGCGAGCGGCTCGGCATTCTCGACTTCGCGCGCGCCTCGAAGACGTCGGGCGCGGGGTTCGCGGTCTTCTGGGGGGCGGGCGCTCTCCTCCAGCGCGCGCTCATCCGCTTCATGATCGATTTACATGTGAAAGAGCACGGCTACCGCGAGGTCTACGCTCCCTATCTCGTGAACCGGGCGTCGATGTTCGGCACGGGGCAGCTTCCGAAGCTCGAGGAGGACATGTACGGCTCGCCGCGCGACGATCTCTTCCTGATCCCGACGGCCGAGGTGCCGATCACCAACCTCCACCGGGACGAGATCCTCGCGGAAGATGATTTACCGCGAAAGTATGTCGGCTACACCGCCTGCTTCCGCCGGGAGGCGGGGAGCGCCGGGAAGGAGACACGCGGCCTCAATCGACTCCATCAGTTCGACAAGGTGGAGCTCGTCCGGTTCGAGCGCGCGGAAGAGTCGTACCCGGCTCTGGAGGCGCTCCGCGCCGACGCGGAGGACGTGCTCCGCCGGCTCGGTCTGGCGTATCGCGTCGTCGTGCTCGCGGCGGGCGATCTCTCCTTCGCCTCGGCGCTCACCTACGATCTCGAGGTGTGGGCGCCGGGGCAAGAGCGCTGGCTCGAGGTTTCGAGCTGCTCGAACTTCGAGGATTTTCAGGCGCGCCGCATGCGGATTCGGTATCGCTCCGCGCAAGGCGGGAATCGGTTCGCGCACACCCTGAACGGATCCGGCGTCGCCCTTCCGAGGACGACGATTGCCCTTTTGGAGAACGGCCAGAGGGAAGACGGAACGGTCGAGGTTCCGGAGGTTCTCCGGCCCTACATGGACGGCATGGAGCGAATCGCGTAGCCTGCGCCGGCCGCCGCGCGCGTCGGGCGCGCGAAGGCGCGGCGAACGGGAGGCTCGGAGATGGTTCAGCCACGCAGAACGGGCGAGCCGCAGCGGATCACCTCTACGGTTCTCCGCGTGTACGTCTTTCTCGGCAGCGGGCTCTTGATCCTCGCCTTTTTCTTCTATGTTCAACATTTGATCGGTCGGCTGGAGGAGGAGACGCGGCTTCTCTCGCGCGTCTTCGCCCAATTCTGCGCGGGCACGATCCTCCCCGCCACCCAGGACGAGGCGATCTCTGGGGTTTTCAGCGAGGTGATCGAGGACATTCCCTTCCCCGTGATCGTGACCGACCACCGCGGGGTCCCCTGGACGTGGCACGGGATTCCCGACGAAGTGAATGGGATCTCGATCCGAGTCGACCGAGTTTCCTACCGCGACTTCATCGACGCGGATCCGTCCAATCCGCCGCCGGGCCCGATTACCGAGGTGCTCGCACTCGCCCGAAAGATGGACTCCGCGAAGGAGCCGATCGCTTTCTACGACCCGAGGGGAGGATCCCTTGTCGGCCACGTCCACTACGGCGACCCGGCGGTACTTCGCGGACTCCGCGTGGTCCCCTACGTTCAGATCGGGCTCGTCGGGATCTTTCTCATTCTTGGATATCTTGGTTATCGAGGCATCAAGGAAGGGGAGCAAAGGTCGATATGGATCGGGATGGCGAAGGAGACGGCCCATCAACTCGGGACGCCCATCTCATCGCTTCTTGGATGGCTCACGCTTCTTCGCGAACGCGCCGCTTCCGGCGGGGAGCGCGGCCTCGAGCGGCGCGAGGTCGAAGAGGTCGCGCGCGAGATGGAGGAAGACGTCGACCGCCTGAACAAGATCGCCTACCGCTTCTCGAACATCGGCTCCGCCCCCAGCCTGAAGGCTCAAGACCTGAACGCCGCGGTCGATGAGGCGCTCCGCTACCTTCGCAAGCGTTTCGACCGGGTCGGGAAGGACATCGCGATCGAGACGGAGTTCGGGGAGCTTCCTCCGGTCGCCGTGAACCGGGAGCTGATCCAATGGGTGATCGAGAACCTCTTCCGCAACTCGATCGACGCGCTCGCCGAGAAGGGGGGAACGATCCGCGTCGAGACGGGGTACAACCGGTTGGGGAACGGGGTGAAGATCACGTTCACGGACGACGGGCGCGGCATGACCCCCTCCGAGCAGAAGAAGGCGTTCTATCCGGGATACAGCACGAAGCGCCGCGGGTGGGGGCTCGGGCTCCCGCTCTCCAAGAGAATCGTGGAGGAGGTCCACGGCGGGCGCATCACGATCGTGAGGAGTCAGCGCGGAAAGGGGACGGTGATCGGGATCACGCTCCCCGCATAGCTTCAGTCCTCCAAACAGGCAGATTGGAGTGGGGAGGCTCGGGGCCGGGGGAAGGGGGCACCGGCTCAAACAGTCCTCGCGCACCGGGGCCGCGCTTTGCGAGACGTTCGGCAGGCCCCGGCGCGCTGCGGAACTCGCCGGGCAGCCCCCTTCCCCCGTCCCCGAGCGGAAGATGACCGGACAGTTCTGGCGGGTTGACGTTAAGCCTAGTCTGGGCGCGATCGATCCGGCGGAGGATATTCGCCGGATCGGCGGGGACGGCACAGACGCAAACGGAAGGAAACGATGAGCCGGATTCTCTGGGCCGACGACGAGATCGACCTCTTGAAGCCGCACGTGATCTTCCTCACCGAGCGCGGTTACGAGGTGGAGACGGTGAGTTCCGGCGACGAGGCGATCCGCCGGATCAGCGAGACGCGCTTCGATGCGGTCCTTCTCGACGAGATGATGCCCGGAAGAGACGGCCTCTCCACGCTCGAGGGGATCAAGGAGATCGATCCGGGCGTTCCGGTCATCATGATCACGAAGAGCGAGGAGGAAGAGCTCGTCAACACCGCGATCCGGAAGCGGATCAACGATTATCTCCTCAAGCCGGTGAACCCGGTGCAGATCCTGTCCGCTCTCCGGCGTGTTCTCGAGAAGGACAAGATCGAATCGAGCCAGGTGGCGAAGGATTACTTGGAGGAGTTCAATCGGATTCGCGCGCTCGCGCACGGCGCGTCGTGGAAGGAGTGGATCGACATCCACCGGCGGCTTTCCCGGTGGGACATCGAGGTCGAGCGCTTCCGCAACATTGGCCTCGGGCAGACGCAGGAGGACATCCGGCGCGAGATGAACTCCGCCTTCGCCCGCTACGTGGAGTCGGAATACGCCGGCTGGGTGCACGGGAAGAAGGGCCCGCCCCTCTCTCCCCACGTCGTCGATAAGCACGTCCTTCCGCTTCTCGAAGCGGGGCAGCGCGTCTTCTTCATCGTCGTCGATTGCATGCGTCTCGATCATTGGATGGCGATCGAGAAGCTTCTCGAGCCGTACTTCGATATGCGAACCGACTACTACTACTCGATCCTTCCTTCCGCGACTCCCTACGCGCGGAACGGGATCTTCTCCGGCCTCTTCCCGAAAGATCTGGCCGAGAAGCATCCGGATTGGTGGCTCGAGCAGGCGCCCGACGAGGGGGGGAAGAACCGCTACGAGAAGCAACTCCTCGAAGCGCAGCTCGCGCGCAAGAAGGTCGTCCTTCGCCAGCAGCTTCGCTACGTCAAGATCTACAACATCGAGGAGGGGAACAGCATCCGCCGCCAGATGGCGTCGTTCTTCTCCATTCCGTTCGCCGCGCTCGTGATCAACTTTGTGGATATGTTCGCGCACGGACGCTCGGAGTCCGAGATCCTGCGGGAGCTCGCCCCAGACGAAGCGGCGTTCCGGTCGGTCATGACCTCGTGGTTCCAACACTCGGCTCTCTTCGAGATCTTGCGCGCGGCCGCGAGCCAGGACGCGCGCGTCGTGCTCACCTCGGATCACGGGTCGATCCTCGGGAAGAAGGCGACCACCGTGTACGGGAACCGGGAGACGTCCACGAACCTCCGCTACAAGTTTGGAAACAACCTGGGCTGCGACGAGCGGCAAGCGGTGAAGGTGAAGAACCCGGGCGACTATCGGCTCCCCGGCGGCTCGCTCAGCAAGAACTATATCTTCGCCAAGGAGAACTACTACTTCGTCTACCCGACCCGGTTCCACGAGTACGAACGCCAGTACCGGAACACCTTCCAGCACGGGGGGATCTCGCTCGAAGAGATGATTCTCCCTTGCGCGCTTCTCACCCCGCGGAAGTGAGAGCACCGCCGTGGCACCCTCGCTCGTTCTTGCGAGCTCCTCTCCGGAAGAGACGATGCGCATCGGGGAAAAGGTCGGGGCGCTTCTTCGCGCCGGCGATCTCGTGCTGCTCGAAGGGGATCTCGGGAGCGGCAAGACGGTCTTCGTGCGCGGAGTCTGCCGCGCGTTCGGTTGCGAGGAACAGGTTCGCTCTCCCTCGTTCGTTCTCGTCCGCGAGTACCGCGGCCGGGAGACGGTCTTCCACATCGATCTCTATCGGTTGACAGGCCTCTCCGATTGGCATACCCTCGGCGTCGAAGATCGCATGGGACAGGGAGTTGCCCTTGTCGAGTGGGGCGAGGCTCTTGAACGCCTCTTCGCCGCGGACGCTCTCGTGGTGAAGCTGGAGGCGGGCGCGGCCTTGACCGATCGTCTCCTCAGGCTTCGCTGGAACGATCCGCGGCTTCTTCGGATGGGGCGGGGCGCATGATCGTTCTCGGGATCGAGACCTCGTCCCGCTGGGCGGGGGTGGCGCTCCTCGGACCGGAAGGACCGATCGGCGAGTTCCACCTGCGCGAGGGGGGGCGAACCGAACACATTCACATTTTAACTGTAAGGCTTTTGGAGGCGGCCGGGCTCGACCCCTTGTCGATCGGCGCGGTCGCGGTCTCCCTCGGTCCCGGGTCGTTCACCGGGCTCCGCATCGGCCTCGGCGCGGCGAAGGGGCTCGCGCTCGCGACCGGGTGTCCGGTCATC
>JAGUYC010000285.1 GCA_020061515.1 Gemmatimonadota bacterium
CCTCGCCGCGGGCGGTGTTCCCCCCGCCCTCGCCGCATCCGGCGGCGAGAAGACCGAGAACCAGGAGGACGAGAGAAGAAGCGTGCTTTTCCCGGAGAACGAAACCGGGGTGGATCTTTAGGCTCATGAGAACGCTATCCTCTTAGGAAACAAGGGGTTGCCTCTTGCCGTGGCGTCTCGCCGCCGGGCGACCGCCCGCGCAGGGACAGAAGGACGTTCCGTTGCTTCGTCGGGCTCGCAACGCGATTCATCGATTCTAGCAATCAACCCCGGAAAACTCTCCTCCGAACGTATAAGGTAAGACGAGAACCGTCCGCGAGGAGTTCATCAGGGGACCGGGCGGTCGTTCGGACGGCTCGACACGGGAAGACGCGCTTCGCGGAAGACGGCTCGGCCGGCGCTCTCGATCGGGCTGCAAGAGAACGGCCCCGCCGCTCGCGGCGGGGGAGGACGATGAACATGGAGAAGGTCGAGGTCCGGAACGCATCCCGCGGCACGATTGTCCTTCCGCGGGGGCTTCTTGCGCTCTCCTGGAAGGACCGACTCGTCGGCCTGATGGGTAGACGCGCTCTCGGGCCCGGCGAAGGGCTCGTCATCCTCCCGTGCGAGTCGATCCACACGATGTGGATGCGCTTCCCCATCGACGCGATTTTTGTTGACCCACGAAACGTTGTGGTCAAAACCTGTCCATCCGTCGTCCCCTTCCGCTTCCGCTTCGGCGGGTGGGCCGCCCACGCGGTGATCGAGGGAACGCCCGGGATGATCGATCGTTCCGGAACTCGGGTCGGGGATCAGATCGAGGTCCGCGAAAGGGAGGAATAGCCATTCAGATGAGGGGGCAGATGAGGGGGGACACCACACCTATTTCCAGGGGAGAAGCACCCTCGCGAAGCCCGGCGACTCGCGAAATGGGTATGGTGTCCCTCCTTTTCCCAACTCCTTCGGTGACAAGTGGTTGCCGTTCGCTTGGGGTGCCGGAGAGAGGTCCCGGCGGTCTTCTCTCCGCCCCGCTCCCCGCTCGTAATCTCCCGCGACTTCAGCAATTAGGCCTTCGGGCCGACAATCGGAATGCTTGGGCGTTTCTCTTGCCGGCATCCCCGACGACCGGGAGAGACGTCGCGTATGTTCATGGTTTGAAAGGCGAAGCGGAAAGGAAATCTTCGATTTCCTCGCCGCGCGCACGGAGTCTGGCAATTGAAACGTCGTGACGGATCGAGCGGCCGGACGGCCATACCCGGAACCGGCGGGTTCTTCCTCTTCCTTCTTCCGTTTCTTCTTGCGCTCTTCCCGCCGCAGGCGGTTGCCTCCGGCGGAATCCCCGGCGATCTCACGTCGCTCAGCCTCGAGGAGCTGATGGAGATCGAGGTCGTGTATGCCGCCTCGCGCTATGAGCAGGATGTACACGAGGCGCCCTCTTCGGTGACGATCGTCGGCGCGGACGAGATCCGCCGTTTCGGCTACCGGACGCTCGCCGACCTTCTCGCGGGCGTCGGCGGTTTCTACACGAGCTACGATCGAATCTACACGTATCTCGGAACCCGGGGCTTCTCGCGCCCGGGGGACTACAACACGCGGTTCCTTCTTCAGGTCGACGGCCATCGGCTGAACGACGAGGTGTACGGCCAGGCGTTCATCGGAACGGAGTTCCCCCTCGATCTCGACGTGATCGACCGGGTGGAGATCATTCGCGGGCCGAGCTCTTCCATCTACGGGACGAACGCTCTGTTCGGGGTCGTCAACGTCGTCACGAAGAAAGGGCGAGATCTCGACGGGGTCCGGCTGAGCGGGCGGGCGGCGAGCTTCGGGACGCGCGGAACCGGCGTCGCGTTCGGGAAAGAGCATCCGTCGGGGATGGAGATCTTCCTCTCGGGGGGATACGCGGAGAGCGACGGGCAGGACCTCTACTACGCCGAGTTCGACGACCCGGCCACGAACGACGGCGTGGCCGAGGACTCCGACCGCGACGCCTCGAAGAGCGCCTACGCACGCTTCGCCTATAAAGGAATTACGCTGCAAGGCTTCTACGGATGGAGGAAGAAGGGGATCCCCACCGCGCCGTGGGAGGTGACGTTCAACGATCCGCGAACCGTCGCCGTCGACGCCCGCGGATATGTCGAGCTTCTTCACACCCGGAACCTGGGGCGCGGAATCGCGATCGACGGAGACGTTTCCTACAACTGGTACGGCTACGACGGGGACTACGCCTACGAGTACGATTCGGAGGACGAAGGCGGGTTGATCGCCACGCTCAGCAGCGATTACGCGCGGGGCGAGTGGTTGAGGGGAGGGCTCTCCCTCTCCGCTCCGGCGGCCGGCCGGCACCACCTCGTCGTCGGCTCCACGTATCGGCACGACTTCAGGCTGCATCAGAAGTACTTCGACGAGGAGACAGTCTATCTGGACGACGAGCGCACGTCGTGGTCCTGGGCGCTTTACGCCCTGGACGAAATCCGTGTCGTTGAAGGTCTCCTCATGAACATCGGTGTTCGCCACGATCGCTACGAGACGTTCGGCGGCACGACCCATCCGAGGCTCGCGCTGATTTGGGATCCGTTGGAAGCGACGACCCTGAAGCTCCTTTACGGAAGCGCGTTTCGCGCGCCCAACGTGTTCGAGCTTTATTACACGGACGAAGACGGTGGAGAGCCGACCCAGAAGGCGAACCTCGATCTCGATCCGGAGATCGTCCGCACGTACGAACTCGTGGTGGAGCAGGATCTCGGAACGCGGATCCAAGGAAGCGTCTCGATGTTCCATACGGAGGCCACGGATCTTATCGGGATCGAGACGGACCCGGACGACGGCCTTCTCGTTTTTCGGAACCTGGACGAGACACACTCGACCGGGTTCGAAGTTGGGTTCAGGGGTTCGCTCCGGAAGGGCTGCTCGTCGAGGTTGAGCTACACGTATCAAGAGAGCGAGGACTCCCGAACCGGAGAGACGCTCACCAACTCGCCCAAGCATCTCGCGAAGCTCGGCGTTCTCGTTCCGGTTCTCGGGGAACGCTTGAGCGCGGGCTTCGAGCTCCGCTACACGGGCGATCGAAAGACCCCGCAAGGCGGCACGGCGGAGGGCTACTTCCTCGGCAACCTCACGCTCGCCTCTCGCCTTCTCGGCGGGCGCCTCGAGCTTTCGGCGAGCGCCTACAATCTATTCGACCAAGAGTACTTCGATCCCGGATCCGAGGAGCACGTCCAGAATCTCATCGAGCAGGACGGCCGCTCCTTCGGCGTGAAGGCCTCGATCGGTTGGTGACGATCGGTTGGTGACAGGCACCTCGCAGGTGTCTGTCACCTGATCCCGCGGAGAAGCACCGTCATCTGATCGAGTGTTTCGCCGAAGCGCTTCATGACGGTCTGGATCACCTTCGGGTCGGTCATGTCGACGCCGGCGCGCGTGAGAGCCTCCATCGGGTAGACGCTTCCGCCGAGCTTCAGCATGGCGAGGTAATCCTCGACCGCGCCCTTTTCGCCCGCTCGCACGCGCGCCGCGATCGCCTCGCCCGCGGCGAAGCTCGACGCGTACGACCAGACGTAGAACGTCCGATAGAAGTGCGGGATCCGGCACCAGTCCGCCTTGAACTCGTCGTCAAGCACGAGCTCCGGACCGTAGTAGTCCTGCCAGAGCTTCCCGTGCAGCTCGCGGAGCGTCTCCTTCGTCAGCGCCTCGCCCGCCTCCGCCATCTTGTGCGAGTTCTCCTCGAACTCGTGGAAGAAGATCTGGCGGATGAACGTGCCCACGATGTTCCCGAGATAGAGGTCGAGAAGGTAGAGACGCTCCATGTCGCTCTCGGCGCGATCGAGCATGTAGTCGAGCAGAAGGGCCTCGCTCGCGACCGAGGCGACCTCGGCCACGAACGGCGAGTAGTCCGAGTAGTGGAACGGCTGGTTCTCGGTCGTCAGGTACGTGTGGATCGAGTGCCCCATCTCGTGGACGAGCGTGAAGACGTCCTCGAGCGTTCCGCCCCAGTTGAGCAGAAGGTACGGATGCGAGTTGTAGCTCCCCCACGAATACGCGCCGCCCCGCTTCCCCTTGTGCCCGTACACGTCGATCCAGCGGTCGTCGTACGCCATCTTCCCGACTGTGAAGTACTCCTCTCCGTACGTCTCCTTCCAGAAGTCGAGCGCGAGCTTGTACCCTTCCTCGTATGAGATCTTCTTCTCCCATTCGGGGATGAGGCTGACGTAGAGGTCGTAGACGTGATGGTCGTCGATGCCGAGGACCTCTTCGCGCAGCGAGATATAGCGGTGGATGAGCGGGTAGTTGTCGTGCACGGCCGCGACGAGCGAGGCGATCACGTCGTAGGGGATGTTCAGCTCGAAGAGCTTCGCCTCGAGCGCGCGCTCGAACCCGCGGTTCTTGGCGAAGAAGAGATTCCGCTGTACGTGGCCGCCGTAGGTCGCTGCGAACGTGTTCCCGTAGTTGTCGTACGTCCGGAAGAGGGCGAGCCCCGCCTCGCGCCGAATGTCCCGGTTCTGGTTGGCGAGAAAACTGTAGTAGAGCGCAGGCGTCACGACGACCGAGTCGCCCTTCTCACCCCGGATCTTCGGCCACTCGATGTCCGCGTCGACCATGTTCGAATAGGCATCCTGGGGTGCGCCGGCCATGAGCGCGGCGGAAGCGAGTACTTCCTCGACTTCGGCGGAGCGGATGTGCGGCTTCTGGCGCACGATGTTGTCGAGGTAATGGTCGAACGCGCGCACCTTCTCGTTCTTGCGGTACTTCTCGAGCTTCTTGTCGGGGATCTCTGCGATCTCGGGCTCGACGAACGAGACGGTTTGGAAAGCCTTCGCGGCGAGCGCCTGGAACCGGTTGTAGCGGTCGAGCGCCTCGGGATCGGTCGTCTTCGTGTCGCGGCTCTGGCCCGCGTACACGGCGAGCTCCCATGTCTGCTCGAAGAGATCGGATACCGCCTGGAGCCCCGAGGCGAGTCTTTCCGCGGAATCGCCGAGACGCCCTCGATACGCCTCGATCCCCGCGATCCCCCTGTCGACCTCGGCGAACGCGCGGTCGTAGTCGGCCTGCGAGGCGAAGATCGGCGTGAGGTCCCATTGATAGTTCATCGGGATCTCGTCGCGGGACTCGTAATAGATGACCTCTTCGACGGGCGATGCGGCGAGCGCCGGACCGAACGCGACGAGAGACGCCAGGACGAACAGCAGGACGCGCAGCGGTTTCATGGAACACTCCTTCGATGGCGGGAACGTTTCAGGTCCGATCGCGCGGCGCCCCGCGCAGGGCGGGCCGGGGTCGGGTGCCGCACATGACCGCTCGATTGTAGCCGGCGGCTCACGTGCGTGCAAGGCCGCTCCGAAAGCGGAATGTCACGGCGCGGCGACGTCCCAGAGGGGAATGTAGCCGGCGTCGGCGGCGACGCGCTGCCCTTCGTCGCTCAGGATCCAATCGACGAACGACTGGACCGCTCCCTCCAGCGGCCCGGCCGCGTAGAGATAGAGGTAGCGCGAGAGGGGATAGGTGCCGTTGCGCACGTTCTCCTGCGTCGGCGCGACCCCCTCGATCGACAGATGGCGAAGATCCGGCCCGAACGCGATCCCTCCGTATCCGATCGCGCCGCGGTCGGCCCGCACCGCCCGAACGACCGCCTCCGTGTTCGGCTCCGTCCGCGCCGATTCGCCGTAGCGCTCCGCCTCGAGCACGTGCTGCCGGAAGAAGTGATACGTCCCCGAGTTCGGCTGGCGGCTCACGATGAGGATCGGACGGTCTTCGCCCCCCACTTCCTTCCAGTTGGCGATGTTTCCGGTGAAGATCGCCTTGAGCTCCGCGAGCCCGAGGCCGGTCACCGGGTTTTCGGGATGAACGTAGACGCTTAAAGCATCTTTGGCCGTGAGAATGCTGAGCCCGAGAAAGCCGCGGCTGTCGAGGAGACGCTTCACTTCATTCGCCTGCATCGTGCGTGAGGCGGCGCAGAGATCGGTCCTCCCGTCGATGAGCGCCTCGATCCCGCGCCGGGTTCCGCCCCCCTCGACGCGGACCGAGACGTCCGCGTGTGTCTTCATGAACGCCTCGCTCCAGGCATGGACGAGCGGCTCCATCGTGTCGGATCCGACGACGCGCGCGATCGAGGGATTCGGAGAACGCCGCTCGGCCGCCGTTCCCGCGCATCCGGCCGCGCCCAGGATCCCCGCGAGGAGGAGGAGGAACCCGCGTCCCGGCGCACCGCTTCTCCGGCTTTCTCCCGGAGCGCTCTTTCCGTCGTTTCGCATCAGCGTCCCTCCGCGATCGAACGGAGTCTCGCCCGCGCGTACTCGGACCCTTCGTTCCACTGCGGCGGCGTGAAGGTGTTCGCGAGCGCGCCGGCGGCCGCGAGAACGACCCGGCAGTGCTGGACGATCGCCTCCCCGCTCATCGGCTGGCTCATGTCGTCGAAGGGGGTGTGATAGCGCTCTTTCTCCCACTCGATGAAGCGACGGAGTCCCTCCCTCTCCGAGTAGCCACGATACCGCACCCCGTCCGTGATGAGGAGCGCCGGGATCCCCGCCTGCGCGAAAGCGAGCTGGTCCGACCGAGCGAACGCCTCGCGCGCGAGGTGAACCGACGAGGTGCGGGACACCGAGAGGCCGAGTTCCGCGGCGACGGCATCGAGATGTCCTCCCAGCGTCGAGTACTCCGATCCGATCCCGATCACGTCGTCGAACACGTCCAGGATCGCGAGCCCCTGGATGTTGATGTTCGCGATCGTCCTGTGAAGCGGAACCGCGGGGCGCGAGCAGTAGTGGCGCGCGCCGAGGAGCCCTTTCTCCTCGCCGGTCGTGAAGAGAAAAAGGATCGGGCGCAAAGTCGGGACCGGCCCGCGCGCGAGCACCTCCGCGATCTCGAGAAGGCCGGCGCATCCGAGCGCGTTATCGACGATTCCGTTGTAGATCGAATCGCCGTCGACGGCGGGTCCGATCCCGAGGTGGTCGTAGTGGGCGCTGAGGAGAAGGCACGATTTCCCGAGAAGAGGATCGCTCCCCTCGAGAAGGCCCGCGACGTTGCTCGCGAGAATCCCCCTCTCCCGGTGCGCCCCCTGAAAGCGGATCCGCGAGCGAAGCGGAAAGCTCCGGATCGTTCCGCTCCGGTCCATCTCGAGGACCTCGTCGAGCGAGTAGGGGACGCCGCGAAAGAGAAGGCGGGCCGCCTCCTCGCGGAGCACGAGGTTCATGTTGCGCGGGATGTCGGTGAGCAGCGTGACGTGCTCGAACGCGAAATTTCGCGCCCGCTTCTCCCACGTCGCCGCCTCCGGCGCGCGCGTCGAGGGGACCATCACGCTTCCGAGAGCCCCCCGCGCGAGAGCGGCCCTCTGCTTGATCTCGGGAAGCGAGTGGATGGTCGGCGCCGCGCCGCCGAAGTAGGCGGGATCGTCCGAGGGCGGTTCCCCCTCGAGAAAGACGACCACCCTCCCCTCGACGTCCATCTCCTGGTAGTCGCTGTAGTCGAACTCCGGCGCGACGATCCCGTAGCCGGCGAAGACGAGCGGGACCGGCTGGGGGATCAGTGTCTCCTCGCCGAGCGTGTAGAGGAGGTAATCTTCTCCGAGCGTGAAGAGAGCGGACGTGTCGGCGCACACCGCCTCGAGGCGGCTCTCGGAGAGGGGCACGCTTCCGCGCATCGGGACCCGCTGGAAGAACGAACCATCGTCTCCCATCGGGCGGAGGCCGATGCGGCGAAGCTCCCCCGCGATGTAGGCGGCGGCCGAGTCCTCACCGGGCGAGCCGGTTCCCCTCCCCTCCATCGCGTCGCTTCCGAGGCGCGCGGCGTGGGCGAGGATCCGCTCCTCGGAGACCGCGTCGAGAGCGGCGCGCACAGGAGGGGGAATCTCCGCCGCGGAGGTCGGAACCTCCGCCCCCTCTGCGGCGAGAAGGAGAGGGGCAAGGAGAAAGGTCCGCCGCCCTGCCCGGCCAATCGCTTGAACTGTGAACGAAACGAACCGCATGCGCCCCCCCGTCCGCG
>JAGUYC010000147.1 GCA_020061515.1 Gemmatimonadota bacterium
CGGACCCAGGCGCGGGCTCTCCGCCGGAGAGGATCCGCACGCCGAAGGGCCTCCTCCGCGGCCGCTCCGGGCCGCGCGCCGAAGATGCGCGCCGTCTCCCACTCCCAGAGCGCCTCGACATATCTCCGCTTCCTCGCATGCGCTTCTCGGAAGGCCGTCTCGCCCCCGTATCGTCTCCTTGCCTTCTCGAGGTCCGGCCTCTCCTTCTGCGCGCACCAGAACGCATGATCCTCGCCGAAGCCGGGCGCGCGCTCCTCGATCGGTTCATGTTTCAACAAATCGGGGAGCGCCTCCCTCCTCTCCCGCAGGGTCGGCCGAAACGAACGCGCGACGACGAGCGCGCTCGTCCCGAGGTCCCGAACCGTCTTCCCGAAGCGGTACCAGAAGTCCCTCTCCTCCGCCCCGCGGGGGGGCCGGGCTCGAAACTCCGCGAGCTCTTCCACCGCGCGGTTGAGGAGAAGGAGAAAGCCGTCCCGAGGAGGGATCTCCTCGAAACGGGGGCGGCTTGCGAGGCGGAGCATCTCCGGGTCCCCTGCGAGGGTCTTGCCGAAGCGGACCAGGAGGCAGTTCGCCACCGAGGGCTGGAGCCTTGCCAAGCGATCGGGCGATGTCACGCCCAGATCGACGACGAGCCCGGGCACCCCGAGCGAAGAGAGCAGCCGCTCTCGGAAGCCGACCATCCGAGCGCTCAACTCCCCGACGTTTTCTTCCTCTGTGACCAGATACAGGTCGATGTCGCTTCCCGGGCGCAATCCTCCTTCTTCCAGTGCGTACGCGCTCCCCTCGCCCATCGCGAGGCTGCCGGAGAGGACGAGGGAAAGAAGGCCGCGTCCTTCCGTTTCCATCCGAATCGCTTCGGTCGCCCGCCGGAGGAGACTTCCATAGAGAAGGTCCGTCTCCCGGTCCGGAGACGTCGCGTAGCGAAGAGGCCCGCTCCCCTCCTCCTTTGCGATCGGAACCACGGGTTCCCGGCCGCCTTCCCTACAGATACCGGTAAAGGAAATCCGGAATCACGTAGCGTCTTCGGTTCAGGACAACCCCGAGGATGTTCCCCTTCGTTTCCTCGATCGCGGACTTGGCCCTTCGCACGATCTCCCTCTTCGTCCGGTCCGACTCGACGACGAGGGCGACCCCGTCGGCGACCGACGCGAGAATCGTCGTTTCGGCGAACGAGATGATGGGGGGCGCATCGATCAGAACAAGGGCGAAACGCTCCTTCGCCTCGGCGATGAAGCGCGTCATCCGCGTGACCGTGACGAGCGCGCCCGGGGAGGTCGTCGTGACGCCGGTCGGCAGAAGGTAGAGGTTCTCCTCGCCGAGTCGCACCGCCGCGGAGGCGAGGTCGGAGACGCCGAGAAGGACATCGGCGAGCCCCTTCTCGTTCGGAACCCCGAAGATCTCGTGGAGGCGCGGCGAGCGGAAGTTCGCGTCGACAAGAAGGGTCGCCCGCTCCTTCGTGGGTCCGAGTGAGGCCGCGTACTCGGCGATCACCGTCGTCGTCCCCTCCCCCTCGACCGAGGAGGCGAAGACGATCGCCCTGCCGGTCACCCCCCCCAGCGCCTTGCCGAGCGCGCTGTGGAGCGACTCGTATCGGCTCCAAACCTCGCGGAGCTGCGCGCTGAGCCTCCCCCGGGCTTCTCCCCGGATCGGGACCTCGCTTTCCGGCGGGGGGCCCTCGTCGGGGCTCTTCCCCGCCTTGTGCAGCGCTTCGTAGATCTTGCTCATATCGATCCTTTATGCCTTGTTGTTCAATCCCTTCCGTTTCGGGATCGAAGCGAGCACGGGGAGATCCACGTGCCGTTCCACGTCTTCCCGGCTCTTCAACGAGTGGTCCATCGTCTCGACGAAGAAAGCGAGGCTGATCCCGAGGAGAAGGCTGAAGGCCGGGACGAGGGCGAGCCGGATCGGATCCCTCGGGTTCGTCGCCACGGGGGACCCCGCCTCGGAAAGGAGCGTCAGGGTGTAGTCCCGCGAGCTCACGGTCGCCACGTCGATCGCCATCCGGTTCTCGAGCAGTTTGATGTAGTTGATTCGCGCGACGTCGATCGCCTGGTCGATCGCCTCGATCTCCCGCTCGGCCTCGGGGAACGCGGCGAGCTGGACCTGCAGGTCCGCGATTTCCGCCCGCAGGCGGCCCGCTTCGGCCCGAATGGCGTTCAGGGAGTGCTCCTTGAGAAGAAGGACCTGCTCCGCCTCCGTGCGCACCCTCTCCTTGAGGTCCGCGATCCTCTCGTCGAGCGCGGCGACCGAGGGATGCTGATCCGTGAAGCGGGTGAGGATCTCGACGCGTTGCTGCTCAAGGCTGACAAGGTTGGCCCGGAGGTCCGTGAGGATGCGGATCGTCCCCGCCTGGTTCTCGAAGTGCGAGATCTCGAACGGGCTGTCCACGCCCTCCTCGTAAAAGAGCCTTCTCATCTCCTCGATTTCGGCCTTGCGCGCCTCGAGATTCCCCTCGACCTCGACGAGCATGTCGCGCGTGAGCGAGATTGCGCGGATCACGTAGTCCTGCTGCGTGAAGAGGCGAACCATCGAGCCCGTCTCCTGCGCCTGCTGTTTTCGATCGCGGAGGTCCGCGAGGTTCTTCTCCGCCTCGCCGACCTTCTGTTCGAAGAACTGGCGCGCGTCCGGGAGCGCGAAAAGCTCGTCGTGCACCTCGATGTACGCTTGGGCGAGCGCGTTCGCCACCGGGCGGACCTCGTTCCAGTCGAGAGACATGTAGCTGAGGCCGATCACGTTCGACTCGCCGAGGAGAAGAGACCGCACTCTCCCCAAATCGATCTCGAGTGCCTCCACCCCCTCCTCGATCGCGCGCTGGTTCAGGATTCTCTGCGCGCGGTCGACGACCGGCTGGCTCTCCGCGATCTGGAGCTCGGAGTTCACGGTCTCGTCCCACGTGAGCAGCGAGATGTTCCGGTCGAGAGCGCTGTTCCGCATCCCGCGGTTCAGGAGCACCTTTGTCACCGCGCGGTACTCGGTCGGGATTCGGCTCGCGTTCCACGCGACGAAAGCGGTTGTGGAGAGGAAGAGGATCAGGATGACCCACTTCCTCCGAAAGAGAACCTTGAAGACGTCGCGTCCGGTGAGCTGCGGAGCGGCGCGCTCGTCGGCGGGCTCCAAGGGGGCGCGGATCGTCGTGTTCGGCGCCAAGTCGGGACTCCTCCTCCTAGCCTAGATGATGCACGCGTTTCCTACTGCGGCCGCGGATCGCGGCTCAAGAGGCCTCCCTTCCGTCGCCGCTTCCTCATCGTAGTGCCGAGACTACGATTCCGGGAGCGGCTCGTACCGGTCGGCCTCTCGGCACGCGCTCCGCATCCTCGCGACGAAAACGCGTGCATCATCTAGGCTAGCGATAGCCAGCCAGGATCGCGGTTCTCCATGCCGCGTCGATCGGCGGCAGGATGATGCCGAAGAACCGCGTCGTGAAGTTCCGCACGGAGGCCACGCGCCCCGCCGGAACGTACACGATATCCATATGCGTCAAGAACGGATCGGCCTCCGGCGCGTGCTTGAGCGCCTCCTTCAGGTTCACCTTGAAGGCGAAAGCGCTTCGGTCCTCGCGCATCCGGATCACCATCACGTCTTCCATGCGCGCGTTGTCGGTCCAACTTCCCGCGTGCGCGATCGCCTGGCTCAGCGTGAGAGGCGGGACGAGCGGGAACTGTCCCGGGCGGTTCACCTCGCCGAGAACGAAGAAGAGATGGTTCTCGAACTCGCGAACCACGACGTTGATCATCGGATCCCGAAGATAGACGGCGTACAACTCCTCCAGAGTCCGCGCCAGTTCGCGCGGCGTGAGCCCCGCCACGGGAAGATCCCCGAGGAGATCGAACGACACCATCCCGTCCGGGCGCACGATGAACTCCCCGTTCATGCTCGGCTGGTTCACGAAGCGGACCGAGAACTGATCCCGCGCCACGAACCGGTACTCGATCGGCTCCGGCCGAAGCTCGACCTCCTCCTCCGACTCGATGTACAGGCGCACCTCCTCGCGAAGCAGCTCTCGGCGGCGGGCCGAGCCCTCCTCGCGGAGGCGCGCGATCTCCTCGTCGGTCGGCTCCCGTTCGAGGCCTTTCGGCTCGGGAAGGCGCGTGAAGTCCTCCTCGAAACCGGGCCTCGACCCGCACGCGCCGAGACAAGCGACGAGGAGAACAAGCCCGAGGGCTGCGGCGAGATTCCGTTTGTTCACGAGGCCTCCTTCAACGAGATCACGATGATCAGCGTTTTCCAGAGGATCTTCAAGTCGAGGAAGAGAGAGCGCTTTCTCACGTACTCGATGTCCGAGTCGATCCACTCGTGGAACTGCGTGGAGCGGCGGTTCGTCGCCTGCCAGAGGCACGTGATCCCCGGCACGACCTCGAGGCGCTCGCGATCGGATTCCCGGTAGCGGGAGACCTCTTCCGGAAGATGCGGGCGCGGCCCGACCAGGCTCATGTCCCCCTTCAGCACGTTGATCATCTGGGGGAGCTCGTCCAGACTCGTCCTTCGAAGGAAATACCCCACCGCCGTCACGCGCGGATCCCTCCGGATCTTGAAGAGCGGTTCCTCCGCTTCGTTCAGATCGCGGAGCGCCGCCTTATGGCGCTCCGCATCTCGAATCATCGACCGGAACTTGAAAAACCTGAAGGGTTTTCCGCCTCTTCCGATGCGGGTTTGACGAAAGAAGACAGGGCCGGGGGAATCGATCTTGATGAGAAGGGCGATGATGAGGAAGAGGGGCAAGAAGAGGAGAAGGGAGACCGACGCGGCGAGGATGTCCGAACATCGCTTCACGGCGGGGTAGACTCGCCTTGCTCCCGTCTCCCGAGTCATCGGGGATCCCCCCTCGCCGAAGGCGTCCGCGAGCGTGCGCCCGCCCTCTGCGATCTCGCCGGTCTCCCGGAGAGTCTCGCTCTCGGCGCAAGCGATCGCGTGTCGACGAATCGAGCCAGCCGTTCCTGCCAAAGAGCTTCTCATCCCGCCCCGGATCCTAGGGCTCGAGGAGCACTTCGATTGCTCCTCCACGTTCCGGTCTCGTGCATCCTCGCCTGATGTCCGACCTCGGCGTCCGCAGTCCGCGGAGAGGTTGCCGCTTCGGTCCGCGCTCTTTAGCAACGATCCTTTAGGCTGCCTCCTTGGTGAGAGGGAACAGAAGGCGACGGTCCGCGGGCCCGCCGCGGGTCGGGGGGAGCCGGATCACCGAGTGCGGCGTACCGCGGAACCCGGCACCATCGCCGTTTCAAGAATACCAAACCCGGCCTCCGGAGTCAACAACGAGAAAGGGACGGAAGCCGAGAGGAAATCCCCGGTTGCGACGCCCGAAGCGTCTTCGAATCCCCTGGACAGCGGGCGCTTCGGCCGCGTATCCTGGTCGTCCGGAGGAGTGCGCGCGATGAGCGTTCCGAGCGTTCGGTTGACGATCGTCAAGAACCACGCGGTGATCCGAGAGGATCGGCCGGAAGAGAAGGGGCTGATCCGGGGGGTCGTCGTGCGGCCTCTCCGCCTCCTTCCCGACGACCGAGGCCACTTCGCGGAGATCCTGCGCGCGAGCGACCCGGTCGCCGAGGCGTTCGAGATCCGCCAGGCCTCGCTCGCGCGGACGCGCGCGGGGGTGATCAAGGCGTTTCATTATCACGAACGACAGGACGACATCTTCTGCCCGATCGCCGGCACCGCGCGGATCGTGCTCGTCGATTTCCGGGAGGGATCGGAGACGCGCGGCTTCGCGAACTCGATCTTCGCGGGGGCGCTCTATCCGAAGGCGGTCCGCATTCCCGCCGGGGTCGCCCACGGGTACGAGGTTCTCCCGGGTGACGATCTCCTTCTCGTCTACTTCACGAACCGCGAGTACGACCCGGAGGACGAGCATCGGGCCCCTCACGACGACCCGAGAATCGGGTTCGCCGAGTGGGGGGTACGGAACCGGTGATCGGCGCCCTCGGCGCCCGAGAGGGCGGAGCAAGGAAAGAGGCGTTTCCCGGACGCGATCCGGAACGCGATCGAGGCGCGGGGCGCGCCCGAGAGGCGCGGAGGTTCCTCCGATGAAAGGGATCGTTCTCGCGGGCGGCCTCGGCACAAGGCTTCATCCCCTCACGAAGATCACGAACAAGCATCTCCTTCCCGTCTACGACAAGCCGATGATCTACTACCCGATCCGGGCTCTGGTCCGCGCGGGGATCACCGACATCCTGATCGTGACCGGCGGGAACCATTCCGGCGACTTCCTCACGCTGCTCGGCAACGGCAAGGAGTTTGGTCTTCAACATTTGAACTATACGTATCAGGAGGGCGAGGGCGGGATCGCGGAGGCGCTCGGTCTCGCCGAGTACTTCGCCGCCGGGGAGAAGATCTGCGTGATTCTCGGCGATAACATCATCGAGAAGTCGATCGCCAAAGCGGCGGAGGCCTTCCGGAGACAGCCGAAAGGGGCGCGGATCCTCCTCAAGGAGGTGCCCGATCCGGAGCGGTTCGGCGTCCCCGTGCTCGAGGGGGATCGGATCGTCCGCATCGAGGAGAAACCAATAGAGCCTCCCTCCCGCTACGCCGTCACGGGGATCTACATGTACGACGCGCGGGTCTTCGAGATCATCCGGGGCCTCGAGCCCTCCGCGCGCGGAGAGCTCGAGATCACGGACGTAAACAATGCGTACATCGAGACGGGCGATCTCGCGTGGGACATCCTCGACGGATGGTGGACCGACGCGGGGACGTTCCCCTCCCTCTTCCGCGCGAGCGAGCTCGTGCGGGACATGGGATCGAAGAGATGCGAATGAAAGGGCGCGGCTCGTGAGGATCCTCGTCACCGGTGGGCTCGGCTTCATCGGGTCGAACTATGTCCGCTACATGCTCCGGGAGCATCCCGAGGTCTCGATCGTCAACCTCGACAAGGTGACCGACGTGGCGAACCCGGCGAACCTACGGGATCTCGAGTCGGATCCGAGATACCGGTTCGTGCGGGGGGATGTCGCCGATCCGGCGGTGGTCGCCGCCGCCCTCGATGGGATCGACGCGGTCGTCCATTTCGCCGCGGAGTCGCATGTCGACCGGAGCATCGAGGACCCCGGCTCCTTCTTCCGCACGAACGTGGAAGGGACGCTCGTTCTCGTCGAGCAGGCGACCCGCCGCAAGGTCGGTCGATTCCTTCACATCTCGACGGATGAGGTCTATGGTTCGCTCGGCGCCTCGGGGAGCTTCCAGGAGGGCTTTCCCCTCCGCCCGAACAGCCCGTACGCGGCGAGCAAAGCGGCCGCGGATCTTCTCCTTCGGGCGTGGGCGAAGACCTACGGCGCTCCGGTCGTGATCACGCGCTCGTCCAACAACTACGGGCCGTATCAGTTTCCGGAGAAGCTGATCCCGCTCATGATCCTCCGCGCGTTCGAGGACGGGACCCTCCCCGTCTATGGAGACGGCTCGAACGTCCGCGACTGGATCCACGTCGAAGACCACTGCCGCGCGCTCGATCTGGTCCTTCGCGAGGGTCGCCTCGGCGAGGTCTACAACATCGGCTCGCGAAGCGAGATGCCGAACATCGAGATCGTGCGGACGATCCTTCGCCTTCTCGGAAAGCCGGAGTCGTTGATCCGCTTCGTCGAGGATCGGCCCGGGCACGACTTCCGCTACGCGATCGATCCGGGGAAGATCGAGAGCGAGCTCGGTTGGAGGCCGGAGCGGACGGTCGGCGAGGGGCTCGCCGAAACGGTCGAGTGGTACCTCTCCCATCGCGAGTGGTGGGACGAGATCCGGAGCCGCCCCTCCTGGCGCCGCTATTTCTCCGCGATGTACGACCAGCGCCTCTCCCGCGGCCGGCCGCTGCAGTAGAAACCGGACGCTCCCGGCCCAAATCTTGCTTATGAACCAGGTTCACCGGGACGGCGTGTGGACGCGGCGTCCCCCCCACTCTGCGGTCTCCTCTCGGTCCCAAAGCCATGTCCAAGGTTCCCAGAATCGTTGTGCCCGGAGTCCCGCATCACGTGACGCAGCGCGGAAATCGGCGCGTGGCGGTCTTTCGCGAAGAAGCGGACTACGTCCTGTATCTGGACCTCCTCAGACACTACTGCTTCAAACACGGGGTCTCCGTCGACGCGTTCTGTCTCATGCCGAACCATGTCCACCTCGTGGTCACGCCCGAGGCGGAGATTTCGATCAGCCGGACGATACGGGACACGCACCGTTTCTACGCATCGCAGTTCAACCAGAAAAACGGCTACGTCGGGCATCTCTGGCAAGGTCGGTTCTACTCCTGCGGCCTGGATGAACCGCATTTCTGGGCCGCGATTCGATACGTCGAGCGGAACCCCGTCCGAGCGGGGCTTGTCCGGTACGCCGAGGAGTACCGTTGGTCGAGCGCTCCTATTCACTGCCGCTCGCGACCGGTCTCAGGGGGCGTGCCGGCGCTTCGACCGATGGTCCCCCCGTCTGCAAGCCTCTGGACGAGGCCGGGCAAGGAGTGGTCCGCCTGGCTGCGGGACGGGGAGGACGAGAGGCTGACTCAGGCGATCCGAAAAGAGACGATCTCCAGACGCCGCTGCGGATAAGGCGCAATTGTTAAGGAACCTGGTTCATTCACACGCCCTAGCCGGACCTCGGCGCCAGCTCCTGGTCGAGCCTCACCTCGAGCATCCCGTGGTTCTCGTTCCAGCGGCAGGGATAGGAGCGGGTCTTGTCGAACGGGATCTCGCAGTGCCGGAGGAAGGCGATCGCGCTCACCGTGCACATCCGGCCCCCTTTGTAGCGCTTGATGCTGTAGGCGTTAGGGGTCTTCTCGCGCATCGGTTTCAGCCCGATCGTCCGGGTGTCTCGATCGAAGAAATAGACGAGGTAGTCGTAGCCGTCCAAGTACGTTCGGACGAGGTGGGAGCTGATGGAGATCGAGCCCATCTTGAGGATCGAGACTCGGGCGGCCGTACTGTAGGGCTTCCGGCCGCTCTCCTATACGAGCTCTTCGTACGGCATCCGCGCCCCCTCGACGCTCACCCTCGGCCGGAGCACGTCCGGATTCAGGTTGTTAAGGAATTGTTAAGGAACCTGGTTCGTTAACAATCAGAGGCGCGCGCGGATTCCGGCGGCGAGGAGCGGGATCAGGATCTCGTGGGGTCCGGTGAGCTGGATCCCCTCGCCGGACGGACGGCGGAGGACGTTCTCCGTCGGTCGATAGCCGCGGATCATGTCGAGGTTGACGGCGAGGAAGCGGCCCGGCGCGGCGCCCGCGCTCTGGAGCATCGCGACCGCCTTCAGGAAGACCTCGGGGAGGATCACCGCGGAGCCGGCGTGGAGGACAACGCTCCGGTCGGTGAGCCGCTCGATCTCCGAGACGAACGCGAGGAAGTCGAGCATCGTCGCCTTCCCGATCGCGGCCCCGTCCGCGCTCTCGTGCATGTGGACGATGTCGGTCCCGATCGCGACGTGCACCGTGATCGGAACGCCCGCTTCGTGCGCCGCCGCGAAGAGCGAGCGCTCGCGATGCGGCGCCTTCCCGTGGACGAGCGCGCGGCCGACCGCCTCGCCGAAACCGATCCCCTCCTCCGCCCCCTCGCGCGCGGCTCGGTTCATCCCCTCCGCCGTCTCCCTCGCCATCCCGAAGATCCCCCTTGGGAGGTTTTCCGGGACGTTCTCCGACGTCGATCCGAAGCGCGCGATCTCGTAGTCGTGGATCGCCGCGGCGCCGTTCGTGGCGAGAGCGGTCATGACGCCGTCCCGGATCAGCGGGATGAGAACCGGCGCGAGGCCGCACTTCACGACATGCGCGCCGAAGAGAAAGAGGACGGGATCCTTCCCGCGCGCCGCCGCGGCGACCCGGTCGATCACGCGGTTCAGATCGCGCGCGGCGAGGAGGCCCGGAAGGCTTCGGAGAAGATCATCGATGGTCGTATCATTCTTGAGGGGCGATGCGAACTGCTCGATCCGCACCTTGTGGCCGACCTCGGAGACGGGCACCGGGCGGATCCGTTTCGGGTCGAAGCGATCGCGCCGAGGGGGCATGAACGACTCCATCCGGCCGGGTGTCTCGGCGCGCGCACCGCCGGCGCCGAGAGGACCCCGTTCCTATTGATACTCGGTCAGGACCGCCTCGAAGGCGCCGAACACGACCTTGCTCTCGAGCTTGACCGGCATGCGCCTCTCGTCCGCCGTGATCCAAATGCGAAGACGTCCGGTCTGGCGGAAGACCCCGACGCTCTTCAGGTTCGGCTCGATGACGAAGCAGCGGAACGTCCCTGCTGGAACCTTGACCGTCTCGACCGCCCCGACATCCACGTGAATCGCCCAGTTCTTTTTGCTTGAGTGATAAACGAGCGGGATCCGCTCCCCGATCAAAAGCCGCTGCCGGCGAAGAGAATAGAACGAGGCAAGAATGTCGCGCGCTCCCGGCTCAAGCGGGACCTCCTTCCCGCCCGCGTAGACGGCGAGATCCCTCTCCCGATCGAACACGACGATCTCCGTGTCCCGGAACTTCCCCTCTTGGAGCCGCTTCTCGAAGCGGAGGCTCTCCATCGTGTTCGCGTCGACGGTCGAGCGGATCTCGTCCCGCACCTTGAAGAGAACGTCGAAGAAGGAGTTCGTCCACGCGCGCGAGGAGAGCATCCACTCGTCCTCTCTCTCCCCCCGGCTCACACGGAGCTCGGCCGTTCCCGCCTTGATGAATCCGTACTCGATCGCGAAGGTGAGCCTCTCGCCGACTCCGAACGGCTTCTCCGCCGGGGCGGTTTCCGCTGCGAACGACAAGAGCGCGATCGCCGCCGAGACGATCCGAAGAAGCGCGTTTCCTTGAGATGCGCGCACGTTCTTGTTCCCCCCGGTTCCAGGATCTCCTCGATCAGGCGCTCCGGTCGGTCTCGAGAATCGCTTCGAGCGCGATTCCGCCTTCTTCGCGCGGCGCGGCTCCGTTCCGGCGAGTCGGGTCATGTTACCCCGGTCCGCCTCGCCGAGTCACGGAGGATTCGCAGGACGGCGCGCGCGACTTCCTCCGGGAGGACGCGCGTCATGCAGACATGGCTTCGATCGGGGAGCGGACAGACCTCGGTGCCGTGAAGCGAGCAGGGACGGCACGGGAGATCGACCGACACGACCGTGTCCTTCTCACCCGCGGGACCGAACCCGAGTTCCGGCGTCGTCGGCCCGAAGATCGCGACGACCGGCGTGCCGACTCCGTTCGCGAGATGGAGAAGCCCGGAATCGTTCGTAACGAGAAGCGCGGCGCGGCGAAGGCTCGCAGCGATCCCGGCGAGCGACGCTCCGGCGAGAACGCGCGCGTCCGTCCCCGACTCGCGCGCGATCGCCTCGAGCATTCCTCTCTCCGCCTCGGAACCGAGAAGAAGGATCGGGCGGCCGGCGCGCGAGGCGATCGTCCGCATCGCCTCGGCGAAAGAAGACGCGGGCCACATCTTGGTCGGCCGTCCGGCGCCGGGCGCGAAGGCGACCGCTCCCTCTCCTTCCTTCGCGCCGCCCGCGTCGATCATTCGAAGCCTCGGCGGCTCCTCGCGCACGGCGATCCCGATCCTCTCGATCGCCACGAGATAGCGCCGCCAGACCGGCGGGAACGCGCTCCCCTTCCCCTTCTTCCAGCGGACGAGCATTCGGCGCGAGAGAGCAAGTCTCGGGTAGCGCGCCACCCGCGCGGGGAAGAGAAGAAGAGAGAGCGCCCGGCTTCGAACGCCGCCGTGAAGATCCACCACGAGGCCATATCGTTCATTTCTCGGTCTTCGATAGTGAAAGAGTCCGGCGATCCCGCCGCCGAGCGGGATCACGCGATCGACCCCGGGAAGAAGCTCGGCCGCCTCGCGGTACGATTCCTTGACGGCGAAATCGATCCGCGCGCCGGGGAAGGCGCGCCGGAGCTCCCGCGTGGCCGACGCGGCGAGGAGCACGTCCCCCATCCGCCCCCATCGGACGACGAGGATCCGCTTGGGCGGCTTCACACGCCCGCCCCTCCCGCGCTCGGAAAGAACTGCATCTCGAAGAGCCGCTTGTAGAGCCCGTGGCGTCCGAGGAGCTCCTCATGCGTCCCTTGCTGCACGACGCGCCCGCGCTCGAGCACGACGATCCGATCGGCCCGCCGGATCGTGGAGAGGCGGTGGGCAATGACAAGGGTCGTTCGGTTCCGCACGAGGTTCTCCACCGCGCTCTGGACGAGCGCCTCGGATTCGCTGTCGAGGCTCGACGTCGCCTCGTCGAGGATGAGAATCGGGGGATCTTTCAGGATCGCGCGCGCGATCGCGAGCCGCTGCCGCTCCCCGCCGGAGAGGCGGAGCCCGCGGTCGCCGATTCTCGTGTCGTACCCCTGCGGCATCTTCTCGATGAAGACGTCCGCGTTCGCCGCCGCCGCCGCCGCCCGGATCGCCTCGAGAGAACGATCGCTTCTTCCGTACGCGATGTTGTCGCGCACCGAGTCGTTGAAGAGGACGACCTCCTGCGTGACGATTCCCATGAGGCCGCGGAGCGAGCCGAGATCGATCGCGCGAACGTCGGTTCCGTCGATCGTGATCCGGCCCGCGGTCGGATCGCGGAAGCGCGCGAGAAGATCGACGAGCGTCGACTTTCCCGCCCCGCTCGGGCCGACGAGCGCGACCATCGTCCCGGCCGGCACGTGGATGTCGACATCCTCGAGCGCGCTCGTCCCTCCGCCGCCGTCGTACCGGAACGAGACGTTCTCGAATCGGATTTCATCCCGCACCTCGCGGAGCCGGACGCCCCCCTCGGGGCGCGGCTCCTCCTCTTCGTCGAGGACGAGGAAGACTCGCGCCGCCGCGGAGAGCCCCTGCTGTACGAGCGTGTTCACGTGCGAGAGCTTCCGGATCGGCTGCATCATGTTGAGGACGGCGGCGAGAAAGAGGAAGAACCCCTCCGGTTCGAGGCCCCGCCCCTCGAGGACCCGGTTCCCTCCCGCCCAGAGGACGAGAATCGCCCCGACGACTCCGAGCTGCTCGGCGATCGGGCTCGCCAGGATCGCGACCCGCTTGAAGCGAAGGTACGACCGGAGGTATCCGCCGGTCGCCTCCTCGAACTTCGCCTGCTCGAACCGCTCCATCGAGAAGGCCTTCACGATCCGAATCCCCGCGATCGTCTCCTGAAGCCGCGCCGTGATCCTCGCCATGTCCTCCTGGAATCGCGTGCTGTATTTCCGGAGGCGCCGCGACACTTTACCGGTGAAGAGGGCGAGGACGGGGAAGATGACGAACGAAAGGAGCGCGAGGGGCCAGCTCACGAAGAGCGCGACCGCGGCGAACACGAGAAGGAGCATCGCGTTCTGAATCGCCTCGGTGAAAAGGACCGAGACCATGTCCTTCACGAGCGCCACATCGTTCGTCACGCGAGAGATCAGCTCGCCCGCGCGACTCCTCTCGAAATAGGCGATCGGGAGCCGCTCGATTCGGAGAAAGAGGTCGTCTCGGATCCGCTTGATCACGCGTTCTTGTAGGGTGATCATGAGGATCTGGTGCAGATAATGGAACAGCCCTTTGAGGAGGAAGACGACAAAGACGCCGGCGCACACCTTGGCGAGCGCCCTCCTTGGTTCTTCGTCCGCGAAGAGGCCGAGGAAGCCGGCGCGGAGTTTCTCCTTCCACTCGGCGAGCGCGGGGATGAGCGTTGAAGGCTCCGCCGCCGGCTCCCGAATCGTATCGACATCGATCTTTCCTTCAAAAAGAATCTGCGTGAACGGCAGGATCATCCCGATCGTGACGCCGCTGAAGAGGGCGAACAAGAACGTGAAGAGAAGCGCGGCGGCGAGATCGCGCCACCAGGGGACCACGTAGCGAAGCAGTCTCGCAAGGGTGCTCATCCCTCCGGCCCCGCGACGAGCGCGCCGAGTCCGTCCACCGCGGCGAGAAACCGCTCTTCCGTGATCTCCTTCTGCAGCGGAAGGAGGGCGGCGGCCGCCTCGGCGGGAGGACGATACCAAGCCTCTTCGTTCTCCGCGAAGAGGCCGAGGACGGGGACGCCGAGCGCGACCGCATAATGAAAGAGGGGCGTGTTCGTGCAGACCGCGAGGTCGGCGCGCGAGAGGAAGGCGATCACCTGCGCCTGCTCGTCCACGGGCGCGCGGTACGGCTCGAGAAACGCCAGGCGGCGCTCGAGCTCCTCCCCCCACGCGCGGTTTTCCGGTTCGGTGACGATGAGGATCCGCGCGCGGTAGGAACGCGCGAGAAGACGCGCCACCGCAGCGAACTTCTCGAGATCCGGATCGCGCCCCTCGATTCCCGCCGGCTCGAGCGCGACGAGAAGCTCCTCGGCGCGCGGCTGCCAGAAG
>JAGUYC010000107.1 GCA_020061515.1 Gemmatimonadota bacterium
AGAGCGCGAGGATCCGGCGTCGATATGCCTCCTCGCGCGCGCATCCCGCGAGGAGCCGCGCGGCGATCTCGCCTTCCGCCGCAGGTTCCGGGAACGGCGCGAGAGGCGCGGGGAAAAACTTGATCTGCGCCCGCAGCGCCTCGGTCGAAAGAGAGATCTCTCCAGCGGGAAGCTCGAGCGAGATCCCGGGCCCGCGAAGGAAGAAGAAGCGCGCGCCGTCCGCGCCGGAGACCCGAAGCGCTCTCTTTCGCAAGGCGACGAAGGATCCTTCGCGGGGAAGCGAAACCTCGCGGGGAAGCGCGGCCGAGAACGGAACAAGATCCTTGATGGATGAAAGCAAAGTGAGCGCGAAGCCCGCCGGATCGTCCGGCCGGAGGATCGCGGCGCGCGCGAAGACACGCTCCACGCGCCCGCGCCACTCGCTCTCCGGTCTCGTGAGGGCGGCGTCGAAACGATCGACGACATGCCGCGGCGATCTCACCCGCCCTTTTCCTTCCTCTGGAGGGCGGCTCGCACCTTCTCCGCCGTGATCGGGAGGTCGAGGATCCGGATCCCGCAAGCGTCGAAGAGGGCGTTCGCGACCGCGGCCGGGGTCGGGATCATCGTGTGCTCGCCGATTCCGCGCGCGCCGAGAGGCCCGTCCGCCTGCGGCGTCTCGATGAAGTCCATCCGGATTTCGCGAGGAAGGTCCTCCGTCGTCGGGATCTTGTAGTCCACGAGAGACGCGTTCGCGACGCGGCCGCTCGCCGGATCGACGACGAGCTCCTCCATCATGCCGGTGCCGAGCCCCTGCACGACGCCCCCGTAGAGCTGTCCCGCGATCATCGCGGGATGGATCACGCGCCCCACGTCGTAGCACGCGGCCACGCGGTCCACGGTGTATTCCCCCGTCTCCGGATCGACGGTCACATCCACCGCTTGCGCTCCGAACGTCCACTTCGCGACCGGCTTCGGGCTCTGGCTCGTTTCGGGATCGAGGTGGATCAACCCTTCGGGTATAAATGATCCGGCGGCCGCGACCGGCCCTCCGATCGTGTGCCCGTCCGGGAACTGGTACCCCATCGCGAGCCTCGTGATCGGTATCGAGCGGCCGCTCTCCGCGTGGACGACGTCTTCGTCCTCGAGAGCGAGCTCCGAGGCGGGGACGCCGAGCGCCTCGGAGGCGGTCGCGAAGAGTCGGCCGCGAATCTTCTCCGCGGCGCGGAAGATCGCGTTCCCGGTCGCCCACGACTGGCGGGAGGCGACGGTCTGCCAATCGTACGGGAAAGAATCGGTGTCCGGGTTGCCGCGCACGCGGACCTTCTCGATCGGCATGTTCATCGCTTCGGCGGCGAACTGGGCGGCGACGGTCTTCAGGCCCTGCCCGATGTCGATCCCGGAGATCAGAACCTCGAGCGTTCCGTCCTCCGCGTACTTGAGAAGGACCGACGAGGCGGCGTCGTTCGGCATCGCCGGCGCCTTCACCGCGCAAGCGATCCCTTTTCCCCGGTTCGAAGAGCGGGGGCGATCCTCGCGCATGCCGATCGTCTCGGCGACCCTGCGGATGCACTCGTCCACGCGTCCGGCGTGATCGCCGAGCACCTCTCCGGTGACGGTCGACTTGCCGGGTCCGAGGCAGTTCAAGAGGCGAAAGCCCGCCGGATCCATGCCGATTGCGCGGGCGACGATGTCCATCTGCTGCTCGAGCGCCCAGTGAATCTCCTGCATTCCGAACCCGCGGTAGGCGCTTCCGACCGGGCGGTTCGTGTAGACGCCGATCGAATCGCCTTCCACGTTCGGGAATTCGTACGCGCCCCCGCAGGTGTACCCCGCCGCGCGCACGATGTTGACGCCGTAGCCGCCGTACGCTCCGCAATCCCAAAGATAGTGCATCTTTTGGGCCTGAACCTTTCCGTTCCGGTCGATTCCGGTCGTCAGCGTGGCGGCGAGTCCTTGGCGGACGACGGTCCCGTAGAACTCCTCCGGGCGGTCGATGAGAAGCCGCACCCAGCGGCCTCTCGCCTTCATCGCGAGCGCCACCGCGATCGGCTCGATGCCGATGCCGGCCTTCCCGCCGAATCCGCCCCCGACCGCGGGAACGTGGACGGAGATGTCCCCGTGCGGCATCGAGAAACAGGCGGCGAGGAGATGCCGGACCGTGAAGGGACTTTGCGCCGATGTGTGGACCTCGACCTTTCCGGCGAGGTCCGCGCGGGCGACCGCGACGTGCGGCTCCAGCGCGACATGGTGCACCTGCGGCACCACGAACGTGTGTTCGAACACAGAGGCGCACTTCGCCAGCGCCTTCCGGTAGTCCCCCTTCCGCACCTTCAGATGGTTGCAGATGTTCGTGCCGCCGCGAGGGCGGATCCAGGGGACGCACTCGTACGCGCCGAGGTCCGGGTGGACGAGCGGCGCGTCCGGCTCGATGCCGGCGACCGCGTCAAAGTTCGCGGGGAGCGGCTCGTAGTCGATCTCGACGAGGGCAGCCGCCTCGCGCGCGGCCTCGGGAGTCTCCGCCGCGACGGCGGCGACCGGATCTCCCGCGTAGCGCACGCGGTCGATCGCGAAGATCGTTTGATCCTTAAGATAAATCCCGGTGTGGAAGGGGAACTCGCGCCCCGTCGCGACGGCGCGCACCCCTGGAACGCGCTCCGCCTTCTCCGTCCGCACGCCGAGGACCCGCGCGTGCGCGTGCGGGGATCGGACCACGTGCGCGTGAAGCATGCGCGGGAACTTGAGGTCGGCCGTGTAGCGCGCGCACCCCGTCACCTTCTCCAACCCGTCGACGCGCGGAACGTCCTTCCCGACCCAGCGGGGCACGCTCATCCCGTCTTCTCCTCTCGCGCGCGGGCGGCTTCGCCGCGCATCGCGGCGGCCGCGGCGAGGACCGCGTCGATGATCTGCCGATATCCGGTGCAGCGGCAGAGGTTTCCGGAGAGCGCGGATCGGATCTCCGCCTCGGTCGGGCTCGGGTTCTCGCGGAGGAGCGCGAGCCCCGCGAGAATCATGCCCGGCGTGCAGAAGCCACATTGCACGGCGGCGTGCGCGAGGAACGCCGACTGAAGCGGATGGAGACGCGACGCGTCCCCGATCCCCTCGATCGTCGTCACCGAGCACCCGTCCGCCTCGACGGTGAGCATGAGACAGCTGTTCACCGGCTTGTCGTCGACGAGGACGATGCAGGATCCGCATTCCCCCTCGCCGCACCCTTCCTTCGCGCCGGTGAGGTCGAGCGTGTCCCGAAGGAAGGAGAGAAGCGTTTGATTCGAGGGAACCGTCCGGCTTTCCTCGAGACCATTGACCCGCAAAGTGATCGTGTGTTCCGTCATTTCATGCGCCCGTCGAGCGCGGCGGTCCCGCGCCTTACGAGAACCTCCACCATCTCGCGCCGATACGCGGCGGTTCCCCGAAGATCGGTGATCGGGCGGCACGCCTCGCGCGCGATCTCGGCCGCCCGAGCCGCGCCCTCAGTTCCGTTCCGGTCGAGACAAGCCTCCGCTTCGAGCACGCGGAGCGCACGCTGCAGGAGTCCGAGGTCCAGGCCATCCAGGACCGCATGGTCGAAGCCGTCACCCGGGATTGTGG
>JAGUYC010000095.1 GCA_020061515.1 Gemmatimonadota bacterium
GGCCGTCCGCGCGCGCCGCGGCTCGACGCGGAGCGTGACCGGAAGGAAAAGGAGCCGGAGCGCCTCCCGATGGATCCTCTCGGCGAGCTCCGAGAAGAGCTCGAACGCCTCCTTCTTGTACTCGATGAGCGGATCCTTCTGCGCGTACGCGCGAAGCCCGATTCCGGACTTGAGGCCGTCCAGCTCGTAGAGGTGCTCTCTCCAGAACTCGTCGATCTTGGAGAGGATGGCGGAGCGCTCGAAGTCGACGAGGAGGGAGTGAGGGAGCGCCTTCTCGTCGAGGAAGCGGAGCCTCTCCTCGCGCCGCACGCGGAAGAGCGCCTTCGCGTGCTCGGTCATGGCGCGGCGCGTCTCTTCCTTGTCCGGCTTGACCTCACTCAGGATCGGAAGGTCGAACGGATCGAGGAGGATCTCGCCGAGCGAGAGGCGCATCGTCTCGAGATCCCAATCCTCGGCGAAATCCCCGGCGGCGAAGCGCGTCTCGAGAAGCGCGTCCATGAAGAGCCCGATGATCCCATCGATCTCCTCGGTGAGATCCTCGGCGTCGAGAAGGGAGTTCCTCCATCCGTAAACCTCCGAGCGCTGCTCGTTCATCACGTCGTCGTATTTCAAAAGGTGCTTGCGGATGTCGAAGTTGTGCATCTCGACCCGTTTCTGGGCCTTCTCGATCGCGCGCGTGACGAGACCGTGCCGGATCACCTCTCCCTCTTGGAGGCCGAGCCGATCCATGATCCCCGCGACGCGATCCGATCCGAAGAGACGCATGAGATCGTCCTCGAGCGACAGGTAGAAGCGGCTCGATCCCTGATCTCCTTGACGTCCGGAGCGGCCGCGAAGCTGCCGGTCGATGCGGCGCGCCTCGTGGCGTTCCGTGCCGACGATGCGGAGCCCGCCGAGCTCCCGCGTGCCGGGCCCGAGCTTGATGTCCGTTCCGCGTCCGGCCATATTGGTCGCGATCGTGACCGAGCGGAACTCGCCCGCGCGCGCGACGATCTCGGCTTCCCCTTGGTGATTCTTCGCGTTCAAGACCGAGTGCGGGATGTTCATCCGTTTCAGGATCCGCGAGATCGTCTCCGAGGCGTCGACCGACGCGGTGCCGACGAGGGTCGGCTGCCCGCGCTTGTAGCAATCGGCGATCTCCTCGACGATCGCGTTCACTTTCTCGCGGCGCGTCCGAAAGATGAGATCGTCCTCGTCCTCGCGCCGGCACGGCACGTTCGTCGGGATCACCACGACATCGAGCTTGTAGATCTCGAAGAACTCCGACGCTTCGGTTTCCGCGGTTCCGGTCATTCCGGCCAGTTTCTTGTAGAGGCGGAAGAAGTTCTGGAGGGTGATCGTCGCGAGCGTCTGCGTCTCCGCCTCGATGAAGACGTTCTCCTTCGCCTCGAGCGCCTGGTGCAGCCCTTCCGAGAACCGCCGGCCGGGCATGAGGCGGCCGGTGAACTCGTCGACGATGAGCACCTTGCCGTCCTGCACGACGTACTCGACGTCCTTCTCGAAAAGCGAGTGCGCCTTGAGGAGCGCGCGGATGTTGCTGATCTTCTCGTTCCGATCGAGGAACTCCTTCTGCACCCGTTCGCGCGCCGCCGCCTTGTCCGACGGGGAGAGCGCGGCGTCCGAATCGATCGCCTGCATCTCCTCGGGAAGGTCCGGAATGAGAAAGAGGTTCGGGTCGTTCGGCGAGAGATCGGTCCGCCCCTTCTCGGTCAGGTCGGTGCTGTGGTTCTTCTCGTCGATCGCGAAGTAGAGCGTCTCATCGAGTTCGCTGAGACGCTTGTCGCGCATGTAGTCGGTCTCGACGCGGCGGATCAGCTTCTGCACGCCCTGCTCTTGAAGGAGCTTCATCAGGCGCTTGTTCTTAGGAGCGCCGCGCTGCGCCTGGAGAAGAAGAGTTCCCGCTTCGTAGCGCTCCTCGTCGTCATCCGACTGCAGAAGCTTCTCCCCCTTCGCGACCAGCTCGTTCACGAGCTCGGTCTGCTTGCGCACGATCTTCCGCACTTCCTCCTTCACCTCGTCGAAGCGGTGAACCGAGTGGGCGACCGGTCCGGAGATGATGAGCGGCGTTCGCGCCTCGTCGATCAGAACCGAGTCGACCTCGTCGACGATTGCGTAGCGGAAGCCGCGCTGCACGCGGTACTCGGGACGGACCGACATGTTGTCGCGGAGATAATCGAAACCGAACTCGTTGTTTGTTCCGTAGGTGATGTCGCACCGGTACTCCGCCTGGCGCGAGGGCGGATCCATATCGTGTTGAATCACGCCGACGGTGAGACCGAGCGATTCGTAGATCGGACCCATCCACTCCCGGTCGCGCCGCGCGAGGTAGTCGTTGACGGTGATGAGGTGCGCGCCCTTCCCCTCGAGCGCGTTGAGGTAGAGGGGCATCGTCGCGACGAGCGTCTTCCCCTCGCCGGTCGCCATCTCGGCGATCTTCCCCTCGTGGAGGACGATGCCGCCGATCAGCTGGACGTCGTAGGGGATCATGTTCCACTCGGTCTTCTGACCGCACACGTCCCACGACTTGCCGACGAGCCGTCGGCACGCCTCCTTCACCGCTCCGAACGCCTCGGGAAGAAGCGCGTCGACCGTTTCTCCGTCTTCGATTCGCTTCCTGAACTCGGCGGTCTTCGCGGCGAGTTCCTCATCCGCGAGCGAGCGATAGGACTCGAAGAAGCGGTTGATCTCCTCGACGAGCGGGCGCACCCGCTTCACTTCGCGGCCCGTCTTCGTTCCGAAGACCCTGGTGAGGAGCTTTCCGAACATCGACCGTGTCGATCTCCCTTTGGGGTGCGTGTGGACGAGCGTGAACGATTCGGAGCCCTTCCGAGCCCCGGGCTCCCGGCCCGTGCGCGCGAGTGGAAACCGCCGGACGCTCGTGGCGTTCCTCGCCCGGCCGCGGGCCGCCGAAGGAGACCAGAGCTTCCCGGCCCCGCTCGGCTCCCGCCGCTCCCCTTCGGGCGGGGAAGCGGGAGGTCGTTCCGCGGGTAACCTACAACCGGGCATGGGGCTTGTCAAGGCGAAAGCCGGAGGGTTCCGATCAGATCCCCAGATAGAACGCGAGAAGCCGCCCCTGGTTCGTGCCGACGTAAATCCTTGTTCCGTCAGAGGTTGGGGATGAATAGGCGGAGGCGCCGAGCGGGGCCCTCCATCGAGGATGGCCGTCGTCCAGGTCGAGGGCGTACAGGTAGCCGTCGTAGGAGGCCACGTAGGCGATCCCCCACTCGACGAAGGCCGAAGAGGGGACCCGGTCCCCGGTCGGGTAGCTCCAGAGGATCTCCCCTGTCTCCCGATACGCGCACTGGACGGTCCCGTCCTCGCACCCGAACACCACCCGGTCCTCGGCGATCGCCGGGCGGGAGTGGACGGGGCTCCCCGTGGGAGAGGACCAGACGACGCGCCCGGTGCTCCGCTCGAGGCGGACGAGCGCCCCCCTCTGCGTCCCGATGTAGACCTCCTCTCCATGCACGCGGGGGGACGAGTAGACGCGATCCCTGGTGTCGTGTCGCCACGCGAGGGAGCCGTCCGCGCGGCGGACGGCGTATAGGGTTCCGTCCCACGACCCGACGAGGACAAGATCCCCTGCGACGGTCGGCGAGGACCAGATGACGCCCTGCGTGGGGAAGCGCCAGAGAACCGCTCCGGATTCGACCCCCAGCGCGTAAAGCGAGCGATCGAAGGAGCCGACGAAGACGCGGCCCTCGTGCACGCACGGAGAGGAGACGATCCGCCCTCCCGTCGGGCGCCTCCACATTTCGCGCCCGTTCTCCTTGGAGACCGCGACGACCGCCCCCTCGTACTCGCCGAAGAAGAGGAGCCCCCCCGCGGCGGCCGGCGTGGACCCGATCCCGCC
>JAGUYC010000156.1 GCA_020061515.1 Gemmatimonadota bacterium
CGCGGGAGGGTCCGGGAGGGGAAGCGCTCTTCCCCTCCCGGTAGGGCCCGCGGGGAGGGCCCGGCGCTTGCGGCCCGGAGGGCCCTCCGCAAGCAGCGGGGCCTTCCCCGCGAAGTGCCGCTCCCCAACCGTTTGCCCAAGATCGTGGGAGCGGCACTAATATTGGATGCGAACCGTATAGGTGAGAACCGTCTCTTCGTTCTTCCCGACCGGAAGGACCCACTCCGCCGTGTGCGCGTCCTCCCTGCGGGAAGGACTCGTCTCCCGCTCGATCGTCCAATCCCCCTCGATCCCCTCCCACACCTTCACCTCGATCGCCTCCTCCTTCCGGTTCCGGAGGCGGATCTCGACGGTGCGGACGCGGAGACGCTCCGTCCGCCGCTCTTCGGAGAGGATCTTCTTCTCCGCCGCGATGTCGAACGCGTACCCGACGCGGAGGCGGACCTTCTCCTCTCTCGGGGTGTGGTCGACCCGGTCCTCGCCCACGAACTCCGAGCCGCCCCGCCCGTCGTCCTGGAAGACGCGGACGATCCCCGCGGGGAGCGGAATCCCGAGCCCGCTCTTCGCGTCGTTCAGGAACTCGAAGTGTACCGCGACCTTTTCTTGGTTCTTCCTCGTGTCGAAGAGATATTCCTTCGCGATCGCGACCTTCGCGTTCGGGACGAACGAGATCTGCTTCACCTCGTTCTTCCGGATCGTGGTGGGACGTTGAACATCGTAGAGGTGGTATTCGAAGAGCGCGCGCTCCTCGACCATCGGGGCCGCCTTGGCGGCGCGCGCCTCCATGAGCGCGTAGTCGTATCTCGGCTCGGGCGCGGCCCGCCCGATGTCCCCCGCGACGAGCTTCAGCTTCGCGTCGCGATACTCCGCCCCCGAGTGGTTCTCGACCGACACCCATCCGGCGAAGTCGACGAAGCGGTTCGGCTCGTCGGCGAGCGCGACGTACTCGGCGTGCCAGGAGATTCCCCGCGTGAGGTACTCGACCTCGACCTCGCGTTCCCCCGCGCGCTCGCTTCGAAGCTTCCAGAAGAGGGTCGGGCGCGTGACGAAGTCCTTCGCCTCGCCGAGAAGCTCGACGTTCCTGAGGTCGCCGAGGAGGACGAAGAGCCTTTCCCCCGCCGCGTCCCGGAGCACCATCCCGCCCCTCCCGTGCGAGAGGAGAACGCCGGAGAGCATGTCCCCGCTCTTCTCGAAGAAGACCTGGACCGGATGCTCGAGATACTTCTGGAAGACCTTATCGCTCGACACGAGATCGTACTCGTAGTTCTGCTCGAGCACCTCGAGGCCGCCCTTCCCGTCGACCGGCCGGAAGTGGACGCTCGTCGGGTCGATGCGCTCGGCGACGTCCCGATACTCGTAGATCGACTCCCCGCGCTCGAGGGTAAGCGCGCGCCGCTCCCGCACGAGGCCGAGGTCGCTGTTGTAAACGGTGACGGCGATCTTCGGGCTCTCCGCGAGGGCAAGCGGCGCGAGGAGCACGAGCCCGACCAGGGAGAGACTTGAAGCACGAAGTATGGTGTTCACGTTCCTTCCCCTCTCGACGAAGCCGATCCCGGTTCGCGGGGCTCCCGGATCAATCCGAAATCGCCCGCAGGTTCTCCCGCACCCGTTCGAGCATTTCGGAGAACCGGCGTTCCCGGCCCCTGTCTTTCTCCACCACGTCCGGGGGTGCCTTGCTCACGTACTCCCGGTTCATCAGCTTCCGTCCGATTCGATCGAGCTCGCGGGAGAGACGCTCCGCCTCGCGCGCGAGACGCTGCCTTTCTTTCTCGAGATCGGCGATCCCCTCGAGAGGAAGAAAGACCTCGACGGAGCGCGTCACCTCCGCGAGCGCCCCGCGCGGCCTCCCGTCGCTTCCGAGGTCGAGATCCCGAATCCTCGCCAGACGGCGGATCATCCCGCGGTTCGCCTCGACCGGCGCTCTCGCCGTCTCGTCGAGGAAGCGGACGAGAACACGGACCTCCTCGCGCGGCGGAACGTTCACCTCGGAGCGGAGCGTGCGCACCGCGGTCACGACCTGCTGCACCGCCTCCATCTCGCGCTCGGCCTCCTCGTCGCGAAAGCCGCCGGCGCCGTCCTCCCAGCGCGCGCGCGAAACGCACGGGCCGTCCATCGAGAGATACGACCCGATCTCCTCGGCAAGGTGCGGCATGAACGGTGAGAGAAGCCGGATCCCCTCGCGGAGGACGTGAAGAAGGACCTCGCGCGCCGCCTCGGCGTCCCCCTCCCCCGCAAGCGCGGGCTTGGCGACCTCGACGTACCAATCGCAGTAGCTGTGCCAGAGGAAATCGTAAACCGCGTAGGAGGCCTCGTTCAGGCGCGTCGCCTCCAGATGCGCGGTGGCTTCCCGGCGGACCGCCGTGAGACGGCTCAGGATCCATCGTTCGGGGAGCGGGAGCGCGGACGGATCGCGCGAGAGACCGCTCACCCCCTCGACGTGCGGGAGCACAAAACGGGTCGCGTTCCATACTTTGTTCGCAAAGCGTCTTCCCGTCTCCATCTTGTCGTCCGAGAAGATTTGGTCCTGGCCGATCGGCGTCGTGAGGATCGTGGCGAAGCGGACCGCGTCCGCGCCGTAGCGGTCGAGGACCTCGATCGGGTCGGGGGAGTTCCCGAGCGTCTTCGAGAGCTTTCTCCCCTTCGCGTCGCGAACGATCCCGTGGAAGTAGACCTCGCGGAACGGCACGTCCCCCATGAACTCGAGCGAGGATATGATCATGCGCGCCACCCAGAAGAAGATGATGTCCGGGCCGGTGACGAGAAGGTGCGAGGGGAAGAAGCGCCGGAGATCGGGAGTCTTTTCCGGCCAGCCGAACGTCGCGAACGGCCAGAGCCACGAGGAGAACCAGGTATCGAGGACATCCTCGTCCTGGCGGAGCGCGGAGGATCCGCATCCCGGGCAGCGATCCGGAGCGGCGACCTCAACAGTCATCGCCCCGCAACCGTCGCAGTACCAAGCGGGGATTCGATGCCCCCACCAGAGCTGCCGCGAGACGCACCAATCGCGGATGTTCTCCATCCAATGGTAGTAGACCTTCTCCCACCGGTCCGGGAAGAAGCGGACGCGCCCCTCCCGCATCGCGCGGATCGCGGGCTCGGCGAGCGGCTTCATCGAGACGAACCACTGCGTGGAGAGCCACGGCTCGATGTCGGTCGAGCAGCGGTAGCAGCGTCCGACCGCGTGCCGGTGTTCCTCGATTCCGGCGAGAAGCCCCGCCGCTTCGAGATCCTCGAGAACCGCCTTCCTGGCCGCCTCGCGGCTCATCCCCGAGTAGCGCCCGAAGCCGCTCCGGATCGACGCGTCCTCCTCGAAGATCCGCACCTCCTCGAGTCCGTGCGTCTTTCCGATCTCGAAGTCGGCCGGATCGTGCGCGGGGGTCACCTTGACGCATCCGGTGCCGAACTCCGGATCGACCCTTTGGTCCTCAACGATCGGAAGGACGCGCCCGACGAGCGGGAGGACCGCCTTCTTCCCTCGAAGATGCCGCGTCCGCTCGCTCTCCGGATGGATCGCGACCGCGGTGTCCCCGAGCATCGTCTCCGGGCGGGTCGTCGCGACGACGAGATGCCCTTCCTCTCCTTCGAGCGGATAGCGGATGTGATAGAGGGAGCCGTTCCGCTCCTCGTGCTCGACCTCCTCGTCCGAGAGGACCGTGCGGCAGCGCGGACACCAGCTCGCGATGTAGTTCCCCCGGTAGAGAAGCCCCTTCTTGTGGAGCGCGACGAAAACCTCGAGGACCGCGCGCGTGTATCCCTCGTCGAGCGTGAAGCGCATGCGGGCGTCGTCGAACGAGGCTCCGAGGCGCCCGAACTGCTCGAGGATCTTCCCCCCGTGCTTCTCCTTCCACTCCCATACGCGACGGACGAACTCCTCGCGCCCCAGGTCGAAGCGGGTCTTCCCTTCCTTCCGGAGCGCGCGCTCGACCATGTTCTGGGTGGCGATTCCCGCGTGGTCCATTCCCGGGAGCCAGAGCGCCTCGCGTCCGGTCATCCGCCGCCAGCGGATCGCGACGTCCTGGATCGTATAGTTCAGAACATGTCCCATGTGAAGCATTCCGGTGACGTTCGGCGGCGGGATGAGGATGACGAACGGCTCGCGGGACGAATGCGGATCGGCGCGGAAGGAAACGTGTTCCCTCCAGAACGCCTGCCATTTCGCCTCGACCTGTTCCGGTTCGTAAGTCTTCGCAAGCTCGCGCGCGGACATGGTTCCCTCTCCTCCTCGAGCGCCGCAACGGTAGCACAGGAGGAGGGGAGCGCACAAGGCTACGGCAGCCACTCCTTCCGATGGCTCTCGATGTCGCTCCCCTTGTCGCCGAGAACGATTCGGCGGACGTACTCGCCCGCGAGGAAGTCGTGCGGGAACCCGAGCGGGATCCGACTCGCCTCGTCGAGCCGCCGGACGTCCTCGTCGCGGAGCTCGAAGTCGAGGCAGCCGAGGCTCTCCTCGAGCTGCGCGGCGGTCCTGGCCCCGACGATCGGGAGAATGTTCCCCGGGCGGCTTCGGAGCCAGCTCAACGCAACGTGAGAGGACGGGCGTCCGATTTCCTCCGCGACCGCGTCCACCTCGCGCGCGATCGCGAGGTTCGTCTCCGAGCGCTTCTTGCTGTCGGGCTTGAGCCGCGCGCCGGCCTCCGCTTCCCGCCTCGTGAACTTTCCGGTGAGAAGCCCGGATCCGAGCGGCGCCCACGGCGTGACCGCGAGATCGAGCGCGCGCGCCATCGGGAGAAGCTCCCGCTCCGGCGTTCGCTCGACCAGGCTGTACTCGACCTGAAGCGCGACGAACGGAGAAAGCCCGCGAAGCTCGGCGAGCGTGTTCGCGCGCGAGACGATCCACGCGGGCGTGTCGGACACGCCGACATAGAGGACCTTCCCCGCGCGGACGACATCGTCGAGCGCGCGCATCACCTCCTCGATCGGCGTCAGGAAATCCCACGCATGGAGCCAGTAGAGATCGACGTGGTCGGTGCCGAGCCTCCGGAGCGACGCATCGAGCGATCGGACGAGGTTTTTTCGGTGGTTCCCGCTTCCGTTCGGGTCGTCGAACCGCATCGAGAGGGTGTACTTCGTCCCGATCACGAAGCGGTCCCTCTCCGAGCCGACGAACTCGCCGACCCACTTCTCGCTCGTCCCCTCGGTGTATCGGTTTGCCGTGTCGAGGAAGTTCCCCCCTCGCGCGGCGTACGCGTCGAAGATCTTCCGGCTCTCCTCCTTCGAGGCCCCCCATCCCCACTCCTCGCCGAAGGTCATCGTTCCGAGCACGATCTCGGAAACCCGAAGCCCGCTTGCTCCCAGCAGCTTGTATTTCATCGCGTCCTTCTCTCCTTCATCGGCGGTTCTCGGTCTTCTTTGCGTCGTCCTTCGTCCGGGGCGTGTGGCGGTCCGCGAGCCGCCGGATCTCCTCGTAGTCGAGCCCGAGGTCGCGAAGGATCTCCATATAGATATAACGCCCGCGATCGGCGAGCACCGGCCCTTCCTCGATTCGGCTCGCGCGGTTTCGGATATCCCCCTCGCGGAGCGCGAGCCGCGCGATCTCCTCGGCCCTTCCGCCGCGCGCGAGAAGGCGGAGGAGATCCTCTTTCCCCTCCACCTCGAAATCGACGCGGAGCGCTTCGGCGGCGGCGGCGAGCGCCTCCGCGCGGCGTTCCGGC
>JAGUYC010000149.1 GCA_020061515.1 Gemmatimonadota bacterium
AGAACCCCGGGCTCACGCTCGGAGCGTTTCTCGCGGAGGCAGCCCTCGCGGGCCGGGACAAGCTCACGCTTCTCGTTTCTCCGGAGCTTCCGGGATTCGGCGGGTGGATCGAGCAGCTCGTCGCCGAGAGCACGGGTAAGGAAGGCAAGGGGATTCTGCCGGTGGACGGAGAACCCGCTGCGCCGCCAAACGCGTACGGGGACGACCGCGTGTTCGCGATCATCCGGTGCGATGGGGCGGAGGAGAGCCTGGAAGAGACCGGCCGCGCGCTCGCGGCGGCGGGGCATCCGGTCGCGACGATCCGGATGGCGCGCGCGGAGGACCTCGGCGGCGCGTTCTACCTTTGGGAATTGGCGACCGCGTGCGCGTGCTCGATTCTCGGGGTGAACGCGTTCGACGAGCCGAACGTGAGCGAGAGCAAAGAACGAACGGGCGCTCTTCTCTCCGAGTTCGCCCGGACCGGCCGCTTGGAGGAGGGATCGATCCGCTTCGAGGATCAAGAGACCCTTCTCTTCTCGGATGCGGATCTCGATGCGCCGTATGCTTCAAGTGTCAACGAGTGGTTCCGGGCACACCTCTCCCGGGCGTGCGATGGAGACTACCTCGCGCTGCTCGTCTTCCTTCCCCCCTCCTTCGCGGGATCGGAACCGGCGGCGGATCTCCGAACGGCCCTTCGCGAGAGGACCGACCTTGCGGTTTCCGCGGGAATCGCCCCGCGCTATCTCCATTCGACCGGGCAGCTCTTCAAGGGAGGTGCGAACCGGGGCGTGTTCGTTCAGCTCACCGCGGAGATTCCGACGAATGTCCCGATCCCAGGGCTTCCCTACTCGTTCGGCGTCCTTTGCCGCGCACAGGCTCTCGGGGATTTCGGGGCGCTCGCGGCGCACGGGAGGCGCGTGCTTCGCGTTCATTTCAAGAGCGACGCCGAGCGCGGGATCCGCGATCTCATCCGCGGAGCGAGCGGCTAGCCCGAAAAGAGCACGCGGTGCCGAAGGAGGGTTTCATGCGCATTCTCGCGGGGGATATCGGGGGTACCAAGGCTCTCTTCGCGTTCGTCCTCTTTGAGGGGGGGCGACTTCGGATCGTTCACCGGCGCCGGTTCGCGAGCGGTGAGGCGGCAAGCCTCGCGGAGCTTGCCGCTCGCTTTCTCGCCGAAACAGGCGGCGCCGATCGAGCCGCGTTCGGGGCGGCGGGGCCGGTCGCGGGGGACCTGTGCGCGGGGCCGAACCTCCCTTGGACGATCGATCGGCGCGAGTTGGCGCGCGCGCTTCGCATCCCGCGGACGATCCTTCTCAACGATCTGGAAGCGGTCGGATACGGCATCGAGCATCTCGAGCCGGACGATCTCTTCACGCTTCAAGAAGGGATCCCCGTCCCGGAGGGGCCGATCGCCCTTCTCGGCGCGGGGACCGGTCTCGGCGAGGCGTTCGTTCTCCGTTTCGGGGAGACGCTCCGCGTGTTCCCCACCGAGGGAGGGCACGCGGATTTCGCTCCTCGGGACGAGGTCGAGTTCGGCCTTCTTCGCTTTCTCCGGGAGCGGATCGGCGGGCGCGTGTCGGTCGAGCGCGTCCTCTCCGGGAGCGGGCTTACGGCGGTTCACGATTACGTGGCGGCGAGAGGGCTCGCCCCGATCGACCCGGCCGCCCACGAGGGGACGGAAGAGGATCCGGCGGCCGTCGTGTCGCGCGCGGCGATCGAGGGGCGGTGCGCCGCCTGCGTCCGGGCGCTCGACCTGTTCGTGTCGATCTATGGAGCCGAAGCGGGGAACCAGGCCCTTCGGATTCTCGCCCGCGGGGGCGTCTGTATCGGGGGCGGGATCGCGCCCCGCATTCTGGACAAGCTGAAGGACGGCGTCTTCCTGCGAGCGTTTCTCGACAAGGGACGCCTCTCCGGGCTGCTCCGCGAGGTCCCCGTTCGCGTGATCCTCGCCGACCGGGCGCCGCTTCTCGGGGCGGCGAGCCTTGCGGCGCGCCAGCCGTAACCTCTTTCCCCGTCGGTCCTCGCCCGGATGATCTCCTGACATTCTTCTTGCGCGCGCGAGGTTCTCTGAGTACTCTTCGATATAGGACCGTTCAAGTCCTATATGGGGAGAGAAGCCTAGGATGTTTCGAATCAGCAAGTTAGCCGACTACGGGGTCTCGCTTCTCGCGGCGCTCGCCGCGGATCTTGGGGGCGAGCCTCACACAGCGAGGGGCCTGGCCTGCAGGGTCGGCCTCCCGCTTCCGACGGTGAGCAAGATCCTCAAGGCGCTCTCGCGCCAGGGCCTCCTCGTGTCGCACCGCGGGGTGAGAGGCGGTTACGTCCTCGCGCGGCCGCCCGGGGAGATCACGGTCGCGGAGATCATCCGCGCGCTGGAGGGGCCGATCGGGATGACCGAGTGCGCCGCCTCGGGATCCGGCTCGTGCGCGAAAGAACCCTCCTGCGGGGTCCGCGCCAACTGGCGGCTCATCAGCGATGCGTTCTCCGGGGCTCTCGACACGATCACCCTCGCGGAGATGACGCGGCCCGCTCCCGGCTTCGAACGCCGCATCGAAGAGAGGATGGTCCCCGCGTCGGGCCGGACGGGGAATCACGATCGAAAGGAAGATACGCGCGCGTTCCCGGTTCGGGAACGAATCAAGACGGAGCAGAGCCCATGAGTTCGGACGCGACGATCGAGAAGTTCACGAAGCAAGAATACAAGTACGGGTTCACGACCGACGTTGAATCGGACGCGGCCCCGCGCGGCCTCAACGAAGAGATCATTCGCCTGATTTCGGCGAAGAAGGAGGAGCCCGAGTTCCTCCTCGAATGGCGGCTGAAAGCCTTCCGACACTGGCAGACGATGGAGGAGCCGCACTGGCCGAATGTAAAATACCCGGCGATCGATTATCAGAACATCATCTACTACTCGGCTCCGAAGTCGATGACGAACCGGCCGAAGAGCCTCGACGAGGTCGATCCGGAGGTGGTCCGGACATTCGAGAAACTCGGCATCTCGCTCGAGGAACAGAAGCGCATCACCGGGGTGGCCGTCGACGCGGTCTTCGACAGCGTCTCGGTCGCAACGACGTTCCGGGAGAAGCTCGCCGAGCTCGGCATCATCTTCTGTTCGTTCAGCGAAGCGGTTCGCGAGCATCCGGAGCTCGTCCGGAAATACCTCGGCTCGGTGGTTCCGCACACGGACAACTTCTTCGCCGCCCTGAACTCGGCCGTTTTCAGCGACGGTTCGTTCTGCTACGTGCCGAAGGGCGTTCGCTGCCCGATGGAGCTCTCCACGTATTTTCGGATCAATGCGATCGACACGGGCCAGTTCGAGCGAACGCTCATCGTCGCCGAGGAGGGGAGCACGGTCAGCTATCTCGAGGGATGCACTGCTCCGATGCGGGATGTGAACCAGCTTCACGCGGCGGTCGTCGAGCTCGTCGCGCTCGACCGAGCCACGATCAAGTACTCCACCGTACAGAATTGGTATCCGGGCGACGAGGAGGGGAAGGGCGGGATCTTCAACTTCGTGACGAAGCGGGGCGCCTGCCGCGGGAAGGGCTCGAAGATCTCCTGGACGCAGGTCGAGACCGGTTCCGCGATCACGTGGAAATACCCGGGCTGCATTCTCCAGGGGGACGACTCGGTGGGCGAGTTCTATTCGGTCGCCCTCACGAACCGCCGGCAGCAGGCCGACACCGGCACGAAGATGATTCATATCGGAAAGAACACGAGAAGCACGATCGTGTCGAAGGGGATCTCGGCGGGGAGGGGACAGAACACGTATCGCGGTCTCGTGCAGGTGATGAAGGGTGCGGAGAACGCGCGGAACTTCTCGCAGTGCGACTCGATGCTGATCGGAGACAAGTGCGGCGCGCACACGTTCCCGTACGTCGACGTCCGAAACCCGACCGCGACGGTCGAGCACGAGGCCACGACGTCGAAGATCGGAGAGGACCAGGTCTTCTACTGCAACCAACGGGGCATCTCGACGGAGGACGCGGTCAATATGATCGTCAACGGCTTCTGCAAGGAGATCTTCCGCGAGCTGCCGATGGAATTCGCCGTGGAGGCGCAGAAGCTCCTCAGCGTGAGTCTCGAGGGGAGCGTCGGCTAAATAATACGCCCGACAGAGGGAGAGGATCGATCGAAATGTTGGAAATCAAGGATCTGCACGCGAGGGCGGGCGAGGCGCCGATTCTGAAAGGGGTGAGCCTGCGGGTGAACGCCGGCGAGGTTCACGCGATCATGGGACCGAACGGGTCGGGGAAGAGCACCTTGGCGGGGATTCTCGCCGGACGCGCCGACTACGAGGTGACGCAAGGAGAGGTTCTCTACGAAGGGAAGAGTCTCCTCGATCTGTCGCCGGAGGAGAGAGCGCGCGAGGGGATCTTCCTCGCCTTTCAGTATCCGATCGAGATCCCCGGCGTCAGCAACGCGTACTTCCTGAAGACCGCGCTGAACAGCATCCGGAGAGCGCGCGGAGAGAAGGAGCTCGACGCGATGGAGTTCCTCTCGCACGCGAAGGAGAAGATGAGGTTTCTCGAGATGGACGAGGCGCTGATCCAGCGCCCCGTGAACGAGGGCTTCTCCGGGGGCGAGAAGAAGAGAAACGAGATCTTTCAAATGGCGATGCTCGACCCGAAGCTCGCGATTCTGGATGAGACCGACTCGGGCCTCGATATCGACGCGCTCCGGATCGTGGCCGGAGGCGTCAACACCCTGCGCGGCGGGAATCGGGCGATCGTCGTCGTCACGCACTATCAGCGCCTCTTGAACTACATCGTCCCCGACTTCGTCCATGTTCTCGCCAAAGGCCGGATCGTCGCGTCCGGAGACAAAAAGCTGGCGCTCGAGCTGGAACAGCGGGGCTACTCCTGGTTGGAGGAGAAGGAATCGGCGCGCGCGTAAACAGGGGCGCGGCCGTTGTCCGAGGAGAAGGGACGGAGCTTCATGGCCGAGAAGGATAAGACGCAGACCTACTTGCAGGATCTCGAGAGGTTTCGGAGGGCGCGTCCGCACGAGTCGGAGTCTTGGGTCGAGCCGATCCGTCGCCGCGCGCTTTCCCGCTTCGCTGAGCTCGGCTTGCCGAGCCCTCGCGAGGAAGATTGGCGCCAAACGAACCTCGCGCCGCTCCGGCGGCTCGCGCTTCGATGGAGCGGTCCGGAGGAAGCCGCGGCCCCGAAGAGGACCGAGGTTCGCGATCTTCTCTTCGGAGGCGAAGCGGCGGCGGAGATCGTCTTCGTCGCCGGACATCACGCGCCGGAACTCTCGTCGATCGGGGATCTTCCCGAGGGCGCGGTCGTCGAGAGCCTCCTCGATGGGGTCGAGAAGCGGAAGGATTTGCTCGTCGATCATCTGGGACGGTACGCGGATTTCGAGACGCGAAGCTTCGCAGCTTGGAACACGGCCTTCCTGCGCGATGGGGCGTTCGTCTTCGTGCCCGAGGGTCTTGCGATCGATAAGCCGATCCACCTGCTTTATCTCTCGAGAGGCGGAAGCGAGCCTTCGGTCGCGCATCCGCGGAACTTGATCCTCGTCGGAAAGGGGGCGTCGGCCACGGTCGTCGAAACGTACGCGTCTCTCGACGACGGGACCTTCCTCACGAACGCGGTGACGGAGATCCGCGTCGGCGAGGGGGCGTCCCTCCGGCACATCAAGCTTCAGGAAGAAAGCATTCGCGCCTTCCACGTCGGCGCGCTCCAGGCGCACCAGGAAAGGAGCAGCCGGTTCGACTCGCTCTCGTTCGCCTTCGGGGCGGGGCTCGCGCGGAACGACGCGGGTTCCGTGCTCGACGGAGAGGGGGCCGAGTGCGTCCTCGACGGCCTCTATCTCGGCCGAGGGGACCAACTGATCGACAACCACACGGTGATTCAGCATGCGCGCCCGCATGGTTCGAGCCGCGAGCTCTACAAAGGGATCCTCACGGACCGCGCGCGGGGAGTCTTTAGCGGCCGGATCGTGGTGCGGCCGGACGCGCAGAAAACCGACGCTAAGCAGACGAACCAGACTCTTCTCCTATCCGCCAACGCCGCCGTTCACACCAAGCCCCAGCTCGAGATCTACGCCGACGATGTGAAGTGCACGCACGGCGCCACGGTCGGGCGGCTCGACGAGAACGCGGTCTTCTATCTTCGTTCGAGAGGGATCGAGGAAGCGGCCGCCCGGAGTCTTCTCACGTACGCGTTCGCTGCGGATCTCGTCGGGCGCGTCGATTGGGCTCCGCTTCGGAAGCGGCTCGAGGAACTCTTGGTCGCGCGCCTGCCGCTGGGCGAAGAGATCCGGGGGGCGCTATGAGCGGCGAGATCCGGGAGGCGGCCGCCGTCCGCGACGGGGAACCGAGCCTCGCCCTCGACGTGAAGAAGGTTCGAGAGGACTTCCCGATCCTCAAGATGCGGATTCACGGGAAGCCGCTCGTCTATCTCGACAACGCCGCGAGCACGCAGAAGCCCTACGCGGTCATCGATGCCTACAACGTCTTCTACTCCGGGTGCTACTCGAACATCCATCGAGGGGTGTACCACCTGAGCGAGACGGCCACGAAGGCGTACGAGGATGCCCGCGAGAAGGCCCGCGCGTTCATTGGCGCGCGAGGGATCGAGGAGACGATCTTCGTCAGCGGCACGACGGAGGGGATCAACCTCGTGGCGCAGACCTACGGCCGTGAAAAGATCGGGAAGGGGGACGAGGTTCTCGTCACGTGGATGGAGCACCATTCGAACATCGTTCCTTGGCAGATGATCTGCGAGGAAAAGGGAGCGGTGCTTCGCGCGGTTCCGATCGACGATCGGGGAGATCTCGTCATGGACGAGCTCGAGAAGATGCTTGGGCCCCGGACGCGCATCGTGGCGGTGACCCACGTCTCCAACGCGCTCGGCACCGTCAACCCGGTGAAGGAGATCGTTCGTCTCGCGCACCGGCGGGGGATTCCGGTTCTCATCGACGGCGCGCAAGCGGTCGCGCACATGCGCGTGGATGTCCGCGACCTCGATTGCGATTTCTACGTCTTCTCCGGCCACAAGCTCTTCGGCCCAACCGGTATCGGCATCCTCTACGGAAAGAAGGAACTGCTCGAGTCGATGCCTCCGTACCAGGGGGGAGGGGACATGATCCGCTCGGTGACGTTCGAGAAGACGACGTACAACGCGCCGCCGTATCGCTTCGAGGCGGGAACTCCGAACATCGCCGGGGCGATCAGCCTCGGCGCGGCGATCGACTACGTCGCCGCCCTCGGCTTCGACGCGATCGCGGAGCACGAGAGCGCGATCCAAGCGCACGCTGCGGAGGTTCTTTCGTCGATCCCCGGGCTCCGATTGGTGGGAGACGCGCGCACGCGCATCGGCGTCTTCTCGTTCGTGATGGAGGGGATTCATCCGCACGACATCGGGACGATCCTCGACCGCGAGGGGATCGCGGTTCGAACGGGACACCACTGCGCACAGCCGGCCGTCGACCGCTTCGGGGTGCCGGCGACTGCGCGGGCTTCGTTCGCCGTCTACAACACGCGGGAGGAAGTGGACGCGCTGGCGAGCGGTCTTCTCAAAGTCCGGGAGGTTCTTCTCTGATGTCGGATCTGCGCGACTTGTACCAAGAGGTCATTCTTGATCATGGAAGGAACCCGCGAAACTTCGGGAAGCTGGAGAGCGCGAACCGGCGCGCGGAAGGGTACAACCCGCTCTGCGGCGATCGCTTCACGATCTATCTTTTCGTGGACGAAGGAATCGTCCGCGACATCCGTTTCGAGGGTTCCGGGTGCGCCATCGCCCTCGCCTCGGCCTCGATGATGTCCGAGGATCTCAAGGGGAGATCCGAGAAGGATGCCGAAAAGCGTTTCGGGCAGTTTCACGCGCTCCTGACCGGCGATCCATCGGACCGTGAAGGCGCCGCCGATCCCGCGCTCGGCAAGCTCGCGGTCTTTTCCGGCGTGCGGGAGTTCCCCGTGCGCGTGAAGTGCGCGACCCTTCCGTGGCACGCGTTCGAGGCGGCTCTGAAGGAAGAGAGAGAGACGGCCACGACCGAGTGACGCGCCGAGCGCGCAGTCGACTCGCCGGAGGTTTCGGGTGGAAGGAAGCACGCCGCAGCCCGGGAGTCTTGAGGAACGAGTGGTCGATGCTCTTCGCACCGTCTTCGACCCCGAGATTCCGGTCAACATCTACGAGCTCGGCCTCGTCTACGACATCCGGATCGAAGAGTCCCGCGACGTCTTCGTTCGAATGACCCTCACCTCGCCGCACTGTCCCGAGGCGGAAGCTCTCCCGGGTTACGTCCGCCGCGCGATCGAAGAGATCCCCGAGGTCCGCTCCGCGGAGATCGAGATCGTCTGGGATCCGCCCTGGTCGCCGGATCGGATGAGCGAAGCGGCCAAGCTCGAGCTCGGGTTTCTCTGACGATCGCCTCTCTCCGTCCGCTCTTCCCGTCGTTCCGGTCCCTGCGGCTGCTGAGGCAGGAGTCGCGCCCTCATCCCACGCGCGGCGTTTCCTGCGATACTCCTTGCCCGCGACCGGCCCCGGTCGATACAATCGGTCGGTTCGTCCGACGGAAAGGACGGGATCGTCTTGAAGGTCATCATCGTCGGTGCCGGCGAGGTCGGTTTTCACATTGCCGGCCATCTCGCCGACCAGGGGCACGACATCGCGGTCGTCGAGCGAAACCCGGAGAAGCACCGGGTCTTGCGCGAGAAGGTGAACGCCCTTCTTGTCCTCGGCAACGGATCGAGCGCGGCTACCCTGGAGGAAGCCGGGGTGACGAACGCCGACCTCTTTATCGCGGTCACCAATCAGGACGAGGTCAACTTGGTCGCGTGTCTCCTCGCGCGCGAGTACAAAGTGCCCCGCATCATCGCGCGCGTGAAGACGCTCGAGTACATCCGCGGAGACGGAAAGCTGAACGCGGAGAAGCTCGGGATCGACATGTTCATCAACTCGGACGCGGTGGTCGCGGAGGAGATCTGCAAGATCGCCGGGCATCCGGCCGCCTCCGAGATGGCCGAGTTCGCCGCCGGCGAGGTGCTGTTCATCGGGCTTCAGGTGAGTTCGCTGAACCCGGTCGCCGGAGTCACGCTCGCCGAGCTCGGGGAGATCTGGGGAATCTACCGACTCGTGGTCGTTGCCATCGCCCGCGGCGACAAGACGATCATCCCGCGCGGGGAGGATGTGATCCAGGCGGGGGACACGATCTATTACGTCTGCAAGCGCTCGGATCTCTCCTCGATCGACTACCTCTTCGGCCTTGAGAAGAAGGAAGCGAAAAACGTCTTCATTCTCGGCGGCGGGCGGGTCGGGTATCTGGTCGCGCGCGAGCTCGCCCAAAATGGTTCGCATGTCAAAGTAATCGATCGGAACCCGAACCAGTGCCGGCTCATCGCGTCCGACCTCGACAACGTGCTGATCCTGAACACGGACGCAACGGACGTGGACACGCTCGAGAACGAGGGGATCCGAGACGGCGACGTCTTCATCGCGGTGACCGAGGATGATCAGGCGAACATCCTTTTCTCCTTGCTCGCCAAGCAGCGCGGGGTGCGGCGCGCGATCGCTCTGGTCAACCATCCGGTGCTCCTGAACCTCGCCCCGAGCCTCGGCGTGGATGCGTGCATCAGCCCCCGTCTCGCGACGGCGGGGGAGATCATCCGCTACGTAAGGAAGGGCGAGGTGCTCTCTCTCGCGATGGTGGAGAGAAGCGGAGCGGAAGTCGCGGAGTTCATCGTCCCTTCGTCCGGGCGGATCGTAAGAAAGCCTCTTCGGGAACTCGATTTTCCGAGCGGGGCGATCATCGGCGCGGTGGTGCGGGGAGAGGAAGTCCTCATCCCCGGAGGGGGCGACCACCTCGAGCCCGGGGATCACGCGGTCGTGTTCTCTCTTCCGGGCTCGATCAACCAGGTCGAGAAGTTCTTCTCCTGACGATGGATCTACGAGCGACTCTTCGTGTTCTGGGCGGCCTTCTCGTGTTTCTCGGAGTCGCCCTGCTCGCGCCGATCCCCTTCTCCCTTTGGTTCCGAGACGGGCAGACGATCGCGTTCATCCTTTCCGCGTGTGTGTCCGCCTCGGTCGGCGCCGGCCTGCTCTTCTCCTTTCGAAGCGAGAGAGGAATCGGATTCCGCGAAGGTTTCGCGATCGTCACGCTCGGCTGGTTTTCCTACGCGATCTTCGGTTCGCTCCCCTTTCTGTTCTCGGGCGCGATACCGAACCCGATCGACGCGTTCTTCGAATCGATGTCCGGATTCACGACGACCGGCGCGACGGTGATCCGCGATTTCGACGCCGTTCCGGAGAGCGTCTTCTTCTGGCGCGCGACCACGCACTGGCTGGGCGGCATGGGCATCATCGTCCTTTCCCTCGCGATCCTCCCGTTCCTCCGCGTCGGAGGGATGCAGCTCTTCGACGCGGAAGCCCCCGGTCCGACGACCGATCGGCTCTTTCCTCGCATCCAAACGACCGCGAAGGTTCTCTGGGGCGTCTATTTCCTCTTCACCTTCGCCGAAGTTCTCCTTCTTCTCCTCGGCGGGATGGGGTTCTACGAGGCGGTCTGCCACTCCTTCGCGACGATGGCGACCGGAGGGTTTTCCACCGAGGCGGCGAGCATCGGGGCCTACCCGAGTCTCTTCATCCGCTGGACGATGACCTTCTTCATGCTGCTTGCCGGAATCAGCTTCTCCTTGCACTTGCAGGCGCTTCAGGGCCGTCTTCGAGCGTACTGGAAAAGCGAGGAGTTCCGATTTTTCCTCGGGACGCTTCTCGCGGCATCGGCGATCGTTTTCTTGCTCAACTATTCCCTCTACGACGGAATCCACGCGAATGCGTGCGATTCGGCGTTCACCGTCGTGTCGATCGCGACGACCACCGGGTTCTGCACGGCCGACTACGAGGATTGGCACGTGCTCGCCCAGTACGTTCTCGTGGTCCTCATGTTCTTCGGCGGGTGCGCCGGGTCGACCGGCGGCGGCATGAAGAACGCGAGGGTCCTCTTGATGATCAAGCAAGGCTACGTCCAGGTCTTCCGTTTGATCCACCCGCGGGGAGTGCGTGTGTTGAAGCTCGATCACAAGCCGGTCCCCGATGAGATCGTGCGGAGCGTGCTCGGCTTCTTCGCGCTTTACGTCGGCATCTTCGCGGCCGCGTCGCTCGCGATGGCCGCTCTCGGGCTCGACCTCGTCACCGCGGGAGCTTCGGTCGTCGCCTGTCTTTCGAACATCGGTCCCGGTCTCGGCGAGGTGGGTCCGGCCGGCCACTACGGAAACATCGGCGGAGCGGGCAAGACGATCCTTTCGGTGTGCATGCTGCTCGGGAGGCTCGAGATCCTCACGGTCCTTGTTCTCTTCTTCCCTTCGTTCTGGCGCAAATAGGGGGAGGCCGTGCGCGGGAGATCGCGACCGAACGGAGAGCCTCCGAGAGCGGACGGCGGGGAACGCGCGTTCGAGCCGTACGTGCCCGCGTCGGCGTCGCTCCCCGAGTTCACGCCGAAGTCGATCGCGGCCGGCATTCTCTTTGGGATCCTCTTCGGCGCGGCGAACGCGTATCTCGGTCTTCGAGCGGGGCTCACGATCTCGACCTCGATCCCAGTGGCGGTGATGACCGTCGCCGTCTTCCGCGCCCTCTCCCTCGCCGGCGCTCGCGCCTCGATTCTCGAGGCGAACCTTTCGCAGACCGTCGGCTCCGCTTCGAGCTCGGTGGCGAGCGGCGTCATCTTCACTCTCCCCGCGCTCTTTCTCTGGGAGATGGATCCCAGCCTCCTTCAGATGACCCTCCTCGCTCTCTTCGGCGGGTTTCTCGGCACGCTCTTCATGATTCCGCTCCGGCGTCTTCTCATCGAGCGCGAGCACGGACGTCTTCCGTATCCGGAAGGGACCGCGTGCGCGGAAGTGCTTCTCGCGACGGAGAGGGGAGGCGCGCGCGCGGGGAACGTCTTCCTCGGGCTTCTCTGCGGCGCGGCCTTTCGTTTTCTGGGCGGGTGGCTCCGCCTCTTCCCGGAAAAGATCCAGGCGGGAGTTCCGCTCTTGCCGAAGGGACAGATCAGTTTCAGTCTGTCGCCGGCCCTCTTCGGCGTGGGTTACATTCTCGGGCCGCGCGTCGCCTCGATCATGGTGAGCGGAGGTCTTCTCTCGTCCCTGGTCCTCATCCCGCTTCTCGCCGCGTGGGGGGCGGGGCGGTCCGAGCCGCTCTACCCGGAAACGCTGAAGACGATCGCGTCGATGTCCGCGAGCGAGATCTGGGAGCGATACGTGCGGTACATCGGTGCGGGGGCGGTGGCGGCGGCGGGGTTTCTCACGCTCATCCGGAGCGTTCCGACGATGGTTGAGAGCTTTCGCGCGGGGGCCGGGGGGATCCGCGGCGGGCTCGGCGGGACGCGGGATATTCTTCGTACATCAACCGATCTTCCCCCCTCGGTCGTCTTCGTGGGGTTAGCCCTGCTCGCGGCGGCGATGGGGATCGTGCCGCACGCGTTCGCCGAGCTCCCCTCGGCCCCGTCCCGCTTTCTCGCGGCGTTTCTCGTCGTGCTCTTCTCGTTCTTCTTCGTGACGGTCGCCTCGCGCATCGTCGGGCTCGTCGGGGTCACGTCCAACCCGACGAGCGGGATGACGATCGCCGCGCTCCTCGGAACATCGGCGGTCTTTCTCGCGGCCGGATGGACCGGAGCGGAGGGGAAGGCGGCGGCGCTCACGGTCGGGTGCGTGGTCGCGATCGCCGCCTCGATTTCGGGAGACATGTCGCAAGATCTCAAGACCGGATTCCTTCTCGGGGCGACGCCGAGAAAACAGCAAACCGGGGAGCTGCTCGGCGTCTTCTCCTCGGCCGCCTTCGTCTGTTTGGCCGTTCTCATGCTCGACCGCGCGCACGGGTTCGGGACGAGCGAGCTTCCGGCGCCGCAGGCGACGCTGATGAAGCTCGTCATCGAAGGGGTCCTCGAACGATCGCTCCCGTGGGCGCTCGTGGGGCTCGGTGTCGCGATCGCGCTCCTCGCCGCGGTTCTCCGGCTTCCGGTTCTCCCCTTCGCGGTCGGGGTCTATCTTCCGGTGGCGACGATGGTGCCGGTCTTTCTCGGCGGCGCGCTCCGCTGGGCTCTGGAGAAGAAGGCCGGAAACGAAGGGGAGCGCGGAGAGCGGCGGGAGAGAGGAATTCTCTTCGGCTCGGGGCTCGTCGGGGGGGAGGGTCTTCTCGGGGTGGGGCTCGCCGCCGCGGTCTTCGCGCGGGGGGAAGGCCTCGCGGGGATCGGGCACGATTGGGCGGGAGCGGCCGCACCTTTCGTCGGCCTCGGCTTCTTCCTTCTTCTCGCGATCTTCTTCCGCTTGCGCGCGACTCGCGGCGGAAGGAATCGATGAACGTGCAACCATCCATCCATGAACGGAAAGACGGATACGCGCGCACGGCGAGCAGGCGGGGAACGCGTCTCTTCACCGGACGGATCGTTCTTGCGGGGATCGTTCTTCTCTCGTGCGCGCGCGCCGACAAGGAGGAGATCGTCGTCTTCTGCGCCGCGGGGCTCACCGAGTCATTTCGCGCGTTGGCGGAGGCGTTCGAGGAGGAGAATCCGGGCGCCCGCGTCGTTCTCAGCTTCGCGGGTTCGCACACGCTCGCGACCCAGATGATCGAAGGGGCGCCGGCGGATCTCTTCGTATCCGCGGACCGCGTCCAGATGGATCGCGTCGCCGAGAAGGGGCGGGTGGAGGAGCCGTTCGTGTTCGCGCGAAACCGCCTCGTTCTTCTCGTGCCCGCGGACAATCCCGCAGGCGTGGGAAGCCTCGCGGATCTCGCGCGCGATGGGGTCCGCGTGGCGGCGGGCGCGCCCGGGACGCCGATCGCCGCATACACGGGCGAGCTTCTCGGCCGCGCCGGTCTCTCGGAATCGGTCCGGCGGAACACGGTCTCCTACGAGGAGACGGTCAAGGGGATCGCCGCCAAGATCGCTCTCGGCGAGGCGGACGCGGGCCTCGTCTACGCCGCGGACAGGGTCGGGTCCATCCGAAAGCGGACGATCGCGATCGAGATCCCGGAGGCGGCAGGGATCGATGTCGCGTACCGCGCCGCGGTCGTGCGGGAAGCGAAGTGCGGGAAGGGCGCCGCCCGCTTCGTGAACTTCCTTGAGACCGAAAGGGCCTCGGAGATCCTCCGCTCGTTCGGTTTCGAGGTTCCGCGATGAGGAAGCAGGGGGCGCGCGCGCTTCGGATCGACTCCACGGAAGCAATGCTCCTTCTTCTCGCGATCGCTCTTCTCGCCTTCTATGTGTTGCCGGTCGCGGGGCTTCTCTCTCGCGCGGACTGGGGATCCGCGTGGGAGGAGGTTCGAAGCGAAAAGATCCTTCTCGCTCTTCGAATCTCCCTCGCGGCGGCGACATCGGCGACGCTTGCCGCGCTCTTGTTCGCATTCCCGCTCGCGTGGGTTCTCTCCCGCCGCCGATTCCCCGGAATCGGGATCTTGCGGGCGCTCGTTCTTCTTCCGATGGTCCTTCCTCCGGTCGTGGGCGGCGTCGCGCTCCTCGCGGCGTTCGGAAGCCGCGGTCTTCTCGGCGGAGCGCTCGCCGCGATCGGGATCCGTCTTCCGTTTTCGTTCGCGGGGGCGACGCTGGCGGCCGCGTTCGTCTCCTCGCCGTTCCTCGTGCTCGCGCTGGAAACGGGAATCGCCTCGAGCGACCGCCGGCTCGAGGAGGCGGCGGAAACGCTCGGGGCTTCCCGCTGGATGGTTCTTCGGACGATCACGCTTCCGGCGATCCGACCCTCGATCGTGGCGGGGCTTGCGCTCTCCTGGGCGCGGGCGATCGGCGAGTTCGGAGCGACGATCACCTTCGCGGGGAACCTTCCCGGCCGAACGCAAACGATGCCTCTCGCGGTTTACGAAGCGCTTCAGACCGACTTCGACGGCGCGATCCTTCTCGGCCTAATCCTCCTCCTCTTCTCGCTCGCGGTGCTTGTCTTGATGCGCGGAAGGATGTTTCGAAGATGAGCCTCGTCGCCGACATCCGTCTTCGTCTGGAGTCCTTCATGGTCGAAGCAAGCGTGTTTGTCGCGCCCGGAGAGACAGTCGCTCTCGTCGGACCGAACGGCGCGGGAAAGACCTCGGTGATCCGAGCGATCGCGGGGCTTCTTGCGCTCGACGCGGGGGAGATCGTGCTCGAGGGGCGGGTTCTGGAATGTCCCGCATCCGGTATCCGGCTCGCCGCGGCCGCCCGGTCGGCCGGCGTCGTCTTTCAGGATCTTCTTCTCTTTCCGCACATGACCGCGAGGGACAACGCCGGGTACGGGCTTCGCGCGCGCGGCGCTTCCGCGAAAGAAGCGCGCCGGGCCGGAGAGGAGTGGCTCGAACGGCTCGGG
>JAGUYC010000110.1 GCA_020061515.1 Gemmatimonadota bacterium
ACACGGCTCGGGGCTTCCGCACCCGCCGGAGCTTCCGAACCGCGATCCTGTTCCACTGCCGAGGGCTGAATCTCTACCCACACGAATTCCGGTAGAGCCAGAAATGCAACGGCACACTTCGCCAAGAGCCGCGGCCAGGGTGGCCGGAACGGGTTCGTGGGTATTGCATTCTTTGGGTCTGACTCAATAGGTATGGCGTCTCGGGAATTCCGGTCGGGCGCTCCTCAAATCTCCCCGAAAGCCGCTCCTCTTCTCACCGGCGCGTCGGGGTACCCAGGTCAACTGCGCTCACTCGGGCGACCTCCACGGCGCCCAAGAGCACCTCGTAGTCCGGGTTCACGAAGAGCGCGGTCGGTTCCTCGGGTAGGTTCTCCACCACCGTTTCCCCAGCGTCGCGAAGCTCCACAATAAGGTCCGTTTGCCGGCCGCCTGCGGTCACCCGAATCGGTAGGCGCATGTCGAAAAATGGCTCTTCTTGGTCACACTGAACAAGGAGCGTCCAAGACCCGTCTCGATTCCTCTCCGCCGCATAGCGAACAGTGATCGTGGGCAGCCCCGGCCGGCGCACCCATGTGTCGAAGAACGGCTTCCAGTCTTGGCCGGTGATCTTTCCCAAGTCCCGCTCGAAATCGTCGACGGTTGGCCTCGTGCCTTCCCATTCCTTGATAAGGGCCTGAACAACCGACGCGAAACGATCGTGCCCGAGCCGTGCCGCCATCATCTCGACCACGTACGGTCCCTTCGAGTAGACCAGAGCGAGCCGTTCACGCGGCGACGTGTCGAGCCCCAGCCGCACAAGAGCCTCGTCCCCATACTTGTCGGTCACCATTCGTGTCTGCCGCGCCCACTCGGCAAGCTGACGTCGCTTCTCCTCCGGGCCGAGCACCGTGGCTTTGTAATGTAGGCTCGCGTATTCCGCCATCCCCTCGACGATCCAAAGGCCACCGGATCGCTTCTGCATGTTCTTCCCGACGAGGGCGCCCCACCACTCGTGGGCGATCTCGTGGCAGAAGAGACCCTCGTCAAGAGTTCCCTCGATCTCCGAAGAGGGAATCAGGATCAGCCCTTTGAATCCAAGCCCCACGTACTCGTGCCCAAGACTGTAGCCGGCGCGGAGAACCTGAGGAGCTTCGACGATGGCGAGTTCCGGAAAACGGAACGGACCGCACAGCCGTTCGACCTCGGGGAGAGTCTTCCGAACCAAACGAAGGATCCTCTCCTGCGCCCCCTGATGAGCAGGATTCAGCACACAACGAATCCTCGTGGTGCCGAGAGAATCTTCTGCAGACGGATAGCGGGACAGAATCAAGACCCGCGGCCGATCGTTCAAACCGCCGAACGAGTAGGTCGCGTTCCGGAAGCCGAACTTCCGATCTTCCGCGAGAAGAGTCCCGTCTGTGACGAGCTGAAAGCGTTCCGGATAGGAGAAAGATACCTTCCCCCACGCCACGATACTGGTGTCGACGACGGCGGGAAACCAGAGAAAGAAAGGATCGAAGAGAAGATGATCCTGGCTGATGTGCGTGAAACGGCTGTGCTCCGGCGAGACGCTGAGAGGCCAGCCTTCCCACTTGACACGGAAATCGGGATCCATGCGCCCGGTCCGCGAAAGACCGGACTCGCCTAGTCCGGACTCGGTCACGCGGAATGCGGGATCCAGGGCGAGGGGTGCGCCCCCTTCGGCGAACTCGAGATAACGGAAGTGGAACCTGGCCTCACCGGAGAGCATCTTCCGGGACGGATCGATCGTCACCTGCATCTCGTACTCGGCGCTGGGAGGCGCCTGCTTTCTTGGGCCGGGTCGGCCGCCAGGACCCGAAGCGCAGGAACCGCACGAGAGCAGCAGAAGAACAACGAGGAGGTTCCATCGAGGAGAGCAAATCCTGGTCTTGTGCTCGCTCATCGTACGTATCCACCGACCGGAGTACGAGCCGGGATCATCCGGGGAGACCGTTCTCGATTTCAGTTTCTTCACACAGCCTCCGGGCCCGATGCACGGGACAGGTTGATGAACAGCGCCTGGATTCGGTGTGGCGTTCCCGGAATTCCCGGAAGCGGCTCGCCCGGTTTCTTCTCCCGCTACCGTCTCTCCACCACCAGCCCCGACTCGATGTCGGCGAGGGCGCTCCTCGCGATCTCGCGAAAACGCGGGTAGTCGTCCGGCGCGACGCGCGTCGAAGGAACGAGGAGTCTTCTCTCGCAGAGGAGACTTCCCGGACGCGCCCGCACCTCTCGGTCATAGATAAGCCCGGACGCCGAAATCGAGAGATCCTGCGGCAGATCCGGGGCGATGATTCCTCCCGAAAAGACAATCTCGATCCGTTCGGTCCAATCGGCCGCAATCTCCCACAGGAGGAGAGGCGTCGCGCGCGTCTCGAGAGCGGTTCGGTGCGCCAGCTCTCGTTTCGGAATCCCCAAGCACGGGAGACGGAGCGTCCTCTGGCCCGACCGCCCGAACGGAACGGCTGCGCACTCGAGCGAGCAGCGAACGACCGCGCGCGATTCTCCCTCTTCCCACGAGACCTCCTTCACCGAAAGACCGGGCGACTCGCCCGCGATCGCCATCTTGAAGAACTCCTCACGATCCCTCGGATCCATCTCCGCCGCGCGCCGCTTCTCTTCGGCCAATCGTTCCGGGTTCGTATAGACGAACCGAACGGCAGCTCGCAGGACCCCGTCCCGCTGGAGGATTCCGTGAATCTCCACCGTGTCCCGCCGTGCCGGGGACGTGCCGCTCTCCGAGTAGGAAAGCTCCGCTCCCGCCGTAATCGGAAGAGACCACGTATCCCTGCTCGGAAGAGAGTTGGAGTTGAATGGTTCATAGGTTCGTGTCGGATCGAGGAGCATACGTTCTCCGTCCGGCTCGGCGAGGACCGTCGCGTGGGTGAAACGAGGCGAGGGAAGATAGGGAATCCGTCCTTCCCCGGTGCTCGTGAGCACAAACGAAGCGGGGATCTCTCGGGCCTGGAGGAGCGAGATGAGAAGCCCGGCTTGGTCCTTGCAGTCCCCGAAGCCGGAGCGCATCACCTCTTTCGCTTTCCGAGGGACCACCCCGCGCGCGCCGAAGACTGCGTTGTCGTAGCGCACCTCGTCGCGAACGAACTCGAAGAGCGCTCGCACCTCCTCTCTCCGCGTCGAGCAGCCCCGGACGAGCTCCTCGGCTTTCTTCCGGATCCTTTCCTCCGGCGCCGACGGCCATTTCCCGATCGCGGCGTACCAGTCCACGACGTCCCCCCAGCTCTCGATCGACGAGACGTCGAGCCGCGGCACCTGCTCCCGAAGAGGAGGGGCGTTCGCCTCGGTCCAGAAGGGGGGAAGGTTCGTCATCCTCCAGGTGTGGTGCGCGAACTCGCCGAGCGTGCGCGTCGAGTGGCACGCCTCCGGATCGGCGACATTGTGCATCTTGTACGCGAAGCGGAAATCCTCGGGGACCAAGAGCTCGTACGAGGAAACGAGACAGGGGACGTCCCACTGGAAGAAGTGCTCATCCCAGAACTCGCGGGCGAGCGCGCCCGCCTGGAACGAGGGAACGCGGTAGCGCATCTCAACGAAATCGCCCGGCACAAGAGACTGGAAACCGACGACGTTCCCGAGAACCTCGGCCTCGACTCGTTCTCCGCTTCTCTTGATCGTGTGCGCCTCCTCGACCTCGACCGTCCAAAAGGGTTCCTGCAGCACCGTCTTCCCGAAACGCGAAACCCCCTTCGCGGTTTGAACCTTCGCCAGGAAGTACTTCGTCTTGGAGTTCGCACCGTCGGCGAAGACGATCCGTCTCTCGGCGTTCACGAGAACCACCGCATCCGCTTCTTCGGAAGTCGAATCGGCCGGCGACTTGAACGCCGGGGAGTCCTCCGCGCCGAGAGGCGGAAGGAGCTCTTCGATGGGCGATTTCCCTTCGAGAGAACGAAGGGTGTTCCGCACTTCGAAGTCGAAGGGTCGCATCTCGAGGAGTCGACGATAGAGACCTCGTGCGGTCTCCGTCTCGCCCAAGGCGTTCCGGATCGTCGCGAGTTGTCGGAGCGCGTCCTCGGAGTACGGGAAGCTCCCGAGGAGCGCCGAGAGCTCGGTGAGCCCGCGCGGATTCCCCATGGAAAGCTCGAGGAACCACCGCTGAACGTGATACCCGGGAACGTCCGGCGTGATCGCAGAGAGAGCCTCCAAATCGCGAAGAGCGGTAGGGTAGTCGTTTTGTCTCAGAGAGTCGTTCACTCGAAAAGCAAGGCCGATGCTCTTCGGAATGCGGGCAACCCAGAGATCCCGATGCTTCCGACGCTGGATAAGATCGCCGGCCTTCTCGAAATGCTTCATGAGGCGGAAATAGGGTTCGGAAAGCTCCGGGTGGAGAGCGACCAGCGCAGAAGCTTCCCTTTCGAGTCCGGACTTTCGCCCGATGCGGTCGAAGAGCGAGAGGCGGGCGAGCCGGACTTCGGCCGAACGAGGAGCGCGGGTCGCAAGCTCATCGAGGAGCTTCTCCGCCGCGCCGTAGCGGCTTCTCTTCAAGAGGTCCTTCGCTTCCATCACGCCGGTCGGAACGCACGCAGGAGAGAGCATGCGCGCCGCGCGCCATGCGCTCCGCATGTTCTCCGGTTCGCCGATCGTCTCGTAGAGAAGTGCGCGAACGAGTTGCACCGCGGCGGACGAATCGCGCGCCGTACCCGCCTCCTCCAATCCTTGCCGGATCCGCTCCTCTCCTCCGAACTCGAGAAGCGCGGCGAGATACCAGAAGAGAGCCCCCGGATCGGATCGGTTCTCCTCCCACGCCTTCCGGGCCGCCGCGAGAAAAGGCACTTCCCGGAGGCGAACTTCGCGCAGATCTTCCGGGATCTCCGGAGCCGGCGAGATCTCGCCGCTGAAAGCAAGACCTTTGACGGAGCTTCCATCGAGCTCCGAAATACCGATCGCGAAATCGGCCGAGGATTCGAGGCCTGATGCCTCGATGAAGAGTTGGTTCGCACCCGGCAGGAGATGCACCTCGGCATGCACCTCTTCGGCTCTCTTGATATATTCATCGTTGAAGTCGATCGGCACCCCGTTCAGGAAGACGGAGATTGCTCCGCCGTGCGAGATCGAGAGAAGAGCCCGCCCTCCCTCGGGAGAAGTGATCGTCGAGACCGCATAGCCGGTGGCCTCGGTCGCGACCGCGAGGTAGCCTTTGAGATCCGGGTTGCCGTCGATGGGGGCGTAGCGGGGCGCGGGCGTCGACCAGCGGAAGGGGATTCCCCACTTGCCGCGGAAGCTCTCCCCCGCACCGGGCTCTGCGGGAGTCACGGCAAGACGCCCGTGGCCGCTCCCCGCGACGTTCTCCAAGGGCCCGAGAAAGGACCAGAGGGTGACGTAGTGGAGATCACGCGCCGTTTGCTGGATCGACTTCACATCGCCGAGGGATACGTAGAAAAGGAGAAGATCGCGCAGAACTCTTCGGCTCTCGGAAGGGCCGATCGCTTCTGCGCGTGCGAGCCTCCGGAAGTACTCGATCGATGCCCCCGTGTTCTCCCGGAAAAGCGTGGAAGTGGCCCCGCAGATCGTGGGGAGTAGGTAGTTCCTGTGATCCGTCTCGATCGGGCGGCGGCTCATCTCGCGGACCGCATCGAGCGCTTCGATCTCGTTGCCGAGGAGGAGGCGGGAGAGGGCGAGCCCCCTCGCCGCATCGTCCGACCGAGAATCGACTTCGAGCGCGAGGGAGAAGCTCCGCTCGGCGTCGGCGAGCCGGTTTCCGAAGAAAGCGGTCCACGCTTCGCGGACGAGCGCATCGCTTTCGATCGATACCCGCTCCGTTCCTTCCATCCGTATGCCCGGCTCCGGGCCCGGCGCCCGCGCGCAGCCGCTCCCGGCGACGAGGATCGCCAGCACCATCCAACCGAATCGATCGACCTGGATCACGGCTTTCTCCTTGTTCCGCTCGCCGGCCGAATCGACGCGCGCCCTCCCCCCCTGCCTCGTACGGCGAGCAGCCTGTCCGGTGCCTTTGGGGCCCAGACTACCGGCGTTCGGAGATCCGGGAGACACTCTCCTGCGAAGCCGGCGGACCCCCGAGAACCTCTTGCGTTCCCCCGACCAGAGAGAAGATCTCTCCCATCCTCTGGGGTAGGAACAGTTTTGTCGCCTTTCCATTCGCAATCGATTCCGCCACTTCCTGGAGGGCCGACAGGCTCGCTAGCTGCATCACCAACTCCGGATTCTGGACTCTTGCCAAAGCCTCTCCGATCAGTTTGAAGCCCTCTGCTTCGGCCCTCCGGATGGCAAGGATGCCTTCGGCCTGCGCCTGGCGAACGATCCTAATCCGTTCCGCCTCAGCCTCGGCAACTTGGACCACGTACTCCTTTCGGGCCGGTCCCGTCAGAGAGTAGAACGTCCGCACGTTCTCCGCTTCGTGTTTGAGAAGCTCCAGCTCGTCTACGAGAAAGCTCCCATCCCTATCGAGACCCTGAACGTTGATCACCGCGACTCTCCTTTCCTCTCATTTCCCTCTGCCATCCCGATTCCCGTAATCTCTACGAGCCTCGCCGAGATCCCCCACGGGCTCGTGTCAGTGACAAGAATCTCCCGAAGACGAGACGCCAGCTTCTCCCGGCTCGACAGAAGTTCACGCGCGGGCAGATGCCCACACTCGTTTCGAAGAGTTGCCTGCACAAGACTCATGATCGCGAGCTCGTAATCCTCGACCTCAAAGACGGCCTTCATAGGATCATCGACACGGAAGAAGACTACAAGATCCAAGGAGCACCCGACACCGTCCCGCGTAATGACATCTTCTCCTTTGTAAGTACGGACTTGTTCCATTGTTGGGACGAGCGTGCCAGGTTTTTGGTAGAGACCGAAAAGACTGAGACACGATCCGAGACCGGGTTCGGCAATGGCGACCAGCTTCCCGAATGCCGTAATGATCCTCACGTAACCCTGCGGAACACTGAAGAAGCGGAACACACCAGCCGTAAGAATGGTGAGAAGAACACAGGCAATCCTGTTCTCAGGTTGAGGAGCAGTTCGGCGCATTAAGGGAGGATCCTCCTTCCGCGAAAGGAAAGGCTAGAAGTGGGGAAGTACATGCGAAACAGCGTTGGTACGGTTCCCGGGGATGTCCCCCTCGTAGTTGGAAGTTTCCGCGGCGATTTCTCTCCTGCTCATGTTAAGCGACTTCCTGTCCGGACTCCAGATCCTTTCCGCGAAGGGCGGCTTCGAGTTGCCAGAGATCTCGATGACCGAGGACCTTTCGGAAGTGACTCTCGGCCGCAAGGAAGGCGCCGGCCGACCACCGAGTGACCATCTCTCCGTTCTGCCAGTTCGTCACGCGTCGCATCGGGAGCTGGATCGTTCCTTGAGGACTCTCGAGGATGTTCGTGCTCACGAGGCAGCGCGTGCCCCTCTCCGCCAACACGTAGGAGACATCTTCCCCCCGGCGAGTTTAGCCTGGACTATGCACGCGTCTTCGTCGCGAGGATGCGGAGTGCGAGCCGAGAGGCCGACCTGGACGAGCCGCTCCCGGAAACGTAGTCTCGGCCCCCCCGGCGCGCTAGGACTTGTCGCTCCTAGTCGTCGCGACAAGATCCAAGCGCGCCACGGGTCCCTGTTGAGGAAGCGGCGAAGGAAGGGAGGCCTCGTAGGCCGCAATCCGCAGCCGGAGTAGGAAACGCGTGCATAGTCCAGGTTAGTGAGCGCTCGACACGGGATCCGCGTGGAGTCCGGGAGCGAAGCCGCGCGGAAACCGGAGGAGGTTGAGATCTTGACGATCGCGGAGAGGCGTCGTTTCATCGGCCGGGTCTTGGGCTCTTCGCGGCGGTAGGAATCGGCACGTGCAAAAAACCTATCATGGATTTTTGCAGGTGTCAAGCTTCTTCTCATGCTGAGAACCGCTCTCGTGTAAACGAGTTGATCGGCAGCCACTCCGTTCGCGGTCTCTCCGATCGGGCAGGTCGGTCCGCCGGCCCCGCGGGACCGAAAGGCCCGGACGGCGCTACTCATCCGTCGCGACACGGATGCCGGTCGTGGCGCGAAGGAAGCTTCCCGCGAGCAGAGCTTCGATCCGGTGCGCGCCGGGCTGTGCGGGCCAGAAGCGGCGGTGGGTTCCTCGGGTCGTTCCGATCGGCTCGCCGTCGATCCGCCACTCGACCTCGGCCTCGGGCGGAGCCTCCGCCTCGAGCGCGATCTCCTGCTGACCCGGCGCGAGCGTCGGGTCGAGGATGTAGCAGCTTCCGTCGAGAGGTCGGAGGATTCGGAAGGACGGTGTCCGATCACTTTCCATCGCAACCAATCGATCTTCAAGCGTGCACGTCGGCGATCCGCAGACGCAGACCGTCGGCGATGTCGGAGGTCCGTCGAGCCCGAGGTCGGCCTGCCAGAAGGCGAAGCGAGCCGGGAGCCGGACGTAGAGGCGCCGCGCGAGCCGCTCGGGGGGCGTGCAGCTCCGCGCGAGAAGGCCGGTCTCCGTGTCGATCGAGCGGACGACATGGACATCGCACGCACCGAGGGGCGGATCGCTCGCTCGGAACGGTTCCCAGCTCATCTGCGGACAATCGGACCCGGCGGCGAGTCCGGACAGCGGGCAAACGCTCCTTCTCTCCGTGTCGGGAGGCACCGGGAAGGGGGGCGGCGGAATGCTCCCTTGAAGCGCGAGAAGAACCTCGCGCGCGACCGTTCCCGGTCCTTCCGCGCCGGTCACGCGGTCGGTCGGCCGACCGTCCGGGTTTCCCATCCAGACAGCGACCGTGTGGCGCGTCGAATAAAGAACGGCCCACGCATCGCGCCACCGAGCGCTCGTCCCGGTCTTCGCGGCGATGGGGCTTGAGAACTCCAACGGTCCGCCGCGCTCGAACGCCGCCCCTCGCGCCGCCGGGTCGGAGAGGATCTCGTTCACCCATGCAGAGGCGATCGGGTCGAGCGCTTCGTGCGCGCGCGGTCGCTCCTCCCTCACCCAAGCGCCGCCATCATCCCGCACCGCGAGAATTGCATGCGGCTCGATCCATCGCCCTCCGCGGGCGAGAGCAGCATACGCCCCCGCAAGATCGAGAAGCGCGACCTCGCCGACGCCGAGCGTGATCCCGAGACCGAGGCGTTCCGGATCGGTCGCCCCGAGGCCGACCGCCTCGAAGACGCGCGCCGCCTCGTGCGCTCCCATCTCCCAAGCGACCTCGACCGCGGGGACATTCCAGGAGTTCGCGAGCGCGAGTCGCGCGGAGACCGGCCCTGCGAACGTCTCCGCGTAGTTCCGCGGCGCGAACGATCCGGTCGGATCGCCGTACGAAACCGGCACATCGGCGAGAATCGTTGAGGGACGAAGGGTCCCTGCGAACGCCGCGGCATAGACGAACGGCTTCACCGCGCTCCCCGGCTGGCGCAACGCGAGAGCGGCGTTCACCTGACCCGCATCGGGAGAGGAAAAATCGGGAGAGCCGACCATCGCGAGGACCTCGCCGCTCTTCGAATCCAAGAC
>JAGUYC010000301.1 GCA_020061515.1 Gemmatimonadota bacterium
CGGCGGCGATCCCCGCGCCGTCGCCCGGGCCTGGCGGGGCCGGAAGCTGCAAGGCTCCTGATCGCGCGGGCGGAACCCCGATGATCGATCGCCGCGCGGCCGGCGAAGACTTTCCTCCGCGGCGAAGACAAGACCGTCTGCGAACGGCCGCCACGCGCGGTCCCTCTCGCCATAATGCTTCGCCTGTGATAAAATAGGAAACGTAGTATCCCACGCGCCGCGTTGACCCGACACGGTTCCGGAAGATTGACGAGAGCACCGCGAAAAGGACCGAAGCATCGGCCCCGAGGAGGTTCCGCTCATGAACAGAACATGGTTCGTTCCGGTTCTTTCTTTGGGGTTCGCGCTCTCCGCCCGGGCGGACATCCCGAACCGGCCGAGCGTTCCGGTGAAGGAAGCCGTTTCACCTCACGATCGCGGGGCGGCGTCCGGCACCTGCTCGATCGTCTACTACAATCTCTGCTCGGGGTGGCTTTGGGTCTGGTCCGGTTGGGAGCCGGGAGACGAGGTCGGCGTCGTGTTCGACCTTCCGGCCGATTGCGGCGCGCTTCCGAACGAGGTGTGCACGAACACGGAGTTCTGGTGGTATTGGCGGTACACGTCGCCCGGCTGGGGATACACGATCACGTTCAATCTGTATCGAGTCGATGAGGACGGATGCAAGGTCGGCGCGTCCCTCGCCACGATCGCGGGCTACGATCCTTCCGGGGCTCACTATCCGGGACCGCTCGTCTTTCCCGAAGTCGTCGATCTGACCGGTCGGGTCGCGATCGCCGCGACATGGGACAAGGGGACGCTTCCCCACCTCGCGACCGACAACAACGCCAAGAACCTCGCGGCTCCGGTCTTGTGCCCCGGCTACTCGCCTTCGCCGGTGCATTCCTTTTTCTACGGCGGGCCGAGCGCGCCTTACTGCCCGCCTCTGGATTTTCAGGACAGCCACGGTCCGGTCCAGATCCTGATGGACGCGAGCTTCGAGTGTCACCCGGGTACGGGGACCGCGGAGTCCTCGTGGAGCGCCGTGAAGACGCTCTTTCGGTGAGAACCTGCTCGCCGTTTCGAAGGCTCTTCGAAAAGCGAGTCGTCATGTCGAAGAAAGATCGTCTGCTTGGCAATCGCGGGTCGATGGAGCCGTCTCTGTCGAGAAGTGATCGGTCTTTCGAGCGCACCTGCTGCGAAGCAGGGGCGGACGCTCCCCGCCGGAGCCCCCGTTGACACCCACCGGGGCATTTCTTACCCTTGCCGAGACCGTGCCGAGGCGGAGCTCACCGTTCCTGCCGAGGTTTTCGTTCGGGCCGCCGGGTAAGGCATCGCCTCCGGAGGATCGCATGGCGAAAGCCCCACGCGACCAGTGGAAATCCAAGATCGGGTTCATTCTGGCCGCGTCCGGGTCGGCGATCGGGCTCGGCAACATCGTCTTCTTCAGCGCGAACGCGTACCGCTTCGGGGCGGGCGCCTTCTACATCCCCTATCTCGTCGCGCTCGTCCTTCTCGGCATTCCGGTGATGATGATGGAGCTCGGGCTCGGGCACCGCGCGCAGCGCGGCTTCCCCGAGGCGATGTACCAGAGCGCCGGCGTGAAAGGGGAGTGGGTCGGGTGGTTCGGCCTTCTCAACGCGTCCGTCATCACGATGTACTACATCACGATCCTCGGATGGGTGCTCGGGATGCTGATCGGCGCGTTCGGCTCGCTCTGGCAGCCGATGGCGGTCGCCGCTTTCGGCATCGAGAAGGGCGTCCTCTCCAACTCGATGGCCCACTTCTTCGACATGATCTCGCGAGGGGACACGATCGCGTACGTCCTCATCGTGTGGATCCTCAATGTCTCCGCCGTCTGGTGGGGGACGAAGTCGATCGAGCGATGGGTCAAGGTGTGCGTCCCGCTCATGTGGCTCTTCATGTTCATCCTGATCCTTCGCGGGATCACGCTCCCGAACGGAACGCAGGGGCTCCTTCTTCTTTTCACTCCGAACTTTGAAGTGATGAAGGATCCGGAAGTCTGGCAGGGCGCGTTCTCGCAGATCTTCTTCACCCTCTCGCTCGGGTTCGGCATCATGGCGACGTACGCGTCGTATCTCCCCAAGAAATCCGACCAGCCGACGAACGCGCTCACGATCAGCTTCCTCAACTGCTCGTTCGAATACGCCGCAGGGATCGCGATCTTCTCGCTCCTTTTCTGTTTCGCGATCGTTCCGCGCGCGTCCACGCTCAGCATGACGTTCTTCGTGATCCCGGAGGGGATCGGGGCGTTTCCGGTCGGCGCGCAGCTCTTCGGCGTCCTCTTCTTCGCGCTGCTCCTGATGGCGGGGATCACATCCTCCGTGTCGCTCATCGAGGCGGTCGGGGCGGGGATCATCGATAAGTTCGGGTTCTCGCGGAGGAAGACCCTTCTCGTGATCTCGATCATCGGAGCGGCCGGGTCGTGCTGCTTCGCGATCCCGACGGTCATCGACCCCGTGCTCCGCTCGAACGGCACCCTCGGGCTTTCGCTTCTCGATCTTTTCGATCACTGGGCGTTCTCGTACGGGCTCCTCACGTGCGGGTTCCTCGAGTGCATTTTCATCGGTTGGGTGCTCGGCGCCCACAAGCTCCGCGCGTCGCTGAACGAGCATTCGCGCATCCGGATCGGCCCGATATGGGATTGGATGATCAAGATCGTGATCCCGCTCGTGATTCTTCTCGTTCTCGGGAACTCGCTCCGGCAGGAGTTCCGGAACGGGCTGTACGGATCCGCGCTCGAGACGGGGCGTCTCGTCAACCTTCACGTTCTCGTTCTCGCTCTCTATCTCGCCTTCACGATCGGCGGGGCGTTCGTTCTGACCGGCGCCGGCGTCTATCACAGAAGAAGGAAGAGACGGGCGGCGATCCTGCTCGACGAGGAGAATCGATGACGCGCGTCTTGCCGGCGATCTTCGCGCTTCTTCTTCTCGCGCGGCCCTCGGCGGCGTTTGATCTCGTGCTGGAAGTTCCGATCCCGACCGAAGGGTCGGAGGTGAAGGTCTTCCTCGAGCCGCCCGATTCGGAAACCGCGCTTCATCTCGCGGCCGTCTATCGTCCCGGAAGCCGGACGGAGAAGCGCGAGGAGCTTGGGCCGTTCGGGCCGGATGGAATGATCGCTTGGCGCCCGGCGCACGCGGGGATCACGCGTCTCCTCGCGCACGACCCCGCCGATCCGGGCGGGAGCGAGCTCGCGTCGCGGAACGTGGCGGTCCGCTTTCGGTCGACTCCGCCCGGGGGGATCCTCATCTTTCTCTTCGCGGGCGCGTTTCTTTTCGGCGGGGCGAGC
>JAGUYC010000205.1 GCA_020061515.1 Gemmatimonadota bacterium
GGACGGGTCGCTCGATCGCCGCCTTCTCGGCGAGGCGGTCTTCGGCGATCCCGAAAAACTCCGCCTGTTCGACCGGATCGTTCAGCCTATACTATTGCGCAAGATCCGGACCGAGATCCGGAAGGCGAGAGGGGAACCGCGAGCGGTCTACGTCCTCGATGCCGCGCTCCTTTACGAGTGGGGAATCGAGGAGGAGGTTGATCGGGTCGTCGCGGTCATCGCCCCCCCCGAGACGCGGGCGAAGCGGATCGCGCGGCGCCACGGGATCTCCGAGGAGGAGGCGCTCCGCCGCGCCGCGTGCCAGATGAACGAGGAAGAGAAGGCGCGCCGGTCTGATTTCGTGATCGAGAACGACGGCACCCCGGCCGATCTGGAAGAGCGGGCTCGCGAGGTCTGGCGCGCGCTCCAGAGAGAGGCCGAGTAGGGGAGGACAAGCGATGTGGGACACGAAGGAGCTTCGAGCGTCACTCGAAGAGAACCGGAAGAAGATCGACGAGCTCGAAGGGTATCTTTGACATCGCCGGAAGGCGGAAGAAGATCGAGGCTCTCGAAACCCGCATGTCGGCCCGGGACTTCTGGGACGATCGGAAGAAGGCCGAGGAGGTGACGCGCGCTCTCTCCTCGGAGAAGCGCGTTCTCGACGAGTTCGCCGCGCTCCGATCGGCCGAGGAAGAGATCGGCCTCCTTCTCGAGATGGCCGAGGACGACGGGGAAGACCCCGACCTACGCGCCGAACTCACGAAGAGCATGAAACGGCTCGTCCGCCTCGTTTCCGAGATGGAGGTCCGCTCCCTCCTCCCGGGACCGGAGGACCGGGGGAACGCGATCCTCGCGATCCACCCCGGCGCCGGCGGGGTGGACTCCCAGGACTGGGCCGAAATGCTTTTACGTATGTACCAGCGATGGTGCGACCTTCATGATTACAAATATTCGTTTCTCGATTATCAATCTGCTGAAGAAGCTGGACTGAAAAGTGTAACGCTCGAAGTTTTAGGTGAATACGCATACGGATACCTGAAGGCGGAGATCGGCGTCCATCGGATGGTCCGGCTCTCCCCCTTCGACGCCGCGCACCGCCGCCACACCTCCTTCGCGAGCGTCTTCGTCTATCCGGAGCCGGAAGAGATCGAGGAGATCGACGTCAAGGATGCGGAGATCCGGATCGAGACGTTCCGCGCGAGCGGCGCGGGCGGCCAGCACGTGAACAAGACCGACTCGGCGGTGCGCGTCACGCACATCCCGACCGGCATCGTGGTGAGCTGCCAGAGCGAGCGCTCGCAGCACCGGAACCGCGCGAACGCGCTCAAGGTGCTCAAGGCGCGCCTCATGGCCGCCCGCCTGGAGGAGGAGAGGAAGAAGCGCGCCGAGAAAGAGGAAGAGAAGAAGGAGATCGCCTGGGGAAACCAGATTCGAAGCTATGTCTTCCAGCCCTACACGCTCGTGAAGGACCACCGCACGGGAGCGGAGACGGGGAACATTCAGGCGATCATGGACGGGGAGATCGATTCCTTCGTCCAGGCGTTTCTGCGGATGCGCTAGAGAGTCCGGCGAAAGTCGTTGGGAAAAAAAGGTTTCGACGCGCGGCCTTTCTTGACGGATGGCCGCGAGGCGCTTATATTGGGTCCGTTCCGGCCCGGGCCTGAAGGAAGAACTGAAGGAGACCGCGTGACCGAAGAGAAAGCGCTTTTTCAGGTGCGGCTCGAGAAGCGGCGCCGGCTCGAGGAGAGCGGCATTCGGCCCTACCCGACCCGCTTCGAGAGGGATCGCCTCGCCGCGGAGATCACGGAGCGTTTCGACGAGCTCGAAAGGGAGAAGACCCCGGTCGCCGTCGCGGGTCGGATCCTCACGATCCGGCGGATGGGAAAGGCCTCGTTCGCCCATCTTCGCGACCGAAGCGGCGACGCGCAGCTCTACTTCCGGGCGGACATCCTCGGCGAGGAGGCGTACGAAACCTGGAAGCAGATCGAGGCAGGGGATCTCCTCGGCGCGCGGGGCGTCCCCTTCCGCACGAAGAGCGGCGAGATCTCGATCGAGGTCCGCTCGTTCGAGGTGCTCGCAAAATCGCTCCGGCCTCTTCCGGAGAAATGGCACGGGCTCACGAACAAGGAGACCCGCTACCGCCAGCGCTATCTTGACCTCATCGTCAACCCGGACGTGCAGCGCGCGTTTCGGACGCGCGCGGCGGTCGTCCGCTCGGTCCGTTCCTTTCTCGACGCGCGGGACTTTCTCGAGGTGGAGACGCCGATCTTGCAGCCGCTCTACGGAGGGGCGTCGGCGCGGCCGTTCGTCACGCATCACAACGCTTTGAATCTAAAGCTCTATCTCCGGATCGCGGACGAGCTCTACCTGAAGCGCCTCATCATCGGCGGCCTCGAGAAGGTGTACGAGATCGGAAAGGACTTCCGGAACGAAGGGATCGACCGGACTCACAACCCGGAGTTCACGCAGCTCGAGCTGTACGAGGCGTACGCCGATTTCCGCGACATGATGCGGCTTCTCGAGGAGATGCTCCGGTCGATCGCCAACGAGACGCTGGGCGGGACGACAGTCTCTTTCGGCGGGAAGAGCGCCGACCTCTCCCGTCCCTGGAGGGAGATCTCCTTCGTCGATTCCCTTTCGGAGCGGCTCGAGAAGGACGTTCTTCTCCTCGACGATGAGGAGCTTCGCGCCGCCGTCCGGGCGAGCGGAGTGGACCTTCCCGCGGATGTTTCGCGCGGGGCGCTTCTCGACGCGCTCTTCGCCGCGTGGATCGAGCCCGGGATCGAGACGCCGACCTTCGTCGTCGACTTCCCGAAGGAGATCTCGCCTCTCGCGAAGGAGCGGAGCGACCGGCCCGGGATCGTCGAGCGGTTTGAACCGTATCTCTTCGGAATGGAGATCGGAAACGCGTTCTCCGAGCTGAACGATCCGATCGAGCAGAGAGCCCGTTTCGAGGCGCAGCGGCTTCTCCGCGGAAAGGAGCGCGAGGAGGCGCAGCAGGTCGACGAGGACTTCCTCCGCGCTCTCGAGCACGGGATGCCGCCGACCGGAGGGATGGGCGTCGGCATCGACCGCTTGTCGATGATCTTCGCCGATCAGCCCTCGATCCGCGACGTCCTCTTCTTCCCGCAGCTCCGCCCCGAAGGGGGCGAGTGAGCCATGCGCTACACGCTCTTCATCGCGCGCCGCCACATGCACTCGCCGAAGCGGTTCGGGTTCATCCCGGTCATCAGCCTCATCTCCGTTCTCGGGGTGTTCGTCGGCGTGACGGCGCTTCTCGTCGTGCTCGCGGTGATGAACGGCTTCGAGCAAGAGGTGAAATCGCGGATCATGGGGACGAACGCGCATGTGATCCTCCTCCGCTACGGGAACGAGCCGTTCGAGACGGACGAGGATCTGGAAGAGCGGATTCGGGAGACCGAAGGCGTCGCCGCTCTCTCTCCGTTCGTGTACACGAAGGCGATGATCCGGGTCGAGGACGAGATGGACGGCGTCGTCCTCAAGGGAATCGACCCGGAGAGGGAAACAGGCGTCTCGGATCTCCTTGCCCGCACGACCCCGCGCGGCGCGAGCCTCGAGTGGGACGGGACCGGACCGCCGCCGGCGCTCCTCGGAACGGAGCTCGCCCTCAACCTCGGGACCCTCTCCGGAGAGACGATCGTGCTCGCCTCGTTCGAGAACACCGCGGTCACGCCCTTCGGTTCGGTTCCGAAGATGCGTCGCTTCCGCGTGGCGGGGACGTTCGACGCGGGCATGTACGAATACAACTCCTCGCTCGTCCTCGTTCCGCTCGAGGCGGCGCAAAATCTCCTCGGCATGGGGAAGAGCGTGACGGGGATCTCCGTCCGTGTCGACGACCCGTACCGCGCGCCCGCGATCGCGAACCGGCTTCTCGCCCGCGTGGGACATCCTCCGTTTCGCACGAACAACTGGATCGACCTGAACCGAACCCTCTTCTCCTGGATGAGCACCGAGAAGCGGGTCATGTTCGTGATCCTCGCGCTCGTGATCCTCGTCGCCGCGTTCAACATCACGAGCACGCTCATCATGGTCGTGATGGAGAAGACGCGGGAGATCGGCGTGTTGAAGACGCTCGGCGCTTCCTTGCGCGCGGTGCTCTTCATCTTCGTTCTCGAGGGAGCAGTGATCGGCGCGATCGGAACGCTCCTCGGCCTCGCCGGGGGCTCAGTCCTCTGCTGGCTCCTCGACCGCTACAATTTCATCCCGCTGCCGGGAGATATCTACTTCATCGATTCGCTTCCTGTGCGCATGGAGGCGCTCGACTTCATCCGGGTCGCGGCCGCATCGATGGCGATCTGTCTCACCGCGACCCTCTACCCCGCGTGGAAGGCGTCCCGTCTCGAGCCGGTCCACGCGATCCGGTACGAATGATGGATCCGAACGCGCGGAGCGAGACCGTTCTTCGAACCGAGGGGCTTCGAAAGATCTTCCCCTCCGGCGCGGAGGAGCTTCACGTTCTCCGCGGGGTCGATCTCGCCGTCGCGAGAGGCGAGATCGTTTCGATCGTCGGAGCCTCGGGGGCCGGAAAGAGCACGCTCCTTCACATCTGCGGGGCCCTTCTCCGCCCAACATCCGGGCTCGTCCTCATCGGGGGAGAGGATGTCTTCCGTCTCAAGGACGGCGACCTTTCGCGTCTTCGAAACCGGCGGGTTGGGTTCGTTTTTCAGTTTCACCATCTGCTCGGCGAGTTCACCGCCGAGGAGAACGTCATGCTCCCTCTTTTGATCGCGGGAGAGAGAGCGGCCGAGGCGCGGCGGAGCGCGCGCGAACTCCTCGACGCGGTCGGCCTCTCCGCGCGCCTCCGCCA
>JAGUYC010000254.1 GCA_020061515.1 Gemmatimonadota bacterium
ACTTGGTGGCCTGCGCGCGAGTGGGAGGGGCGCATGGGCCACTTGGGCTTGTCGCGACCGTGGGAGCGACAAGCGTTAGTGGCCCAGCGTCCCGTGGCCGCCACCCGCCGTGGTTGCGTCGGTGAACGGCGGGTCCTGCCCGCGGCTGTCCGCTCGATGCTCGCCAGTCGCCGAGCCTTGGTGGCTGCGCTCCTCGCGGACACCTGCCGCGGTCACCCGCCGTGGTGTCGTCTTTTTCCCTAAAGGTATCAGATACCGGATGCGGGGCGAAGGAAGTGGGCGAAGGCTTCCTCCGCGCGGTGGAAGATCCGCGCGTGGCGTTCCTTCTTCGAGCGGACGCGCGTCTCGAGGGGCGGGAAGAGCCCGAAGTGGATGTTGGTCGGCTGAAAGTGGTCCGGATCGGAGGCCGCGAGAAAGTGAAGGAGCGATCCGATCGCGCTCTCGCGCGGCCACTCGATCCGCTCGCGCCCCTCGATCGCGCGGTGCGTCTGGAGCGCCGCGACCATCCCCATCGCGATCGACTCGACGTATCCCTCGACCCCAGTGATCTGCCCCGCGATCCGAACGCGAGGATCCGCCCGCAGAGCGAGCCCGCCCGCGAGAACGCGCGGCGCGCAGAGATACGTGTTCCGGTGAAGGCTTCCGTAACGCAAGAACTCCGCCCGCGCGAGCCCCGGAAGCGCGCGAAAGATCCTCTGCTGCTCCCCGCGGCGCATGCGCGTCTGGCACCCGACGAGATTCCACGCGGTCCCTTCCCGGTTCTCCTTGCGGAGCTGAAGGACGGCGAAGGGCCGCTTCCGCGTTCGCGGATCGAGAAGCCCGACCGGCTTCATCGGCCCGAAGCGGAGCGAGTCGCGGCCGCGCCGCGCGATCTCCTCGATCGGAAGGCACGCCTCGAAGAAGAGGTTCTCCTCGAAGTCGTGAAGGGGATAGAGGTCGGCGGCGAGGATCGCGTCGACAAACGCCTCGTAGTCTTGATCATTCAAGGGAACGTTGAGGTAGTCCTCGCCCCCCTTTCCGTAGCGCGAGGCGGCGAAGAGCGCCGATCGGTCGATCGACTCCGCGCTCACGACCGGCGCGATCGCGTCATAGAAGAAGAGACGGCCCTCGCCGACGATGCGGGCGATCTCATCCGCGAGCGGCTCCGACGTGAGGGGACCGGTCGCGACGATCACCGGGCCGTTCGGCGGGATCGCTCGGACCTCCTCCCTCACGATCTCGATCCGCGGCTCTCCTTCGATCGCGGCGGTCGTCCGTTCCGAGAAGATCGCGCGGTCGACCGCGAGCGCGGACCCGGCCGGGACGCTCGCCTCCCGCGCGACACGAAGGAGAAGCGACCCGAGTGTCTCAAGCTCGCGTTTTAGAAGCGCGGGGGCGGAAGGGATGAGCTCCGACTTGAAGGAGTTCGAGCAGACGAGCTCCGCGAGAAGGCTGGTCTCGTGCGCCTCGGTTCTTCGGACGGGGCGCATCTCGTAGAGGCGGACGGGAACGCCGCGACGCGCGAGCTGCCAGGCCGCCTCGCATCCTGCGAGGCCGCCGCCGATGACGGTCACCTTGTGCTTGATACCGTTCTCCCCCGCGAAGTGTACCTGGTACAGAACCGCGAAACCGTGTACCTGCCACAGAACAGCGTGGAACAGTGTACCAGGTACGGAGGAGCCCCGCGGGTGGCGAGGACGCGAACCGGAAGCTCCGGAGCCGAGGGGCGGGGTTCGCTTGCTCAAACATGCCGCGCGCGGCGCGCGGCAACTCGCCGCTGAGCCCCGCCCCCTGTCTCCGGACGAAGACAGACTTGGTTGTCTGGACCCGCCGTCCGACGACGCAAACACGGCCGATGAAAGGGAAAGCCGATTTCCGGCTGGATGGAGATCGAGCCGCCTACTCTTCCGCGGCTTCCCCCGAGCGTTCGGCGGCGAGCTCCTTCTTCGCCTTGCACTCGGGGCACTCGAGGTAGTCGCCGCGCGCCTTGCTGCTCTTCTCCACGAGGAGCGGGAAGCCGCACGCCTCGCACTTCTCAGCGATCGGCCGGCTCCAGACGGCGAAGTTGCAATTCGGATAGCTCGAGCATCCGTAGAAGACGCGCCCGGCGCGCGTCCGCTTCTCCGTGAGCTGGCCGCCGCATCCCTCGCGTGGACACGCCACACCCACCGGGATCGAGCGCGTGTTCTTGCACGCGGGGTAGTTCGCGCACGCGAGGAAGCGCCCGAAGCGACCGCTTCGAATCACCATGCCGCCGCCGCACTTGTCGCACGTCTCGTTCGTCGGCTCCGGCTCCTCGCCTTCGAGGGGCCTCGTGTTCCGGCACTCCGGGTACCCGGTGCACGCGAGGAAGCGGCCGTTCCGCCCCCAGCGCGCCACCATCGGCTTTCCGCAGCGGTCGCAGACGATCTCCGTCTCCGACTTCGCGTCCTCGACGTTCACTCGGTCGAGATCCTGGCGGAACCGCTCGTAGAAAGTGCGGACCACGTCCTTCCAGCGATCCTTCCCCTCCTCGACCTTGTCGAGTTCCTCCTCCATAAGGGCGGTGAAACCGACGTTGAACACGCTCTCGAAGTGGACGAGCAGAAACTTGAGCACGTCCCGCCCGAGATCGGTCGGGAAGAAACGCTGCTTCTCCCGCCGCATGTACTTCCGGTCGATCAGCGTCGCGGCGATCGTCGCGTAGGTGCTCGGTCGGCCGATTCCGTTCGCCTCGAGCTCCTTGACGAGGCTCGCCTCGGTGTAGCGCGCCGGCGGCTGCGTGAAGTGCTGCTCGGGACTCACCTCGCCGAGACGAAGGTTCTCCCCCTCCGCGACCTCGGGGAGGATTCGGTCCTTCCCGTTCTTCCCGTTCTTCCCGTTCGTCTCCTCGAAGACCTGAAGGAAGCCCTTCTCGCGGATCACCGAGCCGCTCGCGCGGAAGAGATACGGACCTCCCCGCACGTCGATCTTCGTTTGGTCGTAAAGGGCCGGCTTCATCTGGCTTGCGACGAAGCGGCTCCACACGACTTCGTACAAGCGGAATTGATCGCGCGTGAGTTGAGTCTTCAATGAATCGGGCGTCCGCGCGGCCGACGTCGGGCGGATCGCTTCGTGAGCGTCCTGCGCCCCTTTTCCCTTCCGGTGCTCCACCGGCTTCTCCGGAAGCTCGCCGGGGCCGAAGACGCGCCCGATCAGCTCCCGCACCTCGGCGATCGCCTCGTCCGCGACGCGCGTCGAGTCGGTCCGCATGTAGGTGATGAGCCCGACCGGGCCCTCGTCCTTCAAATCGACTCCCTCGTACAGGCCCTGCGCGATCTGCATCGTCTTGCGCGCCGTGAACCCGAAGCGCTTCGACGCCTCCTGCTGCAAGGTCGAAGTGATGAACGGAGCCGGCGGCTGGCGGCGTCGAACGGTCTTCTCGATCTCGCTCGCGCGGTAGTCGTGGCGCGGGATGTCCTCCGCGATTCGGGCCGCTTCCTCGCCGTTCGGAACGCGGGTCTTCTCGCCGCCGATCTCCTGGAGCGAAGCGGTGAAGGCATTCCCCGACGCGCCGGTGAACGCCGCGTCGATCGACCAGAATTCCTCCGGGCGGAACGCCTCGATCTCCTCCTCGCGCTCGATGACCATGCGAAGGGCGACCGTTTGCACGCGCCCGGCGCTCGTCCCGCGGTAGAACGCTTTCCAGAGGAGCGGGCTGACCAAATACCCGACGAGCCGGTCGAGGATCCTTCTCCCCTGCTGCGCGTCGACCTTGTTCGTGTCGATCGCCTGCGGGTTTTGGATCGCCTCCAGGATCGCGCGCTTCGTGATCTCGTTGAAGAGAATGCGGCGGATCTTCCCCGCGCCGCCGTTCTCGCCGAGATACTCGGCCAGGTGCGCGGCGATCGCCTCCCCCTCGCGGTCGAAGTCCGGGGCGAGGTAGATCGTCTCCGCGGCGCGCGCCGCCTTCTTGATCTCCTGGAGGACCTTCCCCTTCCCTCGAATGATGATGTACTTCGGTTCGAAGTCGTTCTCGACGTCCACGCCGAGGTCCCTCTTCGGGAGGTCCTTCACGTGGCCCATCGAGGCCTTGACCTCGTAACCGCGCCCGAGGAACTTGTTGATCGTGCGCGCCTTAGCCGGCGACTCCACGATGACGAGCGACTTGGCCATGATGTCCTTTCGGATTCCGCCTTCAAGCGGGGGGGCGATCGTCCCCCTGGAGCATCGGTCGATGCGCCGGGCGGCTTGAGCCCTCCGCCGGGGCCGCCGGCGCCGCGGACGGAAAGCTACTCCTTTCCGCCGCCGCGGGCAACCCTACCTTCCGCAGCACTGCTTGTATTTCTTGCCGCTCCCGCACGGACACGGCTCGTTCCGGCCGACCTTCCGCTCCGAACGGACCACGGTCGCGACCGGCTCTCGAGCGTCGGGGCGCGCCTCCGCCGCCTGTCTC